>JBMZCV010000070.1:0-23324 GCA_049613665.1 Chitinophagales bacterium | reverse complement strand
CAAAATATAATAGTATTGAAAAACAACAATCACTCAATATATTACACCACCAAAAATTAGTGTTTATGAATAAAAAAATCGCAGTAACTATTCTCATTTTTTCGCTCATATATGTTTTTTCGGCTTGCAACAGTACTTCTTCAAATGAAGATATTTCAAAAAAAGGTGCTAATACAGAAAACACAGCATTCAAAAATGGACAAACTGTTTATAAAACCTATTGTTTGGCTTGCCACGGCAAAAATGGCAATGCTAAGTTGGCAGGGGCAAAAGACCTTACTGCTTCAAGACTGAGCGAAACCGAAATAAAGACGATTATAGCAGAAGGCAGCAAAAACAAAAAAATGTTGGCTTATGGCAAAATTCTGAAAAAAACTGATTTGGAAGCAGTTACGGCTTATGTGAAGAGCCTGCAAAAATAATATTTTAAGCACCAAGTACTATATTAACAATGATTCGGACATTTTTTATAACAATCTTCTGTTAAATAAAAAAACGCTTTTTGACAAGGGAAACATACTATTTTTCAGTTCAAAAGGCTATAAAATTTGCAAATAGTGGCCACCTTAGCCTAAAAAAATAGTATGTTTAAGCCTTTGATAAAAAAATGTATAAATGTCCGAACTATTGATATTAATCAAGTATTTGTTTAGTTGCTAACGCATTGAAAATAAAGGTGTTAGTTTCAACGAGATGTTATTTTTGTTTAGATACTTACCCTTTATTTTCTAACTTTCATTTATTTCAAAAAAAAAATTATGTTATACAATATCTTAACTCATGCACATTCGGGCCTACGTTGGCTGGTACTCATTGGTCTTATTTTAGCTATCGGAAATGCCTTTAAAAAGTGGCGAAATGGTAGCAAATTTGAGGCAGGCGACCGAAAGCTAAATGTATTTGCGATGGTAACTACTCATATTCAGCTACTTGTTGGCTTTGCTTTATATTTCATTAGCCCACGAGTTATTTTCGATGCTGCTTCTATGAAAGATGCCGTAGCAAGATTTTTTCTTATAGAGCATATTAGCCTTATGTTGTTGGCTATCATTCTTATCACAATAGGATTTAGCAAAGCAAAAAGAACAGAAAACGATACCCAAAAATTTAAAACAACTTTTATCTTTTATCTCATTGGTCTCTTATTGATTTTGATTTCTATTCCATGGCCATTTCAACAATATGGCACTTCTTGGTTTTAGAAAAAAAGCTTATGTATTGAGGCTTACCATCTTACATTTTATTTCTTTTAGATAAAAAAAGGCTAACCTATTTTAGTGATAGGTTAGCCTTTTTTTATGTGAAACATTTAACTCATAATTAAAAAATCACTATTATAAACTACTCAAAATCAGCATATAGCAAATATTTTTTGCGTTTATCTTTAAAAATTTGTAACTTTGCCTGCCATGTTTGACGAATTTGACTTTCTGGCAAACCTACTTTAATTTGTTCTTTCAAAACAGCATTGCCTGCCAATTTGTTGAAAAAATCTGGACTTGTGAAAAAACCTTTTTTATCATTAGCATGGGTATAAAAAGCAATTAACCACGATAAATTTAATTGGTTTTTTCGAAAATCTTCAGTAGCAGAACTGCTAAAATCTTGTCCATAACAAATTTTGTTTTCGTGTTTCGGATATTTTGCTCCTTCTTTGCTAACAGGTGTAAACGAAAAAGTCGCTTGTTCATTTTTTGTTGGACTACCTACAACTTGAAATTGCTTATCTGTGCCACGTCCAATGCTCACAACAGTAGGCTCAAAAAGACACAAAGAAGGATATAAATAAATAGAACGCAAGTTTGGCAAATTTGGAGAGGGTTTTATCGGTAACTCATAAGGAGTTTTGTGCGTATAATTGAGACAAGGCACAACTTTTAAATCGCAGCGAACTCCACCTTTGAGCCATGCTTCTGCATTAATCATTTGTGCAAGCTCGCCAACAGTCATGCCATGTACGATAGGAATAGGGTGCATACCAACAAAAGATTGAAATTTCAAATCTAAAACAGGGCCATCTACATAATGTCCATTCGGATTTGGGCGGTCTAAGACTAACACTTTTTTGTCGTTTTCGGCACAAGCTTCCATCACATAGTGCATCGTTGAAATATAAGTATAAAACCTTGCACCAACATCTTGGATATCGAAAATTACCACATCAATATTGGCTAACTGCTCGGCACTTGGTTTTTTGTTTTTGCCATACAAAGATACGATAGGCAAGCCTGTTTTGGCATCTTTTGAGTCGGAAACATGAGCTCCAGCATCGGCTTTGCCTCGAAAACCGTGTTCGGGAGCAAATACGGTTTTGATAGCAATGCCTTTGCTCAATAAAATATCGACCAAATGCGTATCGCCAACCATTGATGTTTGATTGACTACAAGTGCAACTGATTTGTTTGCTAAAAAACGTTCATATTCTGCAAAACGTTCTGCTCCAAGCACAATATCTGGCATGAAAGCCTGACTATTATTTGGTGTGTTTTTTGTTAATGTTACTATCGTATCTGTTTGTGCGTCTATATGTTGTGTATCTATATTTTTTTTGGTAGATAAACAGCTTGCCAAAACGCTAATAAGCAGATAAACAAGATAAATTGATTTCATAATTAAATATTTTTATTTTTTAGATAATTACTTAGATATTATAAATATTAGAAACGTAAAAATAACAAGTTTAGATATAATATTTACTATTTTTCTATTCCTTAGCTACCACAGTTTGTTGTTTATTTTTGTCTGATTACTAATTACTTAATTGACTCATTTTTTTAAATAAAAACACTATGCAACATCTCTTTTTTTCTATTTTTCTGTGTTTATTTTTTTTTGTAGCTCCATTGCAAGCAACAGAATATACGCATAGCGACTACAAATGGACTGAAAACCCTATTTTACATCAATTGGAAGAGCATGAAAAAGACTTATCGTCTATTGTAATTAAGGAAAATCGAATATTAGAATATATTTACAAAACCGACGACATACTCTATTTGTATAAAACGGTGCATAAAATCGTAAAGGTAAATACTGACCAAGCGATAGAAATGTTTAATAAAGTATTTGTGCCAATGAATGAGCGAACTGAGTTTGTGGTATTGCAAGCAAGAGCAATTTCGCCAAGTGGAACAATTACTAATATTAACCAAGAAAATATCAAAGAAGTTGAAAATGTCAATTCGTGGGGCAATCTCAAGATTTTCGCAATAGAAGGTATCGAAAAAGGTGGCGAAATAGAATATTTTTATACCACCAAAGCACCTGTGAGCGACCCTTATGGCCGTGAATATATGCAGGCAGATGCTCCTGTAAAAGAAAGTTTATTGACAATAATTTCGCCCAAAAATTTAATTTTTGAAGCCAAAAGTTACAATGATTTTCCAGACTTAGCCTTAGAAAAAAGTGATTCGATACGCACTTTGACAGCACGAGCCGAAAATATTGGCTTTTTATCGGAAGAAAGTTATAGCACTTATCGTGCAAATTTGATGAAAGTAGATTATAAATTGAGTTATAACAATGAAATGATTTTAGGAAAAAAATTGTATGATTGGGAACTTGCTGCCGAAACCTTCAAAAGCCTGATATATGATTATAGCGAAGATGAAGCTAAGTTAGTCAAAAAAGAATTGAAAAAGCTAAAGCTAAAAAAACTTGATATAGATGAAAAAGTAAAAAAAATAGAAAACTTTTTAAAAAGCACTATCAGTCCCGAAGAAGGGTCTGGCAAAGAATTTACGAGCGTCAGCAGAATTTTGTCCAATAAGTATGCCAACGAAATAGGCATGAGTCGCATTTTAGCAGCTTTTTTGGCAGAAGCCGAAATTGAGCATGAACTTGTGGTAACGAGCGACAGAAATAGCTCTCGTTTTGACCAAAACTTTGCTTCGTGGGCAAATTTTACCGATATTGTATTTTTTATAAATGCTAGTGAAAAATATATTAGTCCACTCGTTTTTTATAGATATGGAGCTGCACCTTATCATTTGGCCAACAATTACGGCGTTTTTATTGCTAAAAATGGGCAAACAGAAGTTAAGTTTATTCCAATGCCAACGGCAGAATATAGCATGAATGAGGTAGAAGCAATGGTCAATTTTAATGAAAATTTTGAGGTTGATGTCGATATGCGTCATGCTTGGACGGGCTACCGTGCCAATGATTTTCGTTTTTTGTTGCAATATAGAGATGAATCTTTTTTGAAAACTAGAGTTACTTCTGGTATAGAAGATGCTTCGGTCGAAGAAATAGAAGTGCATAACAATGGTTTTGAACATGCTCCTAGCAACAAAAAACTGTATGTAGATAGCAAAATAAAAACGCCTTCTTTAATAGAAAAAGCTGGCGATAGTTATCTATTTAAAGTCGGACACCTTATTGGTGGACAAATGGAATTGTATCAGGAACATGAGCGGCAAAATCCGATTGATATGGATTATCCAACTTATTATGAGCGAAAAATTAGCTTTACCATTCCGAAAGGCTATAAACTAGAGGGTTTGGGTGATGCAAAAATCAATAAAGGTATTGAAAAAAATAGCGAAAGAGTAAATGCTTTTATTTCCGATTTTACGATTGAAAATGATAAAGTGACTATTACGGCCAAAGAATATTATCGTGATATTAGCTTGCCAAAAGAAGATTACGAAAACTTTAGACAAGTGATTAATGCTGCTGCCGATTTTAATAAAGTAGTGTTGGTGTTTGAGAAAGAATAAATAATAGTTTTTGATTTTTAGTAATGAGTTTTTAGTTTTCTCAGCAAACAAAAAGCGACAAACAAGAATTTTTGTTTGTCGCTTTTTTTATGATTTTTCTTTTTCACAATAGTTCTGACATTTATACATTTTTTTTAGGCTAAGGCAGCCAATATTTGCAAATTTTATAGCCTTTTGAGCTGAAAAATAGTATGCTTCCCTTGCCCAAAGGTGTTTTTTTATTGAACTGAAAATTGTTATAAAAAATGTCCGAATCATTGTTAGAAAGAAGGCGAAATATAAATTTTGATAGCATATTTACTCACCGCAGGGTCGTCGAGTTGAGTCATGCGTTGAATGAAATAAACGTGCAAAAATTTAGCGATATTTTCTACACCTACACCAGCTTCTGCATAAAAACCGTTTAAAGGATTTGCGACCGCCAAATCAGAATTTAGAACCTTTCCATAAACGCCTTTTGAGTATAAAATACTTCGCAATTTCATTTTTCTGACCAACGGAATGGCATTAAAAATCAAACCATCGAAGCGGTGACGTATCCAATAAGAAGCCGAAACATCGCTCATATAGCCTTCGTCGCTCCACGAATTGTATAAATGTCGGTTGTGCAAAATATTGCCATTTCCTCTATGTCGAGTCAAAAAAGCATTGCTATTTACGCCAAACACTCTTTCGCCTGTAATTGTATAATCTGTGCGACCAACTCTGGTGGTCAGTCTTTGGCTTATTTTGAGTTTTAATCTATGAAAATTGTCGAAAGTATCTAAGCCATTTTTCGTTTTTATTTTTGGGCTAAACGTATAATCTATTTCAAAGGTAGGAGTGGACATCGCCAATGCAACACGCTTCGAACCACGCTCCAAAAACTTTTGGCCAAGTCCCCATCTAAAGTAAGTATTGAGTTCGAGAGCCTGACTAATATCGCTATTTTTCGTATTGACTTCGCCATTCAAAATTGGGTCGGTATAAACCATTTTGTGGGTTGCCGAAAACTTGCTCATTACACCACGTTTCCATTCTTTTTCATAGAAAAAATGCCCTTGTCTCAATAAATCTAGGCTACTTAGCGGTTCTTTTCTCAAAAAAGAAGCTAAAATATGGTCGTGAGTCATATAAGAATTGGCAGTATTGTAGTCCGTAAAATCGAAACGATAATAGCCACCTACCAAATGCCAGCGATTATTGACTCGCTTCAAATGTTTGTTGAAACCTGCATGATATTTCAGCAATTTATCTTTTGTGCCATAAGCCAAATAGCCATCTAGCATATATTTGTCTCTAAATCTTTTGGGATTTGTGCGAACTCCAAACCGAAAACGGTGGCCTTCGATAGCATTATAACTATAATATTGAATTACACGCCCAAACTCGACAGGGCCAGCACGCATATAGCCAGACGAACCCAAACGGCCAAGCCATTCATAGGTTTTGTAGGCAGTAGAACTTTGCACACGTTCTACCATAGTATAAATGCCGCTTTCTGTTTTCGTTAAGGAAGCATGACGATGTTTGTCCCAAAATTCTGGCGACTTTTCGTAAGCATCTTTTTTGATTTCAAACGACTCGCCGTCCCACAGTTTTTCAGACAAAGGCTCATTGACACGAATATTGCGGCGACTCGAAGTTTTCAAAATTCTAATGCTTTGGTGCTTTTCTTTTTTTGTAATATTGAGTTGCACTTCCATTTGCTCCTTATTCTTGAACCATTGCTTTTTGTTGTGGAACGTAAAACCTTGTCGAATTTTCAAATCACTTACATAATTTAAGTTGGTTTGGTTCAACAATTGCAATTCGATAGACTTGATAGCAGCCGTTTCATCGTGAATCCAAGCATGGCCAGTAAAACACAAATCTTGCTTTCTGCGTGGCGTAAATTCCAACTTATAGCACCATTCGCCTTCTAACATCGTACTGTCGCTCAAGAAAAATTTGTAACTAGCTAATGCACCTTTCGAAAATGGCAACAAAAATCCTTTTCCGCTAAGGTCTGCTACATTCTGATAAATATCAATATCGTCGAAAGTGTCATCTACGAGTTCAGACATATTTTTATCATCTACACCCGAAAATTGGTCAGCCTTCACAATTTCTTTTTGTTTTTTTGGCTCTTTCGTATAATAAATATCAGCAATTCGCTCTTTCAACAATACGGGCAAATATGGTTTTCCATTTTCGGTAGTATCTATATTGTCAAAAATGTAGCTAAAAGGCTTCAAAATGCGTCTATTTGTCAAACTTTCTTTGATATTAAACAAATCAAATTCCGTTTTTGTATAATCCTCATAAGCATACGAATTGAGATGACTAGATTGATTTTTACCTTTATTTTTCAAAACTCGTCTATACAAGGTAATGGCCGCTGTATCTTTTTTTACTCTTCGCTTCTTTTTTATTACCACTTCTTGCAAAACTTGTGCATCTGGCAGCATCAAAATTGTAATTGTTTGATTGATGCCAGCCGTAACATGCACTTTTTGCTGCTGATAGCCCAAATAAGAAACTGCAAGCTCGTTTTCAGCTAAGTTGTCTGACGAGAGGCTAAAATTGCCATCAATGTCAGTTGTAGTGCCTACGGTAGAACCCATAAATACGACACTCGCAAAAGGCAAAGGCTCTCGTGTTTTTTGGTCGAGCAAAGTTCCTGAAACCGTAGTTGTTTGGGCAAAAAGTGGTTGCATATTTGCCAAAAGACCGAAAAATAAAATAAACATGAGGTTTCGCATCGTGGCATAGCGATTTTGCGAAAAAAGATTTTTTTTGTTTTGGTGCATTTTAGTTTTGGTTCAATATAAAATAAATCAGGTATTTTTCTAATTTGTATGCTTTTACAAAAAAGAAACAATCACAAAACGCAAATTAGCCTTTGTGATTGTTTTGTATTGCATTATCAGTTTATGTTAGAATGAAAAAAGAAAAAAAAGTTTAAAATTTACAATTAAATCTCATCAAGTTTTTATTTTATATTTCAAAGCATAATAGCTCAAATGCTTTCAAATTTTTTTTTGAGAAGCTTAAAAAAATGCACTTTGGTTAAAAAGCAAATTGCCAAATCAGATTGCAAATACAGTGATTTTTAATCTAATTTAGCAATATTGTAGTGCTTGGTATTGTAAGTAAAAAAAGTGAAGTAAAAGTAACTTTAAAAATGTAGTAAATAGGATTTAGCACTTAAAATGGCTATATGTATAGGTTTTATTAATTTTTGCTTAAAGTTAAGGGTACACAACGCATAGGAGCAGAATTAACTGTAACAGTTATACAATTGCTAGTGTCGCTACAAGAAACACTGCCCAAAGTTGAATTTGTGATAACTCTGAAATAAGTAGTCATAGTCAAAGGAGAGGGAGAGTAAGTTTCTGTTGTTGCTCCGTCAATATCTATAAAATCGCTATTGCAATCAGTTGTGCCGCTTTGCCATTGATAGCTAATGTTTCCGTCAGCTATTGCTGGACTACTCATTGTAAATGGTGTTGGAGTATTGTTGATGCAAATGGTTTGGTCTCCTTCAATCACAGGAGCTCTCACGTCATTGACTACAAGAGCAACACTTTCAATATCAAAACAACCTTCTACGGCATCTTTTCTGATATAAAAGCTATTGTCTGCTGTTAGAGTGATAGTTTCAGAAATGGCATTATCTAAATTTTCAGCATCTTCTAAAGTATTGTAATAGCTTATTGTACCATCTATATTATTGGCATCATTTACTAAAGCAGCAAGACTAACATCTTCATCTATACAAAGTGTATCTGCTATTGTGACCAAATCTGGAGGAGTACAAATTACTTTACAAGCAGTAAAAACATCAACATCGCCACCAGCACCTTTAGGGTCATTATCATCAATAGCACCATACGAAAAAGCACCAAGAGGATCTAAAGGAGCATTAACAGTATTGGCTTCCCAAATTGCTAATCCATGTGGGCCTGCTTCTTCTAAAATATCGGCAGAACTTGACACATATATAACTGTTCCATCTTCTTGTGCATAAGAGGCTATACCACCATAATTGTCATCAACTCCAGCATCGCCTGTTGCACTAATATCATATTCAGATATAATATTGCTATATAGTTGTGTGCCACCATCTAAAGCAACTCTATTGGCTTCGCCCCAGTGATTATAAGAGCCAAAAAAAGTTTCATAACAGCTTACTCTTACTCCAACTAAAAGGTTTCCGTCAGGGTCAAATTCTAAATCAGAAATATGATAAGTCGTACCATCAGTATAGGAACTTCCAGAGCCAGTCGGAATATTTACTTGTAGTGTTTCAGTACCTACATAATTGTCATAGGTAGCTCCACTGTGTAAAAAGGCATTGTCTATATCACCAACAAATCCACCTGAGGCATTCAAGTCAATAGCATAAATAGCTGGCGACGCTGCTCCGCCTGTGTTAGAACCAGATGTAGGTTCTATAAGTCCAAAAAAGAGTCTATTTCCATTGGGTTCGATGGCCACACCATAAGGCAATTCGGTCAAAATAGATATGCCTGCTACACCATCATCATAAGTGAAAGGGTCAAAAGATTCGATAATAGTACCTGCTGCATCTAAACGATAAATTCTGCCGTCTTCGATGTTGGTAACGAAATATTGATTGTTAATTTCATCATAAACAATATTTCCTAAACCAACACCAACGTTTGTTCTAACAACTTCATCGCCATTTTCGCAATCAAAAGCTGTAAAGGTGCTACTTTGCTGTGGCAAATTTGCAAACAAGCTTGCTTCTCCCGTAACAGCATCAATCTTGTATATCGCTCCTCCTGCTTCTACTTCATCAGCACCGCCAAGACTACCATGATTAATTACAGAAGTCTCACCAAAATAACCTGCTCCCCAGTTTGTAGAAGCAGTCAAAAAAGTTTCGGCAGTTCGAGTATTTATAGCTATACCAAAAGGTACACCTATTTGAGCAACTGTCCATGTTGAATGGTGATACATACTGTCCATATTAGTCGTTTCGCTACGACCACTATTCGGAATAGCACCATTGACACTTATCATACCAAAAGTATAACGTTCTGTTGGATTCATTGCCTCTATAGTGCCACAAGTAGCAGGAGCAACACCTCTATGTAAGATAATAGGAGTTTCGTTGCAATTGCCTGCTGGCCAAGGCAAATCTGCTGGTATTTGAGCGAAAATATTAATGGAAATGAAATTCAAAAGTATTAATAAGGTATTTTTCATATTCAATAATTCTTAATAAAATTAGTTTAATAAATAAAAAAGTAAGTTTTTGTTTCATAAAAATATATTAGTTAATAATTGGTTGTTTTTTTTAAATATAAATTTAAAACTCTACTTATATTTTACCAAAAAAAAGGCCATAATCAATAATGTCATAGAACGACATTATTGATTATTATTGATAAAATGTGTAATTGATTGATAATCAATTAAGTATGAGTTTGTTGTGAATGAAAGAAATAGGTTATTTTACAATAATATGTTTTATTGAGCATAAAAGCTTTAGAAAAGTCTTTTTTTTTACTAAAATGTTAAGTATATAATTGGTGGTAAAATGTAGAAAAAATGAGAATGAATGCCAAAATTACTAAAAAAAACATATGAAATAATTTTTGATTTTGGGCAAAAAAAAAGCACTTTAAGCAAACTAAAACTTGCCTAAAGTGCTATAAATATATATCTAACATTTATCTTACTTGTTTCTTCATATTTTCGAGCGTAAAGAAAGGAATATCTACTGCGGTGCTATTTGCCATCCAATTTGGAATGTTTCCTGCTGGGTCAGTATGAAATTGATAAATCAAATCTACGTTATGTTGCTTGGTTGGCATGATTTTCCAAAACCCTTCAAAATCAGTAATTCGAACTATACCATCTTTTTTAGGAATAAAATCTGGGGCAGATTTCATATCTAAAATAATAGTGCCATCGCTTTTTTCAGTAGCCGTAACATGAGATATTAGGTCTCGGTCTGATACAGGCCAAGGCGAATCAATAACCATATAAACGTAATACTCCATATCTGATGCTTTTTTCAATAACTTTGCTTTTGAGCATTTGTGCATCCATGTCGGATAGTTATCAAAATCGTTTAAAAACTCAATCACTTTGCTAGGATTGACAGGCAAACTTACCATTGCTTTTGAGTCTTTCAAAGTACTGCTACTTGAGGTGCGTGTATAAACTTTGATGGCATTTTTCTCTTTTGCCAATTCCCAAGCTTCGCTTAGTGCAATGGCTTGAAGTGCCAAAAAAGCAAAAGCAAATGTGAGTATGCTTGTTTTTTTTATTGATTTCATTGCTTTTTATTTTGATACAAAAACTTTGTGAATAATTACTATTCGATGCTGCGATACTATTTATTTAGCTATTTTTTTATTCATCTTCACTAAAGTTTCGTAAGGCGTATCTACCACAAATGAGTTGGCCAACCAATCGGGAATGCTTCCACCTGCACTCGCCAAACCCTGATATACTACTTTCGTATTGCCATTGTTTTGTGGAATAATTTTCCAAGAAGCTTGCAACTGTGGCACACGAACATAAGCTGAATTTTTGGCGATATAGTCTGGCGTACCTTTCAAAACGATATGAATTGTGCCATTTTCTTTTTCATTAATTTTCATGTGTGCTACATTGTCACGGTCGGTTACTGGCCAAGGTGCATCTGTGACGGTATATTGATAAAACTCAGTGTCAGATATTTTTTTCAAAACCTTGCTTTCTTTGCAATCTGGCATCCAATCGACATAGCCTTCTATGTTTTTGAGCAATGCCAATACTTTATGGCTAGTAGTTTTTATGATAGTTTCTCCTTTAAATTCTTTGAGTTTGTAGCCATCAATTTTGCGTGTCGAAACCTTTACACCATTTTTGTCTTGGGCCAAATCCCAAGCCTGTGCGGTTGCATTTTCACAAAAAAGAAAGCTAATAAAAAGTAGGAGGAGGCTACTTTTTGCATAAAATTTTAAATTCATTTTTGGTAGTTTTTTATGATTTGTATGAAAAATGAGTGTTTAGTAATATGAACATTTTTTGATACTGTGTTTGACTTAAAATAATGCTTTTTTCAAATTGTATAAAGTACCATATGGAACAGTAACAACTGCTGTGTTGGCCAACCAATCTGGGATATTGCCTCCTGCCGAACCAATACCAATGTAAATAATATTGGTGCTGCCATCGGTTTGTGGTGTGAGTTGCCATGAAGCCCTCACAAAAGGCACACGCACCATATTTGGCTTTTCGGCAATAAAATTTGGCTTTGCGGCTACACTTATCATCACATTTCCATTTGTGTTCGGCTCAATTTTGATATGTGTTATTGCATCTCTATCAGAAAGTGGCCATGGTGCAGCTCTAACAGCATAATGATAATATTCGTTGTCAGATATTTTTTTGAGCAATTTACTTTCAGTACAGCCTGGCATCCACTCTGTGTAAGCGTCCAAATCTTTTATGATAATTAAGATTTTTTCTATGGAAGCCTGAATATTTGTTTCTCCTTTAAATTCTTTTAAAACAAAACTTTCGACACTACGAGTATATACTTTAATATCATTTCTATTTTTGGCTAAGTGCCATTTGTCATCTTGAATATTGGAAGTCGAAAAAGCAGATAGAAGCATAAAGGTAGTGAATAAGAACGTTGTAAGAACAGGTTTATAACTAAAATGAAACATATGTATTGTGTTATTGTATAATGCTTTATGTTGTTTTTTTTAAAGACAGGGCATTATCTTCTATTTTAGAATAAATAACAATATAAAAAGTTTAAAAACTTACCTAAAATTTAAATAACTATTCAATAATGAGTTTTTGAGCTGAAAAATAGCTCAATTTCTCAACTCAAAAGTTTGTACTTATAATAATGCAAAAAAAACTTGATGGTTAATGAAAACCATCAAGTTTTTTCAATTTTGTAACTATTTTTGTTTTATCAAGTATAATTAAACAAAAGCTGTTTAGCTTGTAACTATTTGTGTTGCAATAATTTGGGTTAAAAGAAAATAGTTTTATTCTTTAGTAACACTATATTGTTGATAAATAAAATCTTGTATTTCACTTGCAGGAAGTTCAATTGGATTATCAACTAAATAAGCCACAATTTTTACATCTCTATAGCCTTTATTTTTCAAATCAGCTTTGAGATATTGTGCATCATCATATTTTTTGAAAGCACCTAAAGCATAAATAACTTTTCCATTTTCTAATTTATAAACATTTAGGTCTTCTCGTACAGCATCAAAATAAGAAGCAGTAATCGGCATAGGTTGTGCAAAACGGCCAAGTTCTACTTTAAAATTAATGGCTTCGACATCAAAATCTGGTAAAACATTGTTTTTCAAGTTTTTGATGGAAGGCAAAATGGTTCGTGGCACAACAAGAATAAGAGATAAGACCTTATTTTTTTCTAAATCTGCTTGGGTAATATATACTTTTTTTGAATAAAAATTGCCATCAGTAGCATAAATGCTATATTCTGTGTCAGGTTGCAAAGAAAACGCAAAATTACCATCGAGTTTCGTAATTATTTCTTCTTGGTCTTCGGTATTTTTATTTGTTAAAACAACTTTTGCGTTAGAAAGAGCTGCTTTGGTAATATCATCAAGCACAAGCCCCATAGCACTAATGTGTTTTCTATCGTTTTCCGAATAGTGTGTTAGTTGCATTTGAGCGGCTGAGGCATAGCTCATGATTAAAAAAAATACGAAAAAAATACTTATATATTTGAGTTTCATAGTATGGTTTTTTTTTTAGATAGTGAACATATTTGAAATTTGTCTATTATTTAACTTCGCAAATCTCATTCCAAAATTAGATAGTCATAACAATACTTGCCTTTTTTGACAATAAAAATAATTAGAAATATAAAAAATATTTTTTCATTAAAATATAAATGAAATTATGTTTTTTTATTTGTAAATATATATCTTTTTATATCAACGCTTTATATAATTTTTTAATACTAAATTGTATAGGCTTGTTTATATTATAACTTATTTTGTTTTTATACGTTAAAGAAAAAAATAAAATTTGACACAACTAAAACATATTCTACTTAGGTTTTAAACTTAATTGTTATTTATAATGATGTTGTATTTTGATTTATTTTTATTTGTTTGTGCGAAATGTATTTTAATGATTTATTAAAAATAGTTTTAATGTAATAATTTGGCAAGGCGTTTGCTTTCAAAATGTCTTTTGTTTTTCTTCTTTTTAATCTAAATAGCATTTTCTTTATATTTTTTGCATAAAGCATAGATAATCAAGCTTTTACAGACAACAAAAAAGAATACTTTTAAGTATAAAAAAGGCTACACTTCTAAAGTTTTTTCACAAAAATTTAGGAGTGTAGCCTTTTCAATACATACTGTCTAGTATTTAAGTCAAAAAAAATGTACTAAAGCATTTATGTCTTAAAATAAACTCATTTCTGTGTGTTTTTATTGACTAATAATAACTTTTTGTGTCACAAAGCTTGAGTCTTTCTCTATTTGCAAAAAATATGCTCCATTCGGTAATTCGCTGATATCTAGTGTTAAAATATCATTTTGGTAAGTTTTTTCGCAAACTTTTTTACCCAAAATATTATATAGTCGAACAATGCTACGACTGTTTTCTTCATTTTTCAATGTTACAAAAAGCACCTCATTTGCTGGGTTTGGAAAAACCTTTATTTCATATGCTGCTTTTTCTTCTGCTATTCCATCACATATTTCTATTGTTACTTCTATATAATTGGTTGTCGCACAGCCAGTTTCATCAATCATTGTCACTTGATAGCTTTGTTCAAGCCATGAAATGTTCTCTGCAAGTGCTGTTACGGTTTCGCCTTCGTTTTGCAACAAACTTTCACCTGCCCATGTATAAGTGAGCGTTCCAGTACCTTCGCCTATTGCAGTGAGCGAAAATACGGTTTCGGCACACACTATTTCTTCTGCCAAAATACTTACACTTGAGCTATTGACCAAAATTTCGATGCTCTGCGAAGCTTGACAGCCATTTTCATCTGTTGCGATTACTTCATATATGCCGTTTGTTGTAGGGGTTGCCACTGTTATTATATCGTCATCGTGACTCAAATTTTCACCACTCCACGAATAGGTATAATTTGAAAATGGTATATTTGGGTTCACTATTAAAGTAATTTCATCGCCTAAGCAAATTTCCACACTTCCATTTGGAGCTTCAATCTCAAAAGCTGGCAATTGGTTCACTACAATGTCTATTGTGTTTTGCGAAATACAGCCATTTTCATCGGTTGTTGTGAGCATATAAGTTTCATTTTCAAGTGGCGAAACGCTGATAGCCTGCGGTGTATCAAACGAAATATCATTGCCTTCCCAAAGCCACGAATCTATATTTTCGTTTTCAGCAATGATTGTTACGGTTTCGCCTACGCAAATTTCGGAGCTGCTGACATTTATTGTAGGCTGTGCGGTTTCAAAAATAGTTACAAACTCATTTAAAGTAATGCTATCTTGGCCAGCTTCATTGCTGACTACCAATGTTACGTTATAAATACCGCTTTCGGAATAGTTTATTGCTGGTGAAAAACTTGTGCTTTCACTTGGTTCGCCACCCTCAAAATACCATGTTAAATGACTTGGAAAATTTTCGGAAGTGTTTACAAAAACAATATTTTCGTTGGCACAAATTGCTGTTGTACTACTCGTAAAACTTGCTGTTGGCAAAATGGCATTTTCAGCTACTCGAAAGCCATCAAAACTTGCATCTACGACGTGTGCCGCTCCTGCCAAATCGGATACTTCGATGATAAAACGCATATTTTCGGTGAGTTCGATATGTTCCGCCAAATTGAAACTGGCCTGATGCCACATTGTTTCGGTTGCATCGCCTTCTTGTACGGTTTCCAAAATAGCAGTTTCGATACCATTGTCTATTTTTGCAACAAAAAGGTCTTCGCTGGCAGCCTGAAAATAGCAGTAACGATAATAGCTCAAAATTGGATTGGTATAGTTGCTCAAATCCATGATTGGCGATTGCAAAATGGTTGTTCCATCATTGACATTATTGCTAATTCCATTTTCGTTTCCTGTTACATAGCAAAAATCGCCAATATCGCTATCAATATCGCTCAAAGGTGTTGTGAAACCTTCGATAAATTCTACACCCAAAGGCACAGCTCGTTCCCAATGTCCATTCAAAGCATCGCCACTAACTGACCAACCTAAGTCTAGCGAAAAGTCATCGTAATATTCTGGCACTAAATTTATTTCTATAAAAGTATTGTTCTCATCAAAAAACTGATTGATAATTTGATTGCGAAATCCCCATTTACCTACTTGAATTTCATAATCATCAAAATAGAATAAATCAAAAGAAGCCACTCCATTTTCATTTGTATTTGCCGAAAATCCCAAAGGCTCATGTGCTATTTTTACAAGTGCGTCATTTATGGTTTCTCCTGTAAAAATATTGGTCAATTGGATATTTAAAGTAAAAGGCTCAATAGGCTCTAAGGCAATATCCAAATCTATAAGTTCGCCATTTACGAAATTTACGGTTATATTTTGTGTCTCAAAACCATAAACTTCGGCAGTAAGTGTATAAGTACCGCTTTCGGCAAAACCTGTGGCGAAAAAACCGCTAAAATCTGTTTGTGTTGGATAATTTAAGCTATCGTTTATCGTAATTTGAACATTTGCCAACGGAGCATTTGTCGTAGCGTTGGTAACAGTTCCTTCTACATAAGCAGCCTGTTGATAGTCGGCATCAAAAATAACAAGGCCTTCTTGTCGGTCGCTGGCAATCATTTTTTGCGAAGCTAAATAAGGATATACACCCCAGCAGCCTTGAAAACCTGTGGCTGGCGGAAATGGTGAAGTGTCGTAATAAGCTACTTCTATCAAATTGTATGGATAAGTCGCATCAAGAATACGGACACCATCACGATAATAAGAAGCAATCAAAAAGTTGTCTTCCACAAAAACATTGTGCGGTATTACGCCCATTCCATAGCTCGATTGATAGCGGTCTATTTCTTCAATATTGTCCAAATCTGATACATCATAAGCGGTAATAAATGAACCGCCTTTTTCGTCTGTCGTAAACAAATGTTTGCCGTTGTTGCTCAACCAAAGATTGTGAGTAAAATTGTTGGGCGTTGTTTGTGTAGCCAAAACATTATAGTTTTCTTTGTCGCTAATATCCACAACCGCAAAATTGCCTGCATAAACTTGAGCCGTCCACATGGTATCATTTCGCACAAACAAATCATGCACATAAGCATCGTCGTAGCGTCCAACAATAGGCGGATTGATAGGGTCTATGTTTAAATCGAGCATCAAAGTCGAATCGTCGTTCGTGCCGCAAAGATAAGCAATACCATTTTCGTCAATAAAAATATTGTGTGCATTTTCATGTACAATCATTTCATCTTGCCACAAGCCGCCTGTCCAAGTGACAGTATCAATAGCCGTTGGCAAATTGCTCAAATCGACAATGAGCATTCCTGTGCTGTTGTCATTGACGACATAGGCACGCTCTTGAAAAGTTTTGACATCTCGCCATGTTGTGTTTACGCCAGCCACAAAAAACAATTCTTCTGGCTCACTAGCATTGCTGATGTCCACGATAGAAAAGCCATTTTGCAAACCTACTAAGGCATATTCTCTGCTGTTTTTCTCAAAGCCCCAAATATCATTTGCACCTGCTTCATAGTCAATCTGTCCGACAAATGTAGTATTCCATTGTGCAAAGCTGTTTTGACTGACAACAATTAGAAGCAAGAGATATAAAATGTTATAAAATGTTTTCATTTTTTCAATAAGTTTTTTAGCTAAAAATATCTTTTTTATGAGCAAATGTAAGCTGTTTTTGAATATAAAAAAAGAAGCTGATTGACAATTAGGGGTTTATTTTTAGAAGAAATCATAAAGGCATATTTAGAATATTAAAAAGGTATTTATAAAAAAATCCAATCCCAAACAAATCTAGATTTGTTTGGGATTGGAATAAAAGTATTTGTTATCAATTTTGATTGAAAAAATCACGATTTACTATAAGGGCCTAAAAATTTATCTCCATTAAAATGGATTAAATGGTCTGGATTATCAGCAATCCAAACTTCTGTTTCCCATGCTATATCAGCAACAAATTTTCGAAATGTTTTTCTATCTAAAAATGCAGTAACATAAACAATATCTGCTTTGCAATGCTTCGTTAGTTTTTGTAATTGTAAGAGTCTCATTTCATCTATAGCTCCAGAACTATGTACTGCTTCAATAAGATATAGCCATTTTTTTTGTGTAGAATAGGCAATAATATCTGGCAATTCTTCATGTGCAATATCAAAAAAGTTAAGTTCCTGTAGTGTTTTTTTGTCTAAATGCAAGTATTTATCAGCAGTATCTCCGACATAAAGCACTTTAGCAGAATATCCATATCTAGTAAGAAAGTTTTCAATAATTACTTTTTGTAGCACATTATGTTTGCCAGCCGAAAATTCTAATTCTAAACCAGATGGTAATAAAACTGCTACTTTTTCTAAATTTCTTTTTCTTTTTAAAATTTCTGATATAGGTTCGGAATTAGCTAGTTGTTTTTTTACTATATCAATCCAATTTTTACATTGATACAATCTTACTAGATTTGCATAGACAGGATTTATTCCATAACCTCTTGTAGAATCGTTGGTGGCTAAATTAGGATTAGATTTTAAGACAATATTTCCTAATAAAAGAACCTTCAAATCTTTTCTTCTAATATCATCATAAGAGCCGCTGCTTATCTTTTCTTGAAAATTGCGATTGACATATCGAATAATATCTCTTGTTTTCAAAAAACGTTGATGTTTTTCTAAATCTTTTGCCAAACTAAAATCTTCTAAACATTTTACATCAGCAAGAGCCAAAAAAACAATAGCCATTCTCTCCAGCCTTCTACTTGTAGCATTTGTTGGTATGCCAAAGGCTTCTAAAATCCATAAAGTATGATTGATGAGTTCTTGTAATTGAGGTTTTTTAGAAGCAAAAGTTTTACACTTTTTCAGGCTTATATAGTTTTTGTCATTCATTTTTGGAAAATTAGTAATTGATTATTGTTATCTATTGCTATATTATCATATTTATTTTCACTCATAAAATACTTTTTTATTTTTTTTGCTAATGCAAGTGCAAAATAAGGGGCAACAGAATTTCCTATTTGATTAAATATACTTGTTTCCGAGCCAACAAATTGAAAGGTATCAGGAAAGCTTTGCAATCTGGCCGCCTCGCTGGTTGTTAAACGCCTTCGTCGTCCATCTGGCAATTTTATTCTGTGCATATCTCCTGTTGCTCCTGCCAAATTTCGACAGGTAAGCGTTCTGGCAGGCTTATGTAAATGCAAATCTCTAGGATTAACACAATGTGATGCTTTTTCATATTTAGCAACATATTTATCCATGCTTGCTGTTAGAAATTTTGCATCTTTCGGAACTTCAAAAGCTTTTTTTCCTAATGCTTCTCCTGCGGTTATTTTGTAAGCAAATTTTGTAGGAAAATAGATTTTTTCTTTTGCAGCTATCACAATTACTCTTTCTCTATTTTGAGGCACACCATAATTTTTTGCATTTAAAAGCTCATAAGATATGATATAATCCAAGCTTTCTAAATGCTCAATAATTTCTTTTAAATACCATTTATTTTTATATAATAATCCTCTTACATTTTCAAAAAGACAAATCTCGGGTTTCACTTGTTCAACAGCTGCTAAAAAAATAGGAAAACCATCTCTTGCATCTTTCAAACCCAATTGTTTTCCTCCAATACTAAATGGCTGACATGGTGGGCCGCCAATAATAATATCTGCTTTGGGATATTTTGTATTAATATTTAATTCTTGTGTATAGCACTCACCAAGCAAATTTTTTTTATAAGTTGCACTAGCATCTTTTAATTTTTCAAATCCAATTGTTTTGAAACCAACAGCTTCAAAACCAAGAGATAAACCGCCACAGCCTGCAAATAAATCAATTACTGTTTTATTTAATTGGTTATCAAAATAAGGTTTTAGCTCGCTATTTATTTTTTTTAGATATTTCATACTATAAAAAAAATTAGTTCTTAGAAAAGATTGTTGCTTGCTTTTTGAGTTTTTAGATTACAAATATACATATTTTTTTGCTAAATGCTTGTATAGTATCAATTTTGATTAAGAAGAAAACTTTTGCACACTTGCTAAAAACCTTGCTTTTTGTTTGTATATTTGAAGCAAAATCAAATTAAAAAAATACTACAAAAATAATGTTTCAAGCAGATTTATTTAAAAACAAAACAATAGTAGTTACAGGCGGTGGCAGTGGCATAGGATTGACGATAGCCAAACAATTTTTGCAATATGGAGCAAAAGTATATATTGCCTCTCGCAAGAAAGAGCGTTTAGACGAGGCTTTAGCGATTTTAAAACCTTTGGGTGAAGCCGATGCTTTTGTGCTAGACATACGCAAGCCAGAAAACGTAGAGCAGTTTGCAGAATATATCAAAAGCAAAGGCGATTCGGTCGATATTTTAATCAATAATGCTGGCGGACAGTTTCCTTCTCCTGCCGAAATGATTTCGCCAAATGGTTGGAATGCCGTTGTAAATACCAATTTGAACGGTACGTTTTATATGAGCAGACAAATGGCTTTGTCGTTTTTGATACCTCAAAAAAGTGGAACTATTATCAATATTATCGCCAATATTTATAAAGGTTTTCCAGGCATGGCACACACAGGAGCGGCTCGTGCAGGCGTAGATAATTTGACAAAAACGCTGGCGATAGAATGGGCAACACACAAAATACGCATCAACGCTATTGCTCCAGGCATTATTCAGTCGTCTGGTTTAGCGAATTATCCGCCCGAAATGATAAAAGGCATTAGTGCAAAAGTACCTTTGAAACGGCTCGGCACGATGGAAGAAGTGGCTTTCTTAGCCTTGTTTTTGGCGAGTGATATGGGTGCTTTTATCACAGGTGAAACCGTTTATCTTGATGGCGGCCAGCGTTTGTGGGGCGATATGTGGGAAATAGAGGAAGATTGATTTTCTTTTTTCATAAAATGAATGAGAAAGAACTTTTAAGGCTGAAAATTGGTTTTTAATGATAAGAAGCTGTTTTATGGTGTCCAACACTATTTCAATGCTTTTTACAAAAAAACTTTATATCAAATAAAAATCAGAATAATAAAATGGATCAAACAAAAATTGCACAAACCGCAACGATAGCTGCTGTTGCGTTTATTTTAATCGCTTTTTTGTCGAATAGCACTTTTTTGACAATAAAACCTGGTGAAAAAGGCGTGTTATTCAAAAAGTTTAGCGGTGGTATAGATACTGAAGTCGTTTATAGTCAGGGGTTTCATGTTGTTGCTCCGTGGAACGAAATGATTTTGTATGATGTGCGAGAGCAAATCAAAGAAGAAACAATGGATGTTTTGTCGAGTGGTGGTTTGACAATTAGCGTAGATGTTTCTACTCGTTTTCATCCGCAAGCTGACAAAATTGGCTATTTGCACAACGAAATTGGCCGTGAATATGGCAATCGTATTGTGCGTGATGTAGTGCGGTCGGCGGCTCGTGAGATTATTGGTAAATATACACCAGAAGAGCTTTATTCAGAAAAGCGTGATTCGGTTCGTGTAGGTATCGAAACTAAGGTGCGAGAAAAATTGTCGGAAAAATATATTACTTTGGAAGCTGTCAATTTGCGTTCTATCAAGCTGCCAGAAGCAATTGAAAGAGCTATTGAAAACAAGCTTGTACAAGAGCAAGAAAAGCAACAGTATGAGTTTAAGATAGCGAAAGAATCGAAAGAAGCCGAGCGTAAAAAGATAGAAGCAGAAGGTATCAGAACGTTTCAAAAAATTGTTAGTGAAGGCATTAGCCAAGAGTATTTGCGTTGGAAAGGCATAGAAGCTACCGAAAGATTAGCTGGCTCTGAAAATGCTAAAGTTGTCGTTATCGGCTCTGGAAAAGATGGTTTGCCGATTATTTTAGGGCAGTAAAATTGTTTTTTTGATTACAAATATGACTGAAAGGTGGGTATAAAACCCATCGCTATTGAGCAAACAAAAACCGCACAAACATTTAAAATAAAATGTTTGTGCGGTTTTTCTGTTTTTTTTTAAAGAAAAAGCTCTACTTCCCTGTAAAAACAGCTCTTCTTTTATTCAAAAAAGCATCTGTTCCTTCCTTGAAATCTGCGGTATCGAAACATTCGCCAAACATTTTCGCTTCTGTTTGAAAGCCATCTACGCCATCTTCAAAATGAGCATTAACGGCTTGAATTGTTTTGGCTATCGCAATAGGTGCGTTTCTAGTTATTTTTTTCAAAATTTCTCGGCACTTATCCATCAATTCTTCTTGCGGCACAACATGATTTACCAAACCCAATTGCAAAGCTTCTGATGCTTTTATCATATCGGTTGTCAATAAGAGTTCCAAAGCTTTTCCTTTGCCGATAAGCTGCACAAGTCGTTGCGTGCCGCCATAGCCTGGCGTGAGGCCTAGCTTCACTTCTGGCTGTCCGAAACGTGCATTTTCAGAGGCTATTCGCAAGTGACAAGACATACACAACTCACAGCCACCGCCTAAAGCATAACCATTTACGGCCGCAATTACTGGTTTATTGTAGTTTTCTATGTAGCCAAATACTTTCATGCCGCTTTCTGAAAGTGCTTGTCCTTGTTCGCCATTGAAACTCGCAAATTCCGAAATATCAGCACCTGCCGCAAACGCTTTTTTGCCTACGCCTGTCAAAATCACGCCTTTGATGGCGAAATCATCGGCATTTGCTCGCAATACTTCGCCTATTTCTTGAATGACACTAGCATTTAAGGCATTTAATTTTTTTTCACGATTGATGCTTATCGTTAAAATGCCGTTTTCGTCTGTGTTTGTTAATAAATTTGACATATTTGTTTTTGAATACCCTTTTTAATTTAAGAAAACAGTTTACCTAAAAACTACGATTTTCCACCACCCAATCCGTGATATACGCCACTATTTCGGCCATATTAGTGCCTGGAGGAAACAATTCGCCTACGCCCAAATCTCGCAAAGCTTGTCTATCATCTTCTGGAATAATACCACCGCCAGTAAGCAATACATCTGTCATCTCCTTTTCTTTCATCAAAGCATATACTTTGGGAAAAACAGTATTGTGAGCCCCCGACAAAATGCTAATGCCGATGACATCTACATCTTCTTGCAAAGCCGCATTGACCACCATCAAAGGCGTTTGTCGCAAGCCCGTATAAATGACTTCCATGCCTGCATCTCTGAATGCGGAGGCGATAATTTTTGCTCCTCTATCGTGGCCATCTAAGCCCACTTTAGCGACCAAAACTCGTATTGGACGATTTAATTTGTTCATATTTTTTATAACAATTTTCAGTTGAATAAAAAAACGCCTTTTGACAAAGGAAACATACTATTTTTCAGTTCAAAAGACTGTAAAACTTGCAAATAGTGGCCACCTTAGCCTAAAAAAAATAGTATGTTTAAGCCTTTAATAAAAAAATGTATAAATGTCCGAACTATTGATAGCTAAAAGTGTCAAATATAAAAAATATGCACTATTGCTGTTTTAGAAATATAAACCGTGTCAAAAAGCAAGAAAAAAAGGAGAAAATCTTAT
>JBMZCV010000069.1:0-23351 GCA_049613665.1 Chitinophagales bacterium | reverse complement strand
TTTAGGTGGAAGGCACTTTTAAAGTGCCTTCCACCTCGATTATCATAACATTTTTGAGAAACAAACCTTAAAAACCTAAATTACAGTGTATTAAGTACACTAATAAACTAAATAGCTGGTTTTCCATATTTTCAAAACAAAAATCACTAATTCCGTAAAAATGGCAATAATAAATTCTCGCATCAACACACATTCGGCAAGTTACCAGCAAAATTATGCTGAAATGAGCAAAATGGTAGAAAAGTTAAACGAATTGTTGAAAAAAAGTCAGTTTCAAGGCAAAGAAAGGCACATTGCAAAAGCTAGAAAACTGGATAAGCTGCTGGCTCGTGAACGCATTGAGTTGTTGCTCGATGACGATTCGCCTTTTTTAGATTTATTGCCTTTGACGGGTCTCAATCAAGGTGGTTTTGGAGCAGGCGGCACAATGGTAGCAGGTATTGGTCTGGTAGCAGGCCGATTGTGTGCAATTTCGGCAAATGTTGGCACAAACAAAGGCGGTGCAATCGATTATTTTACGCTACAAAAAGCCTTACGCATCAATACTATAGCCAATGAAAACGGCTTGCCTGTCATCAATTTGGTGGAGTCGGCAGGTGCAAATTTGGAAGAGCAAGCGAAAATTTTTGTGCAAGGAGGTATCAATTTTCGTGAAATAACACGCCGTTCTAAAAAAGGTATTCCAAGCATTTCTATCGTTTTTGGCAGCAGTACGGCAGGTGGTGCATATATACCAGGTATGTCGGATTATGTGATTATGATAAAAGAACGCTCAAAAGTATTTTTGGCAGGGCCGCCACTCGTAAAAATGGCGACCAACGAAATAGTCGATGATGAAACTTTGGGTGGTGCTGAGATGCACAGTAAAATTTCTGGCGTTTCAGATTATTTGGCCAAAAACGAGCTGGAAGCTATCGCAAAAGCAAAGGAAATAGTAGGACATTTGCGGCCGCCAAACACGCATTTTGAACCAAAAGAAAGGATAAAAGCACCAAAATACGATATTGATGAATTGTTAGGCATTGTTTCGGCAGATATAAAAAAGCCTTTTGATGCTAGAGAAGTGATAGCTCGTTTGGTAGATAACTCTGATTTTTCGGAGTTTAAACCAGATTATGGCACTACTTTAGTGACAGGCTATGCCAAAATTCACGGCTATTCGATAGGCATTTTGGCAAACAATGGCGTTCTTTTTTCGGAAGCTGCCAACAAAGGCACGCATTTCATACAGCTTTGCAATAGAAATGATATGCCGATTTTGTTTTTGCAAAATATCACAGGTTTTATGGTGGGCAAAAAATATGAGCAAGAAGGCATCATCAAACATGGTGCGAAACTGATAAATGCAGTATCGAATAGCGAAGTGCCAGCGATTACGATTATGATGGGGGCGTCTTATGGTGCAGGAAATTATGGTATGAGTGGCCGTGCTTATGAACCTCGTTTTTTGTTTAGCTGGCCAAACCACAAAATAGCAGTAATGGGAGCAGAGCAGCTTTCGGGTGTGATGCAAATGGTGCAACAACAAGCAGCTAAAAGGGCTGGTTTTGCGATAGACAAAGAGCAAGCCAACCAAATGAGGGAATATATGATGAAAGAAGTAGAACGACAATCTGATGCGTATTATGCGACTTCGCAAGCGTGGGACGATGGTATCATAGACCCACGAAATACACGAAATGTGCTTGGCTTTTGCTTGGCTACCATCAATAATGTGCCGATAAAAGGTACTAAGGAATTTGGTGTATTTAGAATGTAAGAACACAACTCTCTAAATTTTTTTTTGAGACTGAAAAGCATTTTAAGCTAAAGGATAAAATCTCTAAACTGCTTCTAAAAAAAATGTAAATCTTTGCTTATCTTAGAGGCTCAAAACATCAAAAAAACATTCAATTATGAGCTTCGCCAACAAATTTGTGCATATCGCCAAGCGTATTTTGCCATCGCCATTTACTATTGCCGTTTTGCTAACAGGAATTACATTTTTATTAGCACTTTTCTTGACAGAAAGCAAAGCTGATAGCGACTTGCCACACGCTTTACAAATCATGGAACATTGGGAAAAAGGCTTTTGGGAACTGCTCACTTTCGCTATGCAAATGATGCTTATGCTTGTACTTGGCCACGTTTTGGCCTTGTCAAAAGTTGTGAATCAACTCATCAACGCTTCTATTCGCTTTTGCAAAGATACTGCTTCGGCAGCTTTTTTCGTCACGCTACTCACTATTTGTGTCTCGCTCATCAATTGGGGATTAGGCCTGATTTTCGGAGCTATTTTCGTTAGAAAAGTAGGCGAATATGCTTTGAAAAACAATATTCCACTCAACTATCCTTTGATTGGTGCAGCAGGCTATTCAGGTCTCATGGTTTGGCATGGTGGATTGTCGGGTTCTGCTCCGCTCAAAGCAGCCGAAAAAGATAATTTCTTGGCAGCCGATATTGCACATATCTTTCCAGATGGCATCATTCCGATGAGCGAAACCGTTTTTTCGAGTATGAACATTGTCGCAACTATCTTGCTGTTACTCATTTTGCCTACTGCGATGTATTATTTGGGCAAACGAAGCCAGCCGCAAAGCTATGATTTGAAATTGCAAACAGAAGATACCGAAAAGCAAGAACAAGAGCTTGTAGGTGCTGAACGTCTCGACAATTCTCGTTTGTTGGCTTATATTTTTGGTGGTATTATGCTATTTTGGGGCATTTTCAAAGCCTACAATGTAGTGCAAAGTGGAGGAGGAATTTCGTTTATCAACCCAAACTTCATCAATTTTATGCTCTTTGGCACAGGTATCATTTTGCACCGACACATCGCCAATTTTCTCAAAGCCGTACAGCAGGCGATAGCAGGTTCTAGCGGCATTATGATACAATTTCCCTTGTACGCTGGCATCATGGGCATTATGAAATACTTGGGATTGATAGATGTGTTTGCGGGCTTTTTTGTGCAGATTTCCAACGAATTTACGTTTCCACTTTTTACGCTCATTAGTGCAGGTATCGTCAATGTGTTTGTGCCGAGCGGTGGCGGCCAATGGGCAGTGCAAGGGCCGATTATCATAGATGCGGCACAGCAAATAGGCGTAGCTCTTCCAAAATGTGTAATGGCTCTTACTTATGGCGACCAACTTACCAATATGATGCAGCCTTTTTGGGCTTTGCCACTTTTGGGTATTACTGGCCTGAAAGCGAAAGATATTTTGCCTTATTCGCTGTTTTTGATGTTTCTAGGATTTGTTATTTTTAGTTTTATGCTGATGGTTTTTTAGAAAAAAAGAAATGAGTTTCCATTATCATTTCTTTAGAGTTAAAAAGTAAATATGATTTGATTGACTTTTTTTACAGAAACAAAAATAAAAAAGCGTAAAGCACTTTTAAAGTGTTTTACGCTTTGTCAATTTGGTAAAAAAGTTTGTGTTTTTTAGCTATAAGTAGTCAGACAAAAATAAAGATACATCTCGTTGAAGCTAACACGCTAAACATCAATGCGTTAGCAACGAATCGACCGTTTATTAAATAGTGATTTGCACTGAATAATTGTATTATAATCAGAATATTTTCTTTCGCACTACTGACACATTTTTTAAGTCGCAGTTTTCAAATAAGTTTTCCGCCACGAAAAATAGCCAAAAATAGCAACAATAAGATATACAACAAAAAGAAAACTCGACAAAATCCAGCCTTTATAGAAATACAAGCCGACATAAATAGGATTTATCAACAGCCAAACCAGCCAATTTTCCAACTTTTTGTGTGCTACAAGCCATGTTGCGGCCAAGCTGCCCGAAGTAGTGAAAGCATCGAGATAAGGCACATCGGTGGGCGTATAGGTATCCAGCAAAATGCCTTGCAAAACCGTAGAAACAACGACAAAAAATGAGAGCCAAAACCATGTTTTTTGGTCAGTAATCGTGATTTTTAAGGCTTCGCTTTCCAGATTTTTTTCTACATGAAACCATTTATAAATGCCATATAGCGTTAGCCCAAAATAGAAAACTTGTAGCATCATATCGGAATAGAGCATAGCATAAAAAGAAATCGCAAAAAATGCTACTACATTTATCAAACCTGCTCCCCAACACCAAATACTTTCTTTTGCGGCCAAAATGACATAAGCCAAACCAGACGAAAATGCTACGATTTCGAGCCACGTCAAATTGATAATGGTTTCGTATAAAATGCCTAAAATTTCATTCATATTTGAAAACAAGAAAGATATTTTAAACTTGACAAGTGGGGTGTCGAATTTCGTGGTGTTTTTTTATAAACGTTCGCCCTATTTTTTGTAAGAAATGACAAAATAATAAGTCTTAATATTAAAAAAAAATCAGCAAAAAAATGTACCAGCATGAGTTGAAAACTCATACCTGTTTTGTAGTTTATTTGGCACTTTTTGGAGCGAAAAACAATATTCTTGTTATTCTTAAATTCGACAGTCCACCTGACAGGTTTTATTGATTTAGTATCTATTTTAATAGTTAATTACCTGCTGTTCCATTTCAACAGATTCGCCTCTGAAAGAATAATTTTGCGACCGCAAACGAGGTTCGAAACCAGCTTCACGAATAGATGCTTTCATGCTGTTTGATGTGAAGCGGTGCGGAGCTCCTGCTGCCGATACCACATTTTCCTCAATCATAATAGAGCCAAAATCGTTTGCTCCTGCGTGCAAGCAAAGTTGAGCAACTTCTTTTCCAATTGTGAGCCACGAAGCCTGAATGTTTGGAATATTTGTGAGCATAATTCTACTCAAAGCAATCATTCTGATATATTCATCGCCTGTCACTTCATTTCTGATATTTTTGATGCGTCTCAAAGTCGTGCCTTCGTCTTGATAAGGCCACGGAATGAATGCCAAAAAGCCATTTTTATCGGCAGGTTTTTCGCTTTGCACTTCTCTCAGCCAAACCAAATGCTGCATACGCTCTTCTATCGTTTCTATGTGACCAAACATCATTGTGGCCGAAGTATTTAAGCCCAACTGATGAGCGTCACGCATAACATCTAGCCACACTTTGCCGCTACATTTGCCTTGTGCAATCAAGCGTCTGACATTATCTGTCAAAATCTCTGCACCAGCACCAGGCAATGAATCCAGGCCAGCTTCCATCAAGGCTTTCAATACTTCTTTAGGTGTTGTCTTTTCTATTTTGGCTATATGAGCAATTTCTGGCGGCCCTAAAGCGTGCAGTTTGATATTTGGATATAAAGCCTTTAGTTCACGAAACAAATTGGTGTAAAACTCAATGCCTAAATCTGGGTGATGGCCGCCTTGCAAAAGCAGTTGGTCGCCGCCATATTTGATAGTTTCCTCAATTTTTCGTTTATAGGTTTCTATATCAGTAATATATGCTTTGTCGGCAAATTTTGGGCTTGGAGGCACGAAAAAATTGCAGAATTTGCAGTTTGCCACACATACATTGGTCGTATTTACATTTCGGTCAATCATCCATGTCACGATGCCCAAAGTATCTTTTTTGTGTAGCTTTCTTAGCTCATTGCCCACATATATAAGCTCGGCTGTGGAGGCATTACGAAATAAATAAGCACCTTCTGCTACGCTTAATTCTTCTCGTAACAAGGCTTTTTTTAAAAGTTCTTCTGTTTGAAACATAAGACTGTTTTTTAGTTTTAGTGAAGCAACTGTTCTGCATTTGAAATAAGAAACAAAATGATGTTTATCTAAACTTTTTCAGCCTAAATAAACATCATTCGTATAAATTTTGCTTCGCTGTTTTTATTTAAGAAAGAAACAGTTTAGCTATTTAATAGTTCATAAAAAAAACGGCTTACAGCAATTTTTTCAAGGCGATATTTAAAGCCGTTTGCGATAAGTTGAATTTAGAAGTGCTATTTTTGTAACACTCAAATAAAGCTTCTCTGATAATAAAAGAAATATCATCAAACAAAGCTTTGTCTGAACGCTCAATATCGGTTTGCATCAAATAGGCAAACAAACGAGCCATGCCACAATTGGCAATAAAATCTGGAATCATACTACAATTTTCATCGACGAATTTTGCAGTATCGCCAAAAAACAAATCCTCATCTTTGAAAGGATTGTTTGCACCAGCCGACACTACACTCAAACCATTTGCCAACAAACGCTCTGCTTGCTCTTGCGACACTAATTTTGAAGCAGCAGCAGGAATGAAAATATCTGCTTTTACGTCCCAAATTTTAGCATTTACCTCTGCAAAAGATTGTACGCCAGCCGCATTTGGTGGCAATTTGTTGTCTTTTCGAGTAATAAACAATGCTTTTACGGCTTCAAAGTCCAAACCTTCTGTGCTAATCAAACCGTGATTTTTGTCAATAATACCTACTATTTTAGCACCTTCTTGTGCCAAATAATATGCAGCAGCACCAGCTACATTTCCCCAGCCTTGCACAATTACACGCTTATCTTTTACGGTTGTTTGTCTGTAAATGTCGTAATAGTGTTTGATAGATTCAGAAACGCCCCAGCCAGTCATCATATCAGCAATGAGGTAGCGATGCGATGAACCCAAAGGAGCGTAAAAACCGTCTTCTATCACTTTCGAAACGCCATATCTTAGCTGTCCAATTTGGTGAATTTTTTTGTTTTTAGAAGGCTTGAAATGTCCATTCACAATACCTTCTTGCGGATGCCAGATGCCATAGTCTTCAGTCATCGGAATAACGTGTTTTACTTCATCTACATTCAAATCGCCACCTGTGCCATAATAATTTCGTAGCAAAGGCGAAACAGCTTTGAACCAACGTCGCAAAACGTCTTCTTTTCGTGGGTCGTTTGGGTCGAAGTTGATACCAGATTTTGCACCACCGATAGGAGGGCCTGATACCGAAAATTTTATTTCCATGATTTTTGCCAAAGCTTCTACTTCTTCACGGTTGAGACCTTTTCGCATTCTTGTGCCACCGCCAGCAGCACCACCACGCAAAGAATTGATAACTACCCAGCCGCAAGCAGTAGTTTCTGAATCGTGCCATTCAAACACAATTTCAGGTGCTTTGTTTCTATACTCATTGAGTAAGTCGCTCATGTTTTTTTCTGTTATTTTTTTTGTGAAAAAATTATTATATACGATGTGTTTTTATCTTTTTGAGACGAGCAAAAAAAAGGGAAACTATGACTTTTTTGTATGAAAAAACTTTATTGCAAGAGTTTTTGTGATTTTTTGCTCACCAAAACCTTTAAACTACTAGGAATAATTTCGAAAGCAATAGGACAAACGCCTAGCACTTCGCCATCAAGTTGTAGATAAACGTCTTCTTTTGAATCTACGCTGATAAAATCTGTGCGAGAAGTTTCTATTTTAGGATTTTGGAAATTGCCATTATACAGGTATCGCAATTCTTTAACTACATCCATTTTCGTCACATCTTTGATGAGTGTAATGTCGAAAAGTCCATCATTAGGAATAGCATTGGGAGCTATTCTCATACCATCGCCAAAATATTGGCACAAACCGACAGCCATCATAAAAATACGTTCTTCTGTATCTACTGTTTCATTTTTTATGTGAATTAAGCTATTTTTATATTTAAACATGCCTAAAATCAACTCTGTTAAATAACTAAATTTGCCAAAACGTTTGCCACTAGCTTCGATATTTTGAGCAATATAAGCATCAAATCCAATGCCTGCTACATTTAGAAAATAACGTTGATATTTTTTGCCTTTCTTATGATAGCTCGCCAAACCAATGTCTTGCATATAAGGCACACCATGTTGAATAATGTCGATGGCCTTATCAACATTTTTAGGAATATTCATTGTTTTTATCCAATCATTGCCTGTGCCAATAGCCAAAACCGCAAGCGTAATATGTTCTGTTTTGGTATGCTGTTGCAAAAAAATACCATTTACTACTTCATTGTAAGTACCATCTCCACCTACTGCAATAATTTTGCGAAAGCCATTTCTGATAGCTTCTGTTACTAATACAATAGCATGTCCTTGATACGTTGTGAGTTTGGCTTGATAAGCGATATTTGCTTTTATAAGTTTTTTTTCTGCCTTTTTTTTCCAAAATTTTTTACCTCTTCCGCTGCCAGACTGAGGATTTACGACTACGAACCATTCGTTCATCAACATAAACTTTTCTGTTTTGCTGCAAAAATAGGCAATTTTCAATACAATTTGTATGAAAATAAAAACCTTTATGCCATGTTACTACTATTTAGTTCACGAAAACCGCTTTTTTACATTGTATATATGTATCTATTAGCAAAAAAGTCGTACCTTGTGGCGATTTTAGAAAATCATGTTAAAATGAAAATATAACATACTAACAAATCATATTGTTAAATCAGTTTGATAAAGAAACAACATCTTTAGTAACAGCAAAAAAATAAGTTCACAATTTGAGGCAGAGATTTTTTGAGTTACAAGGCGAAAAACACAGTCATAGCCATAGCTACGGCGAGGCTTTTCAACGAAGTAGGTCAGAAAATGTCAAACGCAAATAAGGAAGTTATTTTTTGAGCGTTACTTAGCATAAAAATGGTGTAATTATAACCAATTTGATGGCTTTTTAGTAAAAAACTTGCATTTTCATTTGAAAAACGTATTTTTGCACTCCATTCAAAGAAAATAAGGTATAAAACAATGGCAGTAATAGGAAGAATAAGACAGAACGTAGGCTTACTTGTATTTGTAATTGCATTAGCAATATTGGCATTCCTCTTGATGGACGCAATGAGTTCGAGTCAACGAAGCGGTGGCGGACTACCCGTAGCAGGTAGTATTGATGGTACAGATATTCCATTGCAAACGTATGAAGGACGTGTGCAACAGATATTGAACAATTATCAAAGCAATCAGGTAGAAGTAACAGACCAAATTCGCTATCAGGCGAGAGAGCAAGCTTGGCAACAACAAATTGAAGACATGTTGGCCAGAAAACAATATGAAGCTTTAGGAATCGGTATTACCAATGAAGAGATTGAACAGCTTTTTGTTAGTGGCGATAATGTGTTGGCTTCTATCAAAGATGCTCCTATTTTTAAAGATGAAAACGGACAGTTTAATTCGCAAAAAGTAAGAGATTATGTAGCTAACTTTAATAGCCCAGACAACCCTCAAGGGGCAGCACAACGTGCTCAATGGCGTTCTTTTGAAGAAGCGATTATTAGCGACCAAATGAAGCAAAAATATACTAATTTGGTAAAAAAAGCGGTTTATGTCCCGAAATGGCAAGCCGAAATGAATCACAAAAGCTCTAATCAAAAGGCAGATATTAGCTATGTGTATATGCCTTATACAAATGTAGAAGATACAGAAATTACTGTTTCGGATAGCGACTTGAAAAGCTACTTAAATAAAAACCAAAATCAATTTAAGCAAGAAGCTTCTCGCTCTGTAAAATATGTTACTTTTCCTATTGTAGCCTCAGCAGAAGATAGCTTGAGTGCAAAAAAGAAAGTTGATAATAAACTAACAGGCTTTAGAGCAGCAGCAGATGCCGCTAAGTTTGTAAAAATCAATGGTTCTGATACCGATTTCAACGATGCTTATGTCACAAAAGATAATTTGAGAACAAGCAAAAAAGATGATGTCTTTGCTGCTGGAAATGGTGCAGTTATCGGTACTTTTTACGAAGCTGGTGCTTATAAAGCCATTAAGGTGATAGACAAGAAAAATATTGCTGACTCTGTGAAAGTAAGCCAAATTCTTATTCAACCTGCTTCTGCTGGTGGTTTGGTTGGTGCTAAAACAAAAATTGATAGTCTTAATACTGCTTACAAAGCAGGTAGCGACTTTGAAGGCTTGGCAAATGCTTTTTCTGACGACACAAGCAAGGAAAAAGGCGGCGATTTGGGTTATATTACTTTAGGTTCTCCTCTACCACCAGCATTGAAAAATGCAGTATTCTTTGACCATAAGCAAGGCGATGTATTTACGCTTCAAACTGCGGCAGGCTGGCACTTAGTGAAAGTAACAGCTTCTAATCCTACTACTCCTGCTGTAAAAATAGCAGAATTTACGGATAAAGTTGTGCCTAGCGAATTGACTCGTAACCAAGCATATGCAACTGCTCAACGTTTTGCAGAAGAAAGTCGGACTTTAGCAGCGTTTGAAAAAAATGCTACTGCTAAAAAATATGCTGTAAAAAGCGACCCTAACGTAACAGCTAATGCTTTTAAAATAAATGGCTTGACAGGTTTGACTACTGATATTGCTACTTGGGCATTTCAAAGCGAGGTAAAGAGCGTAAGTGATAGAGCTTTTCAGATAGATGAAGACTTGCCAACAGGAGGCGTAAAAACAACTTATATTGTAGCAGCTTTGGCTGGTGCAAAAAATAAAGGTATTGCAACTATCGAAGACGTAAGAACACAGTTGGAAACAATTGTGAAAAATGAGAAAAAAGCAGATGTACTCAAAAAGAAATTGGGTGGAAGTGCGAGCTTAGACCAAGCAGCTAGTGCTGGTGGTGCAGAAATCAAAACAGCCGAAGGTATCACTTTTGGCAGTCCTTCTATCGCAGGTTTGGGTACAGAGCCTAAAGTGCAAGCTGCTGTTTTTGGTATGAAACAAGGAGATGTTTCTAAGCCTATCGCTGGTACTCGTGGTGTATATGTAGTGAAAGTAGATGCTTTAAATGATGCAGGTTCTATGGACTTAGCAACAGCAAAAAAAGATGCAGCTCGCTCATGGGAGTCAGCAGCAGATTTCAACTTATTGCCTGCACTTACAAAAGCAGCCGATGTGAAAGATGACCGCTACAAAACTAGAAGATACTAGAAAATTAAAATCATTAGTGCTTGACACTTAATGTATAAAAAGCTTGAAAGATTTACTTTGTAATTCTTTCAAGCTTTTTTGTTTTTGTTGAATGCTGAAAACTAATTGTTTCTTGCTGCTGCAATCAATCGTTGAGCATTAGCACCTTGCACCTGCCATGTCAAACATCTAACACTACCACCCATAAAACAAACTTCTTCTGCGTTGATTGTTTTTACAGTTTTTGTTGTATTTGCTCGAATAGTCGCTACTGTTTCGACATCTATGGCATTGTTGAAAGAAGGCACATAAACGAAATTGTGCGTTACCGTAGCATTTAGATGAATACCACAAGCAGAAGCAAAGTCGCCCCATGTTGTTTTGTAAAGCATTCAACATTTAATTTTTTCATAAGAATTCTTTTTTTTTTTCTGTAAAAATGATTGGCTTACCTGATGAGTGTTATCAAAATGTTGTTTTTATTTATTTATTTTGAATAACAAAAACATAAATAATGTTATTTTAAAAATGAAAAAAAGATAATTTGCGAATTTACGTCATATCTAGTATCTTTAAGAAGCTATTTTAGTGTTTTTCTCGACTAAAAGTTTAGACATACTATTTTTTCCTAAGTTAAAACACCCAATATTTGTAAGTGTTATTACCTTTTTTGACTAAAAAACTGATATTTTATAATATTTAAAATTAAAAAACAAATATGAAAAAAATAATACTCTTTTCTATGTTTGCCTTTTTGCTAAATGCTTTTTTTGTAAATGCTCAAGTAGAATTGCTCAATGACGAGTTTGATAATGCTGCAAGTTTGAGTAGTTGGCAAAATATTACAGATGTAGAAGGCTGGAATGCCGAGCATCTCGAAAGCCACGATATTCACACCACAGAAGCTGACCATTTGATGATGATGCCTAGAACATCGAGCTGGTATGAAGATTGGCGAGGAGCTTTGATTTTTAAAGAAATAACAGGCGATTTCACTTTCACAACAGAAGTGAGTGTCACAAATAGAGCAGGAGATGGCATACCTTCGAGCAATTATTCTTTGGCAGGTTTGATGATAAGACAAGCTCGAGATTTCGATAATGGAGCAGCAGGCTGGACTCCAAATGGCGAAAATTATGTATTTCTTTCGGTGGGCCGAGCTCACCAATCGCACCCTTCTTTGCCTGTTACGCCAACGCCAGCACCGCATTTTGAAGTCAAAAATACCGTCAATGGCAATTCTAGCTTGCAGGTGTCTGGCATTAGCACTACCGAAAATGTACGCATTCGGTTGGCTAGAGTTGGCAATTTTGTGATTTGTCTATATCAATTTCCGAATGAAGATTGGGTAGTACACAGAAGATACAATCGCTCAGATTTGCCAGAGACAGTCCAAATAGGTTTTGTTACTTATACCGATTGGGACAAATGTTATACTTACGACCCTATTTTTCACAATGATAATGTATTGGATAGCAATTTGAATCCAGACCCAAGCTCGCAACCTAATAGGATTTTCGAGCCAGATTTAATTGCTCATTTCGATTTTGCTCGTTTCAGAAATGTGCAAACTCCTGCCGATTTAGTAGGCGACGACTTGACGCAAACACCAGAAAGCGAGCTGCTTGCTTTTTTAGGTTTTCCGACCGAAGCCTATATTCCGACCGTAAATGTGCAGCTCAGAGCATGGCTGCAAGGTGCTTATACGCAAGCTGCCATGATGCACACCAATTTGCAAAGCGAACTGCCAACTGACCAACCTTACAATCGTTTGCCGTGGAATTATAATGGCATGGAAAATCTAAATAATGTTCCTGCAAATATGACTGATTGGGTGTTGGTAGAATTGCGAGACGCTGTTGATAATGATATTGTAATAGCCCAAAAAGCAGCTTTATTGCTTGAAGATGGCCGCATTGTAGATGTTTCGTATGCTAATGATGCAAGCGTAAATGGAGTGCATTTTCCCAATATTATAGCTGGCGAAATGTATTATGTGTTGGTGCGACATCGAAATCATATTGGCGTAGCAAGTGTTGCTCCTGTTACTTTGCCCAACTTTTCGCCTTACGATTTTTCGCAAGCAAACTTGGTTATGGGTGGCGAAAATCAACTACATACCACTATCGACGGACATCGCACGCTGCTTTGTGGCGATGTGGATAGCAATGGAATTATTAGTGTGAGCGATTTTAATGCTTTTTTGCTCGAAAATAGCCATATTAACGTGTATAGCGATGCTGATTTTGATTTGAATGAAAACATTACTATAAGCGATTTTAATTTGTATCTGCCAAATGCTAGTAAAATAGGTGCTACTTTGATACGATATTAAGTAGTTTTTCAAGTGTTTTTTTAGTATTTAGTTGGCAGGCATTTTGAAAATACCTGCCAACTCGTTTTACAGTAAATTTTGGCAAAGTGATATAAATTTATTTATTTCAAAACTGTACACATTTATAGCAGCTATTTTCGGTTTAACAAAAAAAAACTTTTTTGATATAGGAAACATACTATTTTTCAGTTCAAAAGGTTATAAAATTTGCAAATATGGGCCACCTTAGCCTAAAAAAAATAGTATGTTTAAGCCTTTGATAAAAAAATGTATAAATGTCTGAACTATTGCTAAATAAAAATCATAACAAAAAAGCAACTAACTAAACATAAAGGTTTAGCAGTTGCTTTTCACTTATTCTAAAAAACGGAAACTATTCTAATCTATCCACAATTTATGTGTTTTTTGTTGGTTTTGCTCTTCTATTCTTACTAAATAATAGCCACTATCTAAATGACTAACAGCAATAGTTGAGCGGTTTTCATTGGCTGAAACTTGTTGTTCGGCTACGGTTTGGCCTAACACATTGAGTATTGTAATTGATAAATTTTCGTGATTTGGGTTTTTGATATATAAAATATCGCTTGCTGGATTTGGATAAACTGTCGTTTGCAACACATTATTTGCTGTTTCTCCAATAGAGGAAATAACCTCTGCTTGCGTTGTGATTGGATTGGTCAAAATTTCGGCAGCTTGAGCGTTTATCAAAGTGACATTGCTAAACGAAACGCTAACAGGCACTATCAAAGCAGTTTCGTTTTTGAGACTGCCCACTTCCATGATGCAATCAATGCTACACAACTGGCCGCTGCCTGAAATATCGGTATGGTCTGTTCGCACCAATGCAATATCCCACTGATTGGTACTCACATTTTTGTCTAAAGTGACAATATCAAAACCTTCTGTTCCTAGCCACGAATTGCTAAAATTGATTTGCGATTCCAACAATTCGAAGTCTTCTTCCATAGTTACATTTATCGTAAAAGCAATGCCATATATATCTTCGGCTGCAATATCATCATTTCCAAGCTTTATCGGCAGGCTATATGAGCCACCAGAAATAATGTTTTCAGGCAATTCGCAGAAAAGAGGAATATCATTTTCGCCACCGTTTTCGCCTTCATTTTTGCTATGTACTTGCCCATAATTCAAATCGACAACTGCTACATCATCATCATTTATGATACCATTTCCATCGCAGTCGCCATAGTTATGATTTAAGCCATCTTCAAAACTCGTTTCCCAATTTGTGCTAGGTTGTTCTGTCCAATCTGTTAAAGCATCAAAACGCTCATCGCCTTCATAGCCATAGCCCAAACCAATTTGCAACACATCATTATTGTTTGCAATACCGTCGTTGTTGGCATCGCCAGGCCAAACATAGCTGCAAGTAATGCCTATTAATTGACTTTCTCTTACCACCACACAGCCATTTGCATCTATTACTTCCAACATAATGTCGTAGTTTTCTTTCAATACTACAAGTATAAAACTTTCTGTCGTACTGATAACTTCGCCGTCTAGCCACCAAGTATAAGCATAAGGTGCTGTATTATTGCTCGAAACCATAGCACTATAAATAATGCTATCTGTTTGGCAAAATGGCTCACTCCATTCCATAGCAATATTTGCTTCCAAGTTGCTAGCAACTACTACAATATCGTCAGTTGCGGTGCAGCCATTAAAATCTGTAACTGTAACCGAATAAGTACCACTTACATTATTTGGAACAGCCGTATTTGCACTTTGTCCCATACCAGCTTCGCTCCAATCATAAGTATAAGGTGGTGTTCCGTTGCTAACAAGGCTACTAATATTGGCAGATTCAGTACCGCAAATCAATAAATCACTTCCTAAATCAACCATCAAATCGCACGCACCACAGTCTTCTACTTCAAAACTAATACTTTCTTCAACAAAACAGCCATTTATATCTGTTACAGTAAGCGTATAAGTTACATTTTCTGTTAGAGTTAAGTTTAGAATTGGTGTTGTTTGTCCATTGCTCCAATCATAGACATACGGTGTATTTCCTCCTGTTGGATTTGGAAAAACTTCAATTTCTGTACCAATGCAATAAGGAAATTCAGAGTTAGGTTGGTTTACTAAGTTTACATTTAAGTTAGATACTTCTACCAAAACATTATCATTAGCATTGCAACCATCTGCATCTGTTACTACTATTCCGTAGCTTTCGCTTTGCGTTGGCGATACTGTAATACTTTGCGTTGTTTCGCCCGTAGTCCATGAGTAAACATAAGGAGGATTGCCACCATTGATAGAGCTTGTCAGGATAACTGTTTGGCCTGCACATATTTGTTGGTCTTGGCCTGCATCTACCACAACATCGCAACTACAATTTTCAGTTAATACTAAAGGCAGAGATACTAAACAACTATAATAATCAAATTCAACGGTATAACTGCCTATTTCTAAGTTTTGAAATGTAACAATACCTCCTAATGATGACGCACTAGTCGTTACCACATTATTATCGGCATCAAACAAGCTTACTTGTGTAGCAGGTACTACATCTTCGTCAGCATCTTGCTGTCCATTATCATTGATGTCGTGATATACAAGATAGTTTGTTGCACAAGCATTTACGCTAACAGGAGTTACCCCAATATTTTCGACTACCACAATAAGCCCATCAGAAGCGGTACAACCTGTTGCATCAGTAATCGTAATTCCAAAATAATGGTCGCCATAAGTCAATCCATCTACGCTAATATTTTCGGTTGTTTCGCCCGTACTCCATTCATAAGTATAAGGTGCTGTTCCTCCAAATATATTTGCTGCCGAAAGAAAAACCGTTTCGTCAAGACACACAATTTGCGGCATACCTATATCTACACTCAAATCAGAAACCGTCACTACTACATTTTCGTATGCGATACAGCTTTCAGTATCTGTTGCAAGTACATAATAAGTCGTATTTTCGGTAGGCGAAACCGTGATAGTTGCCGTATTTTCGCCTGTACTCCAAGCATAATTATAAGGAGCATTACCACCATTTGCAGTAGCTGTTAAAGTAATCGTTTCGCCATTACAGATTTGTTGGTCTTCATTTGCTTCCAAAGTCACATCGCAACCCACACTACAATCTTGTAGCTCAAAACTAATATTTTCTTCAACCTGACAGCCAGCAGCATCTGTTATGGTAAGCGTATAGGTTTGATTTCCTAAAAGCATAATCATAATAGAATTTGTAGTTTCTCCATTGCTCCATTCATAAGCATAAGGAGCGATACCACCTGTTGTAGCACTAAAAATTTCGGTATATGCACCAACACAATCTGGCATAGGCAAATTGGTAAGACTAAGACTCATATCAGAGACTGCAACAACAACTTCGTCGCTTGCGATACAACTTTCCATATCTGTTACCGTTACGCTATAAGTCGTATTTTCGGTAGGCGATACAACGATGTCTGCCGTATTTTCGCCTGTATTCCATTGGTAACTATAAGGCGGCTCGCCATTAATTGCGGTTGCTGTTAGAAAAATTGCTTGGCCATTGCAAATTTGTTCATCTTGGCCAGCATCTACGCTACATTGTGCCAAAATATCGGTATTACTCATCAAAATGCCACACAAAATAAGCAGCACTGTCGTTGTTATTCCCTTTAAAGTTTTCATATTGAAATAATTTTATATTGTTATTTAATTTTTTCTCTCTTAGTAAGAAATACTATTTTTTCTTTTGAAGAATAGTATTTCTGATATTGTTTGTTCGTTTTCTACAAAAATAAAGGCAAATGCTAAAAAAAGAAAGTACATTTTCTTACTTTAGTACCTGATTTTATTTGTTTTTTTTAATCGTTAAAAAAGAAAATATTTTTATAAAGAATTGATTTTCAATATTTAACACATTTATTTATATTTAAAATAAAAACTAAAAAGTACCTGAAAAATGAACGAAAAAACTATGAAAAGTAGAAAATATATACAGTTATTATTTTTTTTAGATAAAAAAGAACGCAAACAATTTCGTTTATACCTCGAATCGCCATTTTTTAATAAAAGAAAAAGTATTTTGCAACTTTTTGATTTTATAGAAAAATATAGCCCAACTTATGAAAACAAAAAGCTAACTAAAGAAAAGGCTTTTCTTTTTATTTTTCCAGAAAAAAAATATCGAGAGCAAACTTTCAAAAATTTGATGTCGGAACTCACCAGAATGTTGGAAGACTTTTTGGTGCAACAAGAATTTGCGAAGCGAAAAAAAGAACATGATTATTTTTTGCTAGATGCTTTGTATAAAAAAAGTGCTGACAAATTTTTTAGCCAAAAAATAGAAAGCTTGCAAGCTGCAAATACCGATTTTCAAAATGCCGCTTTTTATGAACATCAATATACACTCGATAAATTTGCTTACGGTTTTCAGGTAGCACGCAAAAGCCGTTTGGCACACACCAATTTGCAAAACCTTATCAAAAACTTAGATTGTTTTTATTTGGCCGATAAATTGAAATATTATTGCGTTATTTTGAACCGACAAAGCATTGTTAGCGATAAAATTGATGTATTTTTGCCGAAAGAAATTTTGCAATATGTCGAAAAAGGGAATTTTGAGGATATTCCAGCCGTTATTTTGTATTATCGTCTTTTGTTGTTGCTTATTTCAGAAAAAGAAGAGGAGGAAAAACAGTATTGGAATTTGAAAAAAACGCTCGAAAAGTTTGAAAATGCTTTGCCTTTGAGCGAGTTGCAGCAGCTTTACACAGCAGTTTTCAATTATTGCAACAAAAAATTGAAACAAGGGAAAACACATTTTTTGCAAGAAATTTTCGATTGGTACAGAGTGATGTTGCGAAAAGGCAGCCTTATCACAAATGGTCAAATTACGCCTTATATTCATTTTCGAAATATCGCTATGGCTGGTTTGCGACTCGGACAGTTGGAGTGGACAGCACAATTTATAGAAGATTACGAAAGTTATATAGCCAAAGAATTTCGTCAAAATATGGTTTTGTATTGTCGGGCGGCTTTGTTTTTTTACAAAAAAGATTATGCCACAAGCTTGGAATATTTGGCACAATTTGAGTTAAAAGATTTTTTCTATTATATTGAGCATAAATTACTCTTGATAAAAGTCTATTTTGAGCTAGGCGAAGATGAGGCACTCGAAAATTTGCTACATTCTTTTCGCATTTATTTGCACCGAACAAGCAATTTGGCTACACACCTGAAGCAAAGTTATCACAATTTTACTCGGCTCACCGAAAAATTGTATAAAGCACAGTTTACGCCCAATTTCAATGCTCAACAACTGCATGATGAAATAGTAGAAACATCGCCTTTGACGGATAAGGAATGGCTTTTGGAAAAAAATTTGGAAGAAAAGTAAGCTTTTTGCATGAACAAATGCTTACGAAAAAATACATAAAAATCTATGAAACACTTAATTATTTTATTGGTTTGTTGCTGCTTCTCGCAACTGACTTTTGCACAATATGGCAACATCAATATTTCGGCAGACCCAAAAATAGAACAACTGATTGATGTGCATAAATCTGTGAATAGTCGCACCACAAAAACAAAAGGTTTTCGAGTGCAAATCATTCAAGATAGCAACAGAGATTTGGTGCGAGAAAAGAAAATAGAATTGTTGGGTTTATATCCAAATATGCGAGCCTACGAAACCTATGAAGCACCGTTTTACAAGCTGCGTTTAGGCGATTTCACAGACCGCTACGATGCTTATAGAGTGTTTAAAGAAGTGAAAAATACTTTTAAACGAGCGTTTATCGTGCCAGATAAGGTGAATATTTCGGAGTTGTAAAATCTTTTTTTAGAAAAATAAAAACAGCCAAAAATACATATGATTATGTGTTTTTGGCTGTTTTTGTTTATTGTCTTTTTGCTAAAAAATGCAATAAAAAATCCTTTAAAGGTTTTAAATAATCTGCTTTTAAGTTCCAATATTTTTCATTTTCAAAAAAGAAATCTCCTCTTTTAAAGCGTTCTTTTTGTTTCCTACTTTTGGGAAAAGCATCTATATAAGAATATATTTTGGCTTTTCTGATTGGTAAAACATATTTCGGCTCGTTTTTCTCATCAACAGTATTCTCAATGCAGTTTTCATATTGCGAAAAACAAGTCAATAATTTAGAATGTTCTTGATTGATGATATTTTCTAACAAAGTTTCATAATCGCCATCATTTTGTTGGTTTGGAAATAAGAATAATTCAAATTCAAGCTGATGCGTTGTTTTATAAGCTTCGAGTTGTGCTTTCCTTTTTGCAAAACCGCCACCATTTTTGAAAGAGTCTGCATCAAAAATGATTAGATTTGTGCCTTCGGCATCAGTATTTTCTTGAAACAAATTGACAAGTTTAGGAATTTTTGTCCAGCCTCTTGTGGGAATAATTTCATAGGTATTTAGCACTATTTCATTTTCTAAAAAAGTAAGATACGATTTTAAAAACTTATCATCTCCTTTTCCTTCTACAAAAATTTTAATCATTATAAATGGGCTTTATCTTATTTCAATACTTTGTTCTAAAATATAATCTAGTGCTTCGTAGTCGTAAGCATATGCTTTAACGACATTATCTTTTAACTTTCGTAAAGTAAAAGTTTTCACATCATTTTGGCAAGTTTCCATACTTTCGTCTGCCAACACTTCTTGCAGCTTCCTTAGTGTTTCATAATTGTGTGTAGTTGCAAAAATCTGAACATTATAAGATTTTGCAGCTTGCATCAAAGCTTTTAGCAAAGTAGCCTGCGACGAAAAATGCAAGCCATTATCAATTTCATCAATTAAGACAATACTATTTTTATTATCAGAAATAGTTACTAGAAGAGATAAAATTCGTTTAATGCCATCGCCAGCCAAATTGATAGGAATAAGACGAGGCAAACCAATGTCAAAATAAATCATGCCATCTGTACCTAAACTAATATTTTGTATATTTGAGTCAATATTTTTCAAGGCTTGAACAATAGGCTGTTGTGCTTTTTCAACAATTAATTTTTCTAATCTTTTATCTAAATTTGGCATTTCTGTTGTTGGAGAAATAAAGATAGCACTTAAAGGTTCTTTATAGTTTTTGGGATATGTTGGCATAAAGAAGCCATCTGTCAAAACTAGAGTTGATTGATATTCTTGTAACCTTTTGTGCCTTTCTTTTATAGTTGTATTCAAAATTAAACCATCAATTTGAGGAGGATCTAATTGTGTATCAAAAGCAGTTTCATCAAATTTTTGTTTTTGAAAAGCATTTATATTCCCAACATTTTCATGCGGGTTTATTTTTAAGGTTCTTCTATGTTCTTTTTCGTTAAAAAAAGTAGTTAAAAAAGGTCTGTTTTGATAATCTAAATTGTAAAAAAGAAAACGAATATTATCTTCTTCAAATATACTGATATGGCGAAAACGATTGATTCGAATGGGTAATGCTGGATTGTTAATACCAGCACACAAGAAAATAGCTTCCAGCACACTTGTTTTACAAGCATTATTTTTGCCAATAAAAAAATTCAACTGTTTAAAACCTTCTATTTCAGCTTTGTGTATGCCTCTAAAATTATTGATTTCAATTTTTTGTAGTTGCATGGTATTTTTTTTGCAAAAGTAATAAAAAAAAAGCATCAATTTAAAATTTATACTGATACTTTTTGTTATAGTTTTTATTCTAAAAAAAGAAAAAATCCCTAATTCAACATATCGCCTCTCAGCCTACGAAAACGCTTTCGTGCTTCCACAATATATAAACTACTTGGGTGATTAATCAAAATTTCTTGATAATATTCCATAGCTTTCGCCTTGTCATCAAAATGATTTTCGCTAAGTTCGGCGAGTGCAAAAATGGCATCATCTACCAGCAAATCTGTGCCAAAATCGTCTAAAATTTGGTTAAATAATTTTGCAGCACCTTCATAATCTTTTGCTTTGCGTTTGATATTTGCTTTTGTGAGCAAAATATCGTCTGCCAACATATGTCCTGTATAAATGGTATTGATAGAATCTAGCGTTTGCAAAGCTGTCGAAACTTTGTTTTGCATGAGCAACAAGTCGGCACGAGCAAACATTTCCATAGGCACAGCCGTAGTGTCCAATCCCATATTATCTGTTATGAAAACCGACAATTCGAGGGCATCATTGGCGATAAGCTCCGAAGTAGAAGCTTTCAAAACATTCAATTGAGCTTGCGACCACTCGAAATCGCCATGATAATACGACAATTTGGCATTGCGAAATCTTGCTTCTTCGCCCAAAATATCATCTTTAAACATCTTATCTACTTGCGAATAGAGCAATGTTGATTCCCAAATATCGTTTTTCATCAAATAGTAGTCGCCCAAATCCAATTTTGCTTCTGCTACATCTTGTCTATGAGCCGAAGGCATATCGACTACTTCGTGCAACATCGAAATGCCATTGTCTAAATCATCTAAATAAAAGGTGTATAAATGAGCCAGCTCACGCATACTCGAAACATTGATTCGTTTTTTGCCCGAAAACTCTAAAAAAGCGATATATTCATTTTTCAAAATCTCAATTTCTTCTGCCGTATAATCGCCTTTTTTCGTAATTTTGGCATTTCTACAACGCAACAATTCTATTTTTGCAGGGTCTTGCCATCTATTTTCGCTTCCTTTGGCTATCACATATTCATACGCATCAATTGCTACTGCATATTCTTCTTGCATAGTAGCTTTTCGGCCAAGTTCCATGACTCGGCTACCATCTTCATTCAAGCGGCGGTCTAAGGCTTTTACTTGTACCAAAGCACCTTCAAAGTCTTTTTGCTGATTGAAGGCCCAAATCAATAATTCGGGATAAACTATTTCGTTTACATCATCTTGAATACGGCCATATAATTGGGTTTGCAGTTCATCCATATTTTCTTCTATACCAATCACTTTATACAAAGCTGTTTTGATACGCTGTATTTGTTGTGGCTGCACAACGAGATAATCTAAATAGCTTGAAATCATATTTGGAATATCGCCAATTTTTGAGTAAGCTCTAGCCAACTCATAGCCAAACATTTTAGGGTCGTTCATCATTTTTCGCCCTTTCAAATAGGATTTTATGGCATAATTTTGCTCATCAAAATTGGCAAAAGTGATGGCCAATGATGGAATTTGTGTTTTTTCAGCCATCGACAAAGCTTTAGTAAATTGTTCTTCTGCTTTTTCTATTTGGTCTTGATTTTTATATAACAAACCTAAATCAACATACAAATTAGGGTCTTTTTTTCGCTTTTTCATCTGCTTTTTTACTACCTTTTCGGCAGTTTCAAAGTCTTTCATGGCCAGCAGCGATTTGTAATAATTGCGATAATAGCCTGAACTCTGTGGATTGTCTTTATACAACTGTTCATACAAAACAACCGCTTTTTCATATTCACCATTTCGATAATATTGATGTGCTAAACGTACATCTTGGTTCGATTGTGCAAAAATATCTGGTGCTTGTTGAAACAACAAAACAAAGAAAAAAATAAATGTTATGCGGTACATAAGTGAAAGTAGTCTTTTTTTGGATAAATTTTGATGGAAATGGAACTGAATCTTATTATTTTGCATTGCAAAAATAGTGCTATTCTTGTTTTACAACAATTTAGACGAATGCTATTTTTGAAGTAACCTAAACAGTTACTTTAAATATTTAACTACAAAAATTAAAAGATATTTTATATTTAAGTGCCAAGTACGATTTTATAATAGGGCGATTTTTGACTAGTGTCTTTAAAATTAGCATTTAATTTCCACAAATTGCAGAATCAATCTGTCTGGGTACTTAAATAAAGTATATTTTTGCAAAAAAGGTTTAAGTAACGTTCAAAAAATCGTTATCTAAAATCGTGAACTTATTTTTTGCCATTACTAAAAAAGAATGATACGCCCTTGTTAGTGTTGTTGCGAACAAGTTGTTACGAAAAAAATAAACTTTAAAATGCTCTATTTGCCTTTTTAGTTGCTAGTGATAACACAGAGCAGCAGCGAGAGTTGTCGTTTTCTTGAAATAAAATAACATTTAAGTGCCAAGTACTATTTAATAAAGCATTAGTTTAGTGGCTAACGCATTGAAAATCAAGGTGTTATCTTGTTCTGAAATGTCCAAAAACTTCTAAACGACTACTTAATAAAAAAGTAAAATGCTAAATTACAGTTTACTAATAGTTTTTTTAATTTTGTTTTTTCAGCTTAAACAAAATACCAATTTGGGTTGAAAAACTGTTTTTTCATTTTTTTTTTAATAATTATTCAGTCTCAAAAAAGCTACAAAATTATTAGACCTGTTACTCTATAAAACTATTGATTATCAGTAGCTTATAAATGTT
>JBMZCV010000068.1:0-23699 GCA_049613665.1 Chitinophagales bacterium | reverse complement strand
TAAAGTTATGAACTTTACTCTACTTTACCAAATGATTTCACTTTGAACCGATATTTTTTAGACAAAAGAAAATAGATAATAAAAAAATGGCAAAATTTGTATTTTGGTGTTATCGCCAACCAATAACTGCTACAAATAATTTGGAAGCAAAAACCAAAAAAATTGCAGAAAACATCATACCTCAAAACATAAAAGCAATATCTAACTATGAAATAGTCAAAAACAAACATAGTTTTTTAGCGATTTTCAATAATAATGGCCACTTTGAGCAGCAAGATGATAGTATTTGTATTGGAAAAACATTTGGAAAAGTACCAAATTGGTGGAAAATTGGAACTGAAAAACCTGATGGAAATTATGTTTTGATAAGAAATAATGAAGACAAACAACAGGTTGAAATACTGAACGATATATTAGGAACACGAGCAGCATGGTTTGTAAAAACAGATGACTTTTTCATGCTTTCTAGTTCGCAGCGTGCTATCGTGATGTGTCTCAAAAGCTTTGAGCGAAACAATGAAACTATTGCCTATATGCTTTCGGCTGGCTGTTTGGGGCCATATCTTTCGTGGGATAAACGCATCAAATTGCTACCTCCAGATTCAACACTTTTTTTAGACATAAAAAATTGGAAATTAGATATACATACAGAAAGATGTGTATTTTTGAGTGAAAAAAAAAGTAAGAAAAAGCATATTTTAGCTTTGCAAAAAAGCATAGAACAGACTTATAATGAAATAGATATAGATGCAAAAAAATGGCAATTGTTGCTTTCTGGCGGCTTTGACAGTAGAGCAAATTACTTGTTTTTAAAAAATAAAAAAGACTTAAACTACCTGACATGGGGAAGAGTGCAACAAGAAAATAAAACAGAAGATGATATATATATTAGCAAAAAAATAGCGTCTTATTATAATTTGCCTTTGAAAATAGTAGTGCTTGAAAATAAAACCCTCAATTTTCAAAAAGTTTTAAAAAACTATATCATCAATAGCGAAGTTCGCACCGACCATATTCCAGCATTTTTGCATAATTTCGAAACTTGGCAAAATTTTTATCAACAGAAAATAATAGGTGCTATTCGTGGCGACGAAGGTTTTGGCTGGTTGCCTGTTTATACCGATTTTGACGTTAGAAGAAGTACAAGTTTTGACTTATTAAGTGATTTTTTTACGGCCGAAAAGATGGAATATTTTCAACTTCCTCCTCAACATTTTTCTGAAAAATGGCAACAAACCAAACAGGAAAGTCGCTCTCAATGGCGAGATAGACTATATCATACCTTTCGTATGCCTATTGTGTTATCGGCTTTGAGCGATACTGTTTTGATGTATGGCGATATTCTAAACCCTTTGTTGAGTCGCAAAATAATTAAACAAGTTCGCACTATGCCCGATAATTTGCGAACCAACAAAAAAGCCTTTCGCTTGATTATGCAAAACATCTCACCACCGATAGCTTATGCAAAAAAAGCATCTTGGGCTTCTTTAGAAGATGTTGCTCAACATGAAAAGATACAGCAAATAGTGAAACAAAAACTACATACCAATATCGCCACTCGTGTTTTTAACGAAAATTGGATTAATTTTTTGCTAGAAAATATAAAAACAAAAGAACAGGAAGTACAGAAAAAATCTTTTAAACAGCAGATTATTACTAAAATTGCCCAAAATTTGCCACAATACATGAAAAGTATGCTTCGCTTGCGGCTTTTAAAACCAAAAATCAGTGCCAACTTATTTGCATTCAGAACCTACTTAGTATTGGAAATGTGCGAACTTTTAGAAAAAGATGCTCAAAAAATTTAAATAGCCTGTCAAAAAAAGTTTTTTAAGTAAACTTTTGGCCAAAACGCCAAAAAATAGAAACAAATATGTATATTTATACAAAAAAAATAGAAACTGTTTGGGTATAGATTTTTGAGATGAAAATAAAACTTTTTTTTTAACCAAAATTCCTGTTGTCAAATAGTTACAAAAAATAACGTAATTCGATTATGAAACATACTGCTTTCAATTGGTATGGCCCTGATGGCCAGCTTGTTTTTGCTCAAACATGGCAACCAGACAATAATTTTAAACTACGAGGAGTCATCTGTCTCATTCATGGATTAGGCGAACATAGCGGCCGCTACGAGCAATTTGCCAACTTTTTTATAAAAAAAGATTTTGCTGTCATTGCCTGCGACCTAAGAGGGCATGGCCAATCTGAAGGAAAACGAGGACATGTGAGTGCTTTTCATCTCCTCCTCAATCAAATTGATAAACTGCTAGAAGAAGCCAGCAAAAAATTTCGGAGTATTCCTCGTTTTGTATATGGGCATAGCATGGGCGGAAATGTGGTTATCAACCATGCACTCACACACAATCCACGCATCAAAGGAGTAATAGTGAGTGCTCCTTGGCTGCGAACAGTTGCAGCTATTCCAAGTTCGAAACTGCTAGTTGCTAAGATAGCCAATATTGTTTGGGGAAGCTATACCGAAAGCAATGGTCTTGATTTAACACAGCTATCACGAGACCCACAAGTAGCAAAAGACTATGAAGCTGACCCATTGGTACACGACAAAATATCGGCAAGTTTGTTTTCTCAAGGCACACAACATGCCAATGAATCGATGGCCATAGCAGACCAGCTTGATATACCGATGCTATTGATGCACGGTACAAAAGATGGAATAACAGACCATACGGCTAGTGTAGAGTTTGCTCAAAAAGCACCTAAATATGTTACTTTTAAAGAGTGGAAAGGGCTTTATCACGAACTGCACAACGAACCCGAAAAAAATGAGGTCTTGGAATATGTTTTAACTTGGATTGACAAAAGATTAGCCACTTTGAAATAAAATATTTAAAAAAGAGATAAAAAAGGTACATGAAGTTTTTTTTAAAACAAAAAAAAATGTACCTTTGCGTGTCCAAAAAAAGAAAGAAATTATGTATGCAATAGTAGTAATAGCTGGACAACAATTTAAAGTCGAGCAAGGTCAAGAAATATATGTTCACCGTTTGAAAGCTGAAGAAGGAGAACAACTCAACATAGACAACGTTTTATTGACAGATAATGATGGTGATATCAATGTTGGTAAACCAACTGTTTATGGTGCAAGTGTCAAAGCAACAGTTTTAGAACATTTGAAAGGCGATAAAGTTATCGTTTTCAAAAAGAAAAGAAGAAAAGGCTACCGTGTAAAAAACGGACATCGCCAATACTTAACTAAGCTAAAAATAGATAGCATAGCATAGTTAAGTGTTTTCTTAGTTTAGAATAATCAAATAGATTTATTTCTAAAAATAATATGTTGGCACAAATCAGTCACATATTTATTATAGTGCTTGGCACTCAACATATATTAGTTCATTAATTTTAAAAAATCTAAAGTGTCATGGCACATAAAAAAGGTCAAGGTAGTTCGAAAAACGGTCGTGATTCCGAAAGTAAACAATTAGGCGTAAAAATTTATGGTGGGCAATTTGCTCAATCTGGAAACATCATTGTGCGTCAACGAGGCACAAAATTTCACCCAGGTGAAGGTGTAGGATTGGGAAGAGACCATACTGTATTTGCTGTGCGTGATGGCATGGTAAAGTTCAGAAAAAGACGCAACAATAGAACTTATATTTCTATTGAGCCTATTGCAGTAGAAGAAAGAATAGTATAGATAAGTTCTTTGTACTTATTTTTTTTCGAATAAAAAATAATTGCTGTAAATCAATTTTATAGTATAAAAAAAGCGACATAGCTATCATATAGCCATGTCGCTTTTTCTTTTGATTCCCTGACAATTTATAGGTGTTGATTTATTTAATAACAAATTTAAGCGAGTTTTTTTTTAGCAAAAACAGATATAAAAATAATGCAACTACATACGAAAATAAAAGCAAGTCATATTACAAACCTTTCTGATGCTCGTTATTTTGCGACTTTTACCGAAATGATGAGTTTCAACTTTGACAAAGATTCTAAAAATAGTGTTTCTACTTCGTTGGCAAAAGAAATGATAGGCTGGATTACGGGGCCACGCATTATAGGAGAATTTGGCAACCAAAAGGAAAACTATATCAATGAAATAGCAAATAGCTTGCAAATATCTGATATTCAGACTAATATAAATTTAAATTTTGCAAAATTAAACCCTATTATTTCTACTATCATTCAACGAATAGAGATAAATGAATTTCTTGATGCCGATAGATTGGAAGCTCTGCTTTTTTCGCAAAATCAAGGTATTGCCTATTTCCTCCTCGATTTTTCTGCCTATACTTGGGAAATATTGCAAAAACATACGCACTTTTCCCCTGCTTTTCTGAGCGATTTATGTAGCGAATATCCTATTATTTTGAAAATGCCTTTTTCGGCCGACAATGTTTTAGCTATCGTCAATACTATTCAGCCTTTTGCTATTGAACTCTCTGGTGGCGAAGAGCAAAAAGTAGGTCTTAGAGTTTTCGATGATTTAGATCCTATTGTTGAACAGCTAGAAATAGAAGAGGAGTGGTAGCATTTTTTACAAAAAACAATTATTTATGTTGCGACAATTTTGGCTAAAAATTGCTCACACTTCAACAGTTATCCCCAAAAAAAAATGTCAAATTGTTGCTTTAACAATTTGACATTTTTGGTACTCTAAAATTTGAAAAAAAAATTGAGTTTCAAGTATTATTTAGATTTTATTTTTCGTCATCTTCAATCACAAGACAGTCCGCAACAATGTCGTGAAATGTTTGGTGACGACTTGTGAAAAGAGCCAAAATATAGCCAAACCATACAAACATCATCGAAATATATTTGGCAAAATGCCTAATAGTAGCTTGCCAAAAACCTATTTTCTTGCCATTCATATCGGTTACTTTCAACCCCATAACCATTTTTCCGACCGTAGCCTGCATATCAGAACTTTCTAACAAAGCATAATACAACCACCAAAAAAGAAGTGCTGGTGCCGAAATTTTGAAAAATTTGATAATGATCATAAAAATCACAAAATCAATCAAATAAGCCACAAAACGTTGTCCTAAGTTGGCATACGAAAAAGATTGAATCGCTGCAACAATATCTGGCCGAGTGCGGTCAAAATTGAAAGAAAACTCTCCTGTTTTAGTGCCTACATATTCTTTTGTACGGCTTTTTTCACGAAACTCTTTATTGCGATGGTCGCTTTTCAAATCGAAAGGAAATTTGAATGCTGGCTTCTGATAGTTCCAATAAAATGTATCAATCTCTCTATCAATATATTCTACCAACTCTTCTTGACTACTAATCGGCGTTGATTTATTGGTTTCAGGATTGATATAACTCAAATCCCAGTCACCTCTAAAAAGTCCTTTGTTGATTCGACGTGCAGATTCGACTAAATCCTCAAAACAGTTTAGCGTTGAAGTGACAATATGGGTTTCTTTTTCTTTGCTCTTATCAATAAGAACAATAGGTTCCATCATTCTGTTATTCATTAATTTGTTTCTTGTTTCTGTTTGATATAAGATGCTACGCACTATTTATGATAAGTAACGTTCAAAAAATAACTTGTTGATTTAAGTTTGAGATTTTTTGCCATTACTAAAGACAATTTCTGCTAAAAAATTGAAAATTAATCTATCATTTTTCATTTTTTAGCATATTGCTGTCTTACTACTTATATAAAGACGAAAAATCGCTAAAAAGTTTCCTAAAAAAGCATCATTTTACTTAAAAAATCCGTTTTTCATTAAAAAAATCATATGAAACTATCTCGCTTATTCTTTCTTAATTTTTGTATAATACTTTTGTTTGCTTCTTGCCAAAAAACGCCAGAAGTGCCTTATATTGCTCCTGTAATTGAGAAAAAGTATATTTTTCTAGGACACACTTATGATTGGGCCTATTATGCACAAGGCAATAAGGTAGATCCTCGCCTTGAGCAGTTTGATTTTTCGCCTTATCATCAGATTTGGCTCGGTGGCGATATTTGTACCGAAACTACCAAAGAACCGCAAACAATGTCTTATCTCAACAATTTGTTTTCAATCGCTTCCTCCAATACACATTGGGCTTTGGGCAATCATGATGTCCGACAACGCAATGTGCAATACATCACCGATTTTACAAAAAGACCTACTTTTTATGCTACTTATGTAGATGGTATGTGTCTTGTTGTGCTAAATACTAACCTCAACCATCCGCAGGCGAAAGTGCCTGAAGGCGAAGACGAGTGCGACTTGCAAAACCAACAGTATGCTATGTTGGAAACAATAAGCGACACTATAACTAAAGCTTCACATCTGGTAGTTTTGCATCATCACTCACTCGTTTCCGATTATATCGAAGACATCAATCAATCTGACCCAAACTCTTATTTGCCCGAATTGCCATTTGCTTGCGAGCCAACAGGTCGTTTTCACGAGTTGGTTTATCCCAAAATGCAAGCTGTTCAAGAGCGTAATATACAAGTTGTTTTTATTAGCGGCGACTTCGGAACTCGTGCCAAAGAGTATGAATATCAAACCGCCGATGGTATTTATTTTTTAGGTTCGGGTATCAACAATACCTATCCACTTACCACTATTGACGAAGATTCTTTTGTAATTGCTTTTGGGCCAGATAAGGTATTAGAGCTGCATCGAAATATCGAAACGAAAACTTTTAGCTGGCAATTTTTGGATTTAGACTCTCTTTTGGCCACTCAATAAACTCCATTTTGAGTGAATTTGAATGGTATTATATTTTTAGCAAAAAAGCGATAACGATTGAAAGTTATCGCTTTTTTTATGCAATTATGTTTGTTACAGAAAAAAAAAATGATAAATTACTAAAAAAAATAGTATTTAATAATGTATGATAGTTTTTACATTTGATTATTCATTTTCAAGCACTTATAAATAATAAAATATAAGCATGTAAGTGCAAATGTCGTTTTTTTGGTCTTTAAGATTAAACCTTAAACTAAAAAAATTAGTTTAATTCTAAAAAATAGTTTAATTTTACCACATCACTTACTAAACAAGATATTTTGAAAGTAAGCACATTTAGTAAAATGCTATTTTAAAGCTTCAAAATTAATTGCTTTAGGTTTTCTATTTTTTTAAACTCAAAAAGCAGACTATCAAAGCAATCTTGTTTTATCAACATTCAGAAAAAAACTATCAACATTTTATACATTTTATTCACATTTTAAATAATTGCAAAATACAAAGATGAGACCTATAAAATTGAAAGACGGAGTAATACGCCTTGACTACAAGAGCGTTTTAATCTTGCTGCTACTTGTATTGACCACAAATTTTTTGACGTATCGCCTAAGCGACCGACAAAGTGCAGCAACAGCTATTTTACATAGCAAACCAAATGAGTTGTATTTATTGGAAAAAGCTACACCTTATGTTTATAACATTGATGCTTTTGAGCAAAAAGTGCGTGAAATTAGCGAAAAATTGGCTGTGCCTCCCGAATGGCTCATGGCTGTGATGCACTCCGAAAGTCGCTTCGATGCTTCTGTAAAAAACATTAAAGGCAGCGGTGCAACTGGCTTAATACAATTTATGCCAACTACTGCTAAAGATTTTGATATTACGGTAGAAAAACTACGAAACATGAATCATATCGAGCAGCTAGATTTTGTGTATAAATATTTGAATCTAATGCGAAAAAAATATCAAGAATATGAAAATTTAACGCAATTATATTTGGCTATTTTATATCCAAAAGCTATTCCAGAAGGTTTTTGTTATACAATGTATGCCAAGCCTTCAGTGGCTTACAAAATGAATGCTGGCTTAGATAAAGATAAAGATGGACGTGTGACGGTGCAGGACATAGATACACACTTAAAACGAATTTATCCGACTGCTTATATGGTGGCAAAAGAAGAGGTAAGTAAGTCTTTTTATACCAAAATTTTAGAGCCTTTTAGGGGAAGTTAAGCGTTTTTTTAGAAAATAATTATTTGGATTAAAACAGATTTTGATGAGCATTTTATTTTTCTTGTTTGACTAAACATCAAAAAAACAAATATTTAAATAGAGAGATTAAAAAACTATATAGATTATTTTATACTAAAAAAATTAGACGTACTATTTTTATTAGTTTTATACTATAAAAAGCAGTTTTTAGAAACTTTGTGTACTGACATATATATGATATGTTTTTAAGACTTTTTATCAATTTTCATAATTTGTAAAAACCTGATAATCAATGTTTTATAATAAAAACATTTCCCAAAAAATACCTTGTTTAATGAAAAAAAAATAATTTTTAATTAAATATTAAATAAAAATTGCAAATATTTTCTTCATAATTCATTGATTATCATTCTATTATAAATTACTTTTTATTTTTTTGTGTTTCATAATAAAAATAAAAACTACACAAAATAACTTTTTACATTTGATTTAGGCTATGTCAGCGATGCGTAAAACTTAGAAGCTTGCACATATTAGCTTTGTATATTACTCTGAGTTCTATTATATTCACAAAAATTGGTAGTGTCTATAATTTAGAATCTTTTTATGAAGTTACAATATCGAATAGCATTTTTATCACTTATATTTTTATCATATTTCAATATTCAATCACGGCAGGCAGATATTAATGCTGCGTATAATATATCTTTGCCTAATCAGCAGGGAAATATTGTTAGTTTGGATAAGAATGTAGGAAAATATGTTTATTTACATTTTTGGGCTTCTTGGTGTGAACAATCTCTTTTACAATTGCCTATTTTAAATGATATTTATGCTCATTATCATGCCGAAAATTTTGGGCAAGCTGATGGTTTTGAGATTTATAGCGTTTCGTTAGATGCCAACAAAAATGAATGGCTTCATAAGTTGGCTGCCAATCAATTAATTTGGCCACAACAAGTTTGCGATTTCAAAAGCTATGCCTCACCTGTTTGTCGTCAATATAAAATAACTAGCACGCCTGCTTCTTTTTTGATTTCGCCCAACGGCACTATCATCGCTCAAGATATTTCGCCTAAAGAACTTGAGCTTTTTTTGGACGAACATCATAGCAAAGCTCGTTATGGTAGCTCTCGTGCAAAGCTTATTCAAACTTTCTCGCAAAATGCCAATCAACCTATTTACAAAATTCAGTTGGGCGTTTTTAAATATCCTAATCTTCAAAAATTTGCTCATATCCAACATTTGGGTGCAATAGAAACCGAACAAACACCAGAAGGTTATACTCGTGTTATGTTGGGTTCGTTTAGTAGCGAAGCAACAACTAATGCTGTTTTGGAGCAAATCAAAAATCAAGCAAACTGTCAGCAAGCATTTGTTTTGGCTGTGCCAAATGATATTTTGCCAACAACTGCCAACGAAAACGATTTTTGGGCAACTGCTCAGGATTATAATGCAGGTATCACTCCTACAGTCTCGCAAAAAACGAAAGATAAAGGTACTTTTTATGACCAAGATTTTGCAAGTTTAATGTCGCAACCTATTATTGAGCCAGTAGCAGAAACAATTATTCCAGATTATGGTATTTCAGATGATGTTTTTTCAAAGCCAGATAATAGAAAAATAAAGGTAACGATTTACGCTCCAAAAGAACAAGCACCTTCTATTAGAATTGTTGAAACGGAAAGCAACGAAGCTTCCTCACCAATAGCAATTGGTAGCGATATTATCTATAATCCTAATAAAACTGTAGTAAATAAACCTGAGACGCTTGCTACTACTTCAAAAAATACAGACACAAAAAAGAATGAGCTTATAGATGCTTCAACAAATATTGTTCAAAATGAGGTAAATGTTCCTTATGGCATTTCGGAATCTTATACTAAACCAAACGAAATAGGAACTCCTGTACTGAAGCCAATTGCAACAAAACCAACCGTTGCAACAGTAAATCAACCGAACAAAGATGTAGATAAACAGCCAGCAAAAGATATACCTGCTTATGATTATAGTGCTGCTCCTGAACGCACAAAACAAAAAGAAACAACCGATAAGAATGGAAGTGAATGGACAGCTCCTGAATATTATCCAAGTGACCACAATAAGGAATGGCGAGACTTGTCGGTAGCAAAAAAAGCTTCTGATACCCAAAGTGACGCAAATTGGGATCCAAAAAACCAAAGCCCTATGCCTGCTCCTCCAAAAGTAGAAAAGCAAACCAAAGAAGATGAAACAGAAAAACCAAAGGGTAAGGTAGCAACTTATAATTATTCTGATAAAAAGAAGGATAGCAAGGCTGTGAAAGCTATTCCTAATAGCGAAAATTTTAAATGGGAGCCTAAGAAGTCTCATACTTATCCAACGACTTATCCACGCAAGGAAACAGAATTGCCCTTGCCAGCCAATGTAAATGTTCCTACTTATGATTATCCGAAATCGAAAAAAGAAAAGCAAACAAAAAAAGATGAAAATGAGGAATTGGAAAAGACAAAAAAGATGACAAGAAAAGAAAGAAGAAGAAAAAGACGACAAGAAAAGAAACAAAAATAAAAAAAAGCTCATTTTGCAATTTAAATTACAAAATGAGCTTTTTTGTCTCTTATCTAAAGTCTAAAATATGTACTGAAAAAAAGAAGTCAAACATTTTTTTTGTTGGTATAAAGCATTGATAAATAAGGTTTTAGAATATTTTACTTCAAGTATATTTGCAACCTTTTCAACACCTAAAAATTAGTAAGGCAATTTCCATAGTTCCAACTTTTCTTTATCTACGCTTTGCAAGCCTTTTCCTAAGATTTTGGCTTGCAAAACTTGTGCATTTTGATAAGTTAGATTTGCTCCTAAAACAACACAATATTCTGGAACAATGCTATTGTATGGTACAAAAATTTTGGGCATCAATTCAATGCTTAGATTTTCACTCACCATAATTACCTCTTCCTCCTCCGTTTTGTTTAGCTCTTTCGTAATGTATTTGGCATACATCATTGCACTTTCTTTGTCATCGAACTTGCCTGCTACTACATACCAAAGTCTTTCTGATTTCCAGCCGAAAAAGCCACGCAAAAACTGTTCGGAAGGTGTTTCCGTAGGATAACGAAACTCATGCAAGGCAGGGTCACGCAAATTTACTTCGTCCAATTGTTTCTTTTTGTTGGCAACTTGCTCCCGCAAAGTATCTATCAAAGCGGCATTTGTAGCGACTACTTTTTCTAAAACAGGTGCTACAAAAAAACCACTTTGTACTTGAATCACTCTCATCAAATCCAAAAAATCTTCGGACGACATTGTGTCATTTTGAGCAACACTAGAATCGGGTAAGATGTGCCGTAATGCAGCATTTACGTTTCCGACCAAAATATTGCTCGCATTCAGAACGGCATTTGTATCTTCATTTTCCTTTTTTTCTTTCTTCGTATCATCATCTTGTATTTCTATTTTAGGTGTATTAGGTACGGTTAGTTCTTGCGAACCAGTACTTAGCGGATTTGTATTCATAAAAGCAATAATCATAGCAGGAGCATAAATCCCCAATTGAAAAAGCTTGAATGGTTTGTTTTCATCTCTATTCAAATAGGCTACAACACCGCCAATATAAAATAACAAAATAACTTTAATAGTGTATGCAATCATCGCAATAGTAGTTAGGTTGATAAGTAGTTTTTCTAAATCAACAACCAACAGATTCATGATAATAGGTGTTAAAGCACCTAAACCACCAATCAAAATTTTATCACGCACTTTTATAGGCTTTTCTTGATTTTTCTTTTCATCAGTCATATTCTAGTTTTGTTAAAATGAGCAAATTGTTTTTATATTGTGCTTAGGTGCTTGAATAGTAGGTTGTCTGTTATATAAGACTAAAAAAAAACAAATATGTTTAGTTGTTTTTTACAAAAAAATGACGTTTATGTCAAAAATATACTTGTATATACCTTTTAGCAAGGGTTTTCGTTTCATTTTGCTTAAAAAAAATTTAAAAAAAAAAAGACAAAACACTCAATTGCTAGCATATGACTTTGTAGCAAGATATTAAAATCAATAGTGTAAGATAATTTTCACTCAAGAGTGATACTACTTCATTCAAAAGAGCTTTGCCAAAAAGTCAATAGTCTTATTTTTTTCAAAAACTCACGCCTAAACAATGATATTTCTAGCTTTTAGAAATCTGTTTAAATTTTAAGTGCCAAGCGTTATTTATCATAAAAATGATAGAAACTAATGTATTAAATTTTAGCATGAATATCCGATTATTTGCTTAACTATTTTTGAGATAAAAGGTATAATTTAGCAACTAAATAGACTATAAATTTGTTTTCATTTTCATACGGATACTAAATACAGCTATTTTCACTTTAGTATTACTACAACAAATTTTACTTGATGTTTTCTTGGTATATTTTAAAATAAAGTTTATAATTTTATTTTTATGTCTTTTGAAAAATCAGTCTTTCGTTTTTTTACTACTCTAAAACAAACTATCAATTGGCACAATTGTGGTAGTATAATAATTGTTAAAAACTTATCACATATAATATTCAATGATTTGTTTTCAAAATGCCTTTACAATTAATATGTTACTGCAAGATATTAATTATCATTAAAATATCAAAGCGAAAATAACTGTAATAAATAGGTTATTTGAACGAAGTGCCAAACGCTAGTTAATAATAGATAATTTGTGCTAATACCTTTAAAATCAGCGTGTTAGCGTCCTCAATAAGCAGTATAAGTCTATTAAACTACTTATTGTTTTTATAAAAATAAATATATAACATCTTGCATGTTTTTGTTTTATCTCTAATAAAAAAGTAGGTCAAGTATCATAAAAAATCGTTCTCAAATTTCCTAATTTTATTTAAATTAGTTATATTTTCAAAAGTTAAGTGCCAAGTAGTATTTTAAATAAACAGTTTTTTGTGCTAATATATTGAAAATTAGCGTGTTAATTCATACAATTTGTAGCATAAATCTGTCAAATAATTTAACTTTACGGTGTACTAAGCAAACACTAATATATAAAACCTAAAAAATATACTTCTATAAAATATTAATAATGACAAAAAAAGAGCGACTTTTTGATGCTTTTGGTGAGTTGCTGTATGCAATTATTCATACAAACCAAAACATTAAAGATAAAAATACATATTTAGATATTACGGACAAAATAGCCCGCAAATATCGCATTACTAGACATATTGATTGGACGGTGAACTATGAAAGACGCAATGCTCATAGTATCGACAATGCTTATATGCGTGCGTTGATGGCTTGCCGAGATAATGGCCCTGACCCCGACTATATCGACTTGTTTGATTTGCTACAATATACAACTAATCTCAATAAAAATTTGACTGAAAAAGATATTGATTTAATAAGTGGCTTTGAATCTGCTTTAAAAGAAATATTTATTCAGGCTGATAAGGAAGGCCGTTTGCGTTTTAGACGCTAGTGCGACTAGACCGAATCAATTGGCAGTTTAGGTAGCATATCACATTTAACTACTAAATTTCTGTGTTTTGAGCCAGTGGGCTTTTTGTCTATACCAAATATAGCTGCTTACTATTACAAGAAGTAAATTATAATATGAAAAAACAACTTTCGACTTTTTTTCGTCCGCAAGTTTTAGAGGCAATGGCCGAAAAACAATACGACCTTATCGTCATAGGCGGTGGTATTACAGGAGTTGGAATTGCTCTCGATGCAGCAACTCGTGGTTTGAGTTGCTTACTACTCGAAATGCAAGATTTTGGTGCTGGTACTAGCAGTCGCTCTACCAAACTAATTCATGGTGGATTACGATATTTGAAACAGTTGGAAGTACGGTTAGTCCGTGAGGTGGGTAGAGAAAGGACTATTTTGCACCAAAATGCCTCTCATTTGGTAGTGCCTCGTCCAATGTTATTGCCTATTATCGAACATGGTTCTTTGGGCAAATATTCTACTTCTTTGGGTTTGTTTGTTTATGATTTGTTAGCTGGTGTAGCTCCAAACGAAAAGCGGAGTATGCACGAAACCGAAACCATCTTGAATATGGAACCGCTTTTGCGAATCGATATTGTAGAAGGAGGAGGTTTGTATTATGAATATCAAACTGATGACTCAAGACTTGTGATTGAGGTATTGAAAACGGCTGTCGAATACGGTGCAGATGCTTTGAATTATGCCAAAGTTGTTGATTTGGTATATGAAAATGAAAAAGTAGTGGGTGTAAATTTTTTAGATTCGCTTGCGAAAAAAAGATATTCCGTGCGAGGAAAACAAATAGTAAATGCCACAGGGCCATGGGTAGATTCGTTGCGAAAAAAAGATAACTCTATGAATGATAAGCGATTACACTTGACAAAAGGTGTGCATATCGTTGTAGATTATCAACGTTTGCCTTTGCAACAAGCTGCTTATTTTGATGTGCCAGATGGCCGTATGATGTTTGCTATTCCAAAAAATGATATTACTTATATTGGCACAACAGATACCAATTTTACCAAAAATCCAAAGCGACCGCAAGCAGATTTGGGTGATGTCAATTATATTTTGGAAGGCGTAAATCAAGTATTTCCTACTGTAAAGCTACAACTTGATGATGTTCGTTCATCATGGGCTGGCGTACGGCCACTCATACATCAAGCAGGAAAATCTCCTTCTGAATTGTCTCGAAAAGATGAAATTTTTTATGCTCCTAGTGGTCTTATTTCTATTGCAGGTGGCAAACTGACTGGCTTTCGCAAAATGGCTGAAAGAACCGTTGATGTAGTAGTAAAAGAATTGTATAAAAAAGAAAAACGACCAATAAAAAATTGTAAAACTGCTAAAATCAAACTTTCAGGTGGTCATTTTAAACAACCAGATGATATTTCAGATTATATTTTGCAGCTCACAGAAGAAGCTATCGGAACAGGATTGACCGAAAAAGAAATCGAAAAATTGGTTTATAAATATGGTTCAAATACGCCTATTATTCTTGATATACTAGAAGCAGATATGCGGCATAAACTACCAATACGTCAAAAAATATTGTTTGCAGAACTGCAATATGCCGTAAATTACGAAATGGTTTGCACTTTGTCAGATTTTGCTATCAGACGCACAGGGCGTTTATATTTTGAACGAGATGAATTAGACGATATTTATTTCGACATTCTTGATGAGCTAGAACGCCTATTAAAATTGAGTAAGCAAGTAAAATTGGCTCAACTCAACGAATTTGAAATAGAGTTTGAGGCTGTTGTTGCTTTCAAAAAAACCTTAACACTTCAAAAATAAATAAAAAAACTAAATTATTATTCTTATACACAACAATAAAGCTAGAACTTAACCTAAATTTAATAATAAAATGCACATTTAGGAATATCCTTTCTATTATCTTTGTTTGATTTTTTGTAACTATTTGCACTATGACACTTTTGGCTAAAAAATGTCTATTTTCATGTATGCTTCAGCTTTTTTTCGTTCAAGAGCGATGCTATTCAACTCAAAAATAGCTTTGCCTACAAAAAAATAGCCTGATTTTTTATCTCAAAAATTCATATCTAAACAGTTGCGATTTTTTTTTTGATTTTTTGTCAAAAAAGTGATTTTTTACAAATTTTACAAAGTAATATGGATTTTTCACAAATTGTGATGTATGTCGGCTTTTTATTGGCAGGCTATTCTGTTGTCGGCAATGATAGTATTCAAACATTGGGTACATTTTTGAGTTCTAATGAAAAACGGCCTTGGTATGTTTTGTGGCTTTTTGCAGGTTCGATACTTACCACTACCTTAGTTTATGGTTGGTATCAGTATGGTGGCGATGTGTCTTATGGCAGATTGGGCAAATATCCACTTCCCGAAGTTTTTGAATGGTACTACCTCCTTCCGCCGTTAGTGTTGATGAGCATTACTCGAATCGGTATTCCTGTCAGCACATCCTTTCTCATTCTGACCTTTTTCAACGAAAAAAATCTCTATGACATGATGTTTAAATCCATGTCTGGCTATCTCGTTGCCTTTGTTGCAGCAATAGTGGTGTATATGGTTATTACGAAAAGTGTCGAAAAACGGTTTTTAGAAAATCCGATGACCGAACAGCAACGGTTTCGATGGTCTATCGCTCAGTGGTTTTCAACAGGTTTTTTGTGGAGTATGTGGCTTATACAAGATTTCGCCAACATTTATGTTTATCTACCTCGTGAATTAGATTTTGCTACTTTAATTGGTTCATTGGTCGTATTATTATCTTTATTGGCTTACATTTTTTACAGTAGAGGAGGAGCTATCCAAAAAATTGTGAAAGCAAAAACCAATACAACCGATATTCGTTCTGCTACTATTGTTGATGCTATTTATGGCGTTGTTTTGTTTTATTTCAAAGAATTGAACAATGTACCAATGAGTACAACTTGGGTATTTATCGGACTTTTGGCAGGTCGTGAGTTGGCTATTCGCTATCAACTACACAAAAAATTAGATAATGCTACCTTGAAAGATGTTGGTATGGATTTGGGTAAAATATCGCTCGGTTTGGGCATTAGTATTGTGCTAGTTTTTATGATAAAAGCGATGAGTTAAATTGTATTTTCGCATGTTTCATTTGTATTGCGATATTTATTTGAAACATTAAAATTTTTGATAAAAAAACAAAGGTTGTCAGACATTAAAAATGTGTCTGACAACCTTTTGCTATCATAGTTAAGTGCCAAGCACTATTTAATAAATGTCGATTCGTTGCTAATCCATTAAAAATAAACGTGTTAGCTTCAACTAGATATATCCTTATTTTTGTCTAACTACTTATGAGCTATTTTTTATTTCTTTTTGACATGAATCACGATTTGCCCTTCGGAACAAGCTCCATTATAATCGCAAATTTTGTAAGTTAGCGTTTCTGTACCATAAGCCGTTGGCGTATATTTAATAACACGAGGTGTACGTTTAATTTTGCCCATTTTGGGATTAGATACTTTTTCTACCTTTTGTTTTAAAGTATTTTCAGCATCATAGTCATTTTCGAGTGGTGAAATTTCTGTTTTTGTACGGCCAATAATCGTAATCTCATCTTTTACAGCCACAGGCGGCGTATTTTCACCATCAACAGGCACTACTTCAACTATCATATTTTTTCCTTCTATATAATGGTCGCCACAATATGGGCCTGGATCTTCATACACATCATAGTTGAACCGAACTTCGCCCATAAAATCTTTGTCTGAACGAAAAGTCAATTTGCTTTTATCATCGCTAATTTCACAAGTACCTGTTTCTGGCTTTTTCCAAACTTTTATGATTTGGCCTGGATAATCAAAATTTAGTTCTCCATTTTTTTGTATGATTTCAGTCTTCACACGAGGTAATTTCGGATTATTTTTCGGACATTTATAAATCACAACCGTCGCTCTATCGCAATTCTTTTTTGAATCGCACACTTCATACTCAAAACTGTCTGGGCCATCGCCTTCGTAGTTGGCCTGATACCGCAATTTATCTACTCTATCAAATTCTATTTCCGCTTTTCCTTTCGGCTCACTTATCAATTTGAAGTGCAAGATTTTTTCGCCTTTTGGCCGATGGTCATTCGTCATAATGTTATACAACTGTGCCTTATCGCTCCGAATAACAAGCGTATCATTTACGGCTTCGATATTTCTTTTGATGCCTTTTTCTGGAATGGTGCTTTTGGGGCTTGTCGTTTTTTCAAATTTTATTTGGGCTGTTGTATTATTGCTAAAAAATAGCAAAAAAACAAGCAAAAAACTGCTGGTATGTAAAAGAGTTTGATTTTTCATTTTTTTTTTTAATGTATAGCGATGAAATTTACAATTCATTTTTTTTAAATATTTAAATGAAAAGTAGTGAAAAACAGCTAATATTTTTCGATGTGATATAAAAATTCTGCTTTAATCCAAAAAAATTCATAATTTTGCTCTGTTCAGACCAACTTTTAGTTTAAAAAGCTATTTTTTAAAAGTATTTACCGCACCGCTTTCGCAAAATTGCTATAAATTTCGCTCGCCAACTCAAACGAATCATTGGTATGTGATACATTGTCGGTCATCATATCAACAGAAGTATTTTCATTATAAAACAACTTATCGACATCAATAATTACATCAATATTAGTTACTTCATCTGCTGTTACGGTTGTATTTCGTTCCAAAACAACCTCCTCATACAAATCATCTTTGCCCAAATGATATAGAAAAATATCATCTAAACTTCCATTTGCTGTGCCAATTTTGCCCTCTACCATCAAAAAAATGTAGCGAGTCGCCCAGCTCCAATAATGTTCACTATTGACATAACTCAAAGGATGTCCAGGTTCAAACAAAGTTGGGTCAGAAGCATTTAGAGTTTCATTCAAACCAAGACCTATTTTCACGGCCGTATAAGTACCCACAGGTATTTGATTAGTGATAGGTTTCGTGCAGTTCAAATCGTATAAATCTACTTTCGAAAGTAAAGTTTCTGTTCCATTTGCATCTATGAGCTTGATATTTGAAACATAAAAATCGAAGCGTTCAAATATATAAGACAACTCATCGTGATTTTTATCTATTTGCCCAAAGCTAAAATTTTCGCCATTTAGCATACCCCTAAAACGCAATGCAACATTGTGTTCTTCAAGCTTTTTTGTTCCTAAATCTGCGTTAAAAAATGTTTCATCATTGTCCAAATCTATTTGCAAGTTTGAGTTGCCACCATACGAGCATATAGCTTCCGAATTGAGTTGAATGATGTAGATTCCTCCCATCAAATTTCCAAATTCATACCTTCCAACACTATCCGTAAAAGTAGTTTTGGAAGTTCCATTCGGAAATGTCATTTTTACAAGTATATTTTCGAGATTTTCTTCCTCTTCCTCTTGCAAATTATTGATATTGACATCATTAAAAATCGTACCACTAATGCTACCTGTCCCTTCTTCTGTTTCACAGTTTGAAAACAATAATAGCAAAAATAAAAATGGTAAAATGGATAAAAAGTAATTGTTTTTTGTTTTCATTTGTTTGATTATTCAAATAAGAAAAATAAATTGCTCATTTATGAAAGTTAGCACCTTGATTTTCAATACATTAGCAACTTAAACAAGCTATTTTCAGCAGTTTCCGCCTTGACGTTTTAATGACAATTAATAACTTGTAATAAAACATTGTATTATATTTTATGTGTAAAAAATGTCGTCAGAAAATCAAAAGAGCGACCTTTTAAAAATTAGCCTTTTGGTGCAAAAAAAGCGTTAAGCACAGAAATCTGCCTGAGCGATTTAAAAAAAGTGTTTGTTTCTTCAAGTAAACAAGTTTAAAACATGCTTAACAACAAATTTAAGCGAGTTTTTTCTGTATAGTTTTTTTTGTGTCAAAAGGCATTAAGATTTTTAAACAGTCTTGACTTTTTTTGGTTCGTTTTTTTAGTCAAAAAAAAATGAACAACTGCCAAAAAGCGGACTACCTGAAAGACATAAGAGCAAAATTATAGAATGCTTTTTAAAATATACAAAATAATTACTAAATGAATTTTGTCACAGTAGTTTCAAATCAGAAACTGCTGTGCTATTTTAACTAGAGGCTGTTTAAATTCTATCCTTTGGCTTAAAAAAAGCATCAATTTGAACAAAAAATCTAACTTTTTCAGCATCAAAAACAAAATTTAAACAGCCTCTTAGTATTTTACACTTATTTAGTGCTTGTATCTTTTTTTACTAACGTTTTTTATGTGCTTTTGATATATCCAATGGCCTATTTTTTTTCTTGCTTCGCAAAACATAAAATTAAGTTTCAAAAGCTTAGTTCAATACTCAAAACAGTTACTTTATTTTAAAACAATCACTTTTTCAGTTACTCGTTGCTTTTCTGTTTCAAGATTTAGCAAATAAAAATTATTGGCACTAAAACCTAACGGCAAACGGTAGTGTTGCATTTGATTTCCTGTTGTTTCAAACTTCTTTTGGTGCAAAATTTGTCCATTCTGAGTATATAAAGACAAAGTAGCTGTCGATTTTGGCGATTTAAAAGCAAGCTCCAAAAAATCGCCTTGTTGTTTGATGTATTCAAAGTTCAGCTTATTTTCAGCCGTCAAATTAGGAGAAACTGCCGAAATAGTATTGCCTGAAATATTCAACAAAACACTCGCCGAGCTACACAAATTGCAATTGTTACAAACCTGATAAACAATAGCATCTGAACCATTGAAATTTGGAAATGGCCGATAACGCACTTCTTTATCATTCACAATTTGGCAAAAACCATTGCTAGGCAAATTCAAAATATTGATATTTAGGTCGGAGCTACACATCATATCATCATTGAGCGTCAAATCAATGATAATATCGTCAAAAGCAGTCGTATTTGGTGTACTTTGGCCATTAAAATTAACTATTTCTGGCGTTAGCGTCAGTATATCCTCATTTGCCGATGGCCAAACACAACCAACATGCACCGTATATTCCTCCTCTCTACAAATAGTTGGGTTAGCTATTTCACAGATAGTCAATGTCACAAAATCAGTACCTTCAAATCCTGGAAACGGTTGATATACCAAACAGTCATCAACCGAAGGCGTTATATTGCAGTGAAAAACACTTTCACTTTGCCCTAAATCGAGCATTTCGCCTGTCGCCAGATTTGCACAAATATTAATAGGCATAAAAATTGGCGTACACATTTCTGCCTCACTTGGCTGTGGGCTACAATCACCAACCGTAACATTGGCATAAGTTGTATCACACATTCCCAAATTGTGGCAAGCCGCAATACCAATTGTTTCGACACCTTCAAAGCCATTTGCTGCTTGATATACAATACAATGATTGTCTATGATTAGGCTACCATTTATATTATTGTTTTCATCAAACACAAAAAGGCTATAATTATCATCTGTGAAACAAAATTCTGGGCAAAAAGTTATCGACTCTTCAATAGTGCAAACAGTAGGAGCATCGACCAAGCAAGGCAAAGGCTCGTCACACTCTATCATATTTTCTGTTACATTAATATATGCTTTTGAGCTATCACAAATGCCTATTTCGTTGCAAGCAATAATATCAATTTCGTCGAGAGCAATAAAAGCTGGCAAAGCAGTATATTGAAAACAATCGCCCATCAATACTACACTACAATCAAACAATGGATGAGCAGATACGATTTCAAAACTACCTTCACCGCAAAATTCTGGACAAATTAAGGTAGGCATAATAGGCTGAGTACATGTGATATAGTCTGGCGTATTACAATTGGTTTGGGCAACCAAAGATTGAAAAACGAAGAGCCAAGCAAAAACAAAGTAAATAAGGAATTTTATTTTTCGCATTTTTTTTAAATAATATGTTGCTATAAAAGTATTTGAATATATAATTTGATAGATAGCCTTTTGTCAGTCGATTGGTTTTATGCTTAGATGCCAAGCATTTAGTATCAACTAATATATTTTATGCAGCTATTTTAATATATCTTTATATTTAGAAGCTGTTTAAGTTTTTTGTCACAGTAATTTCAAAACAAAAAAACTAATCTTTATCAACAAGTCTTTGACTCTTAAATTAAGGCTCAAAAATAATGCTAAATATAGCTTTTTCGTAAAAAAAATCAAGTTTTGTCATAAAAAATATAGTTTTTTTGTAAATACCAATATTTGTTGAAGGCCAAAAATATCTTCTTTTTTCAGCTTTCGCAAAACTTTTACTTTAATTTTTATGTTTTTATTACTGTTCAAAAGCAAAATATTATCTGAACAAATTTGTTGTTTAGAAGTTTTTTAGGTTTCATTTTTGATGCTAAAATTACGTCAAAAGATAAAATTTAAGTGCCAAACAACCTTCTATAAAATAGTATATAGTTGAGCTATTGACCAAGAGTTTATTAAAATCACTAAAAGAACAATATATGTTATCTTCAAAGATTGAAGCAGCCTTAAATCAACAAATTGAAATGGAAAGCAATGCTTCTCAAAGCTATTTGGCTATGGCTTGTTGGTGCGATAGCAAAGCCTTAGAAGGTTGTGCCAAATTTTTATATGCTCAAGCAGAAGAAGAGCGTATGCACATGCTCAAGTTGTTACATTATCTCAATGAATCTGGCGGTTTTGCAATTACTCCACCCATAAAACAACCACTTTTACAATTTGAAAGCATCTTAGACCTATTTCAGAAAGCTTATGAAAATGAACTTGCTGTTTCAAATGCTATTAGCGAACTCGTAGATTTGTGCGATACGGAAAGAGACAAGCAAAGTGCCAATTTTTTGCAATGGTTTTTAGATGAACAACATGAAGAAGAAGCGACTTATCGTTCTTTGCTAGATAAAATAAAATTGATTGGAATAGAAGGGCGAGGTTTGTATTTTATTGATAAAGAAGTTGATATTTTAGCAAATTTTAGAGCTGCTAATCCAGAATAATTATTGCTAACAATAAATTAAGTAATGAGACAAACTTATTCTACAAGTTGCGAAAGCTAATATGCTGAAATTTAAGGTATTGGCACAGCTTGTATTAAATTTCATACCTTTAATACAAATTATTTTTAGAATAAAAGAGAAATTGGCAGTTAAAAAAAATATTTTAAAGCATTGTGTTTTTTATCATAATGCTTTTTTTTTGTGCTAAAAAAATAAAAATCAAAATGTTATGTGAAAAATATTTTAAACAAATATGATTTTATTATTGAATAAAATTGGGGATAACTAAAGACAACTGTGGATAACTATGTGGATAACTTTTTTTATTGTCACTTTTTTCAATAAAAATGAATTTAACTTATGTTTTAAATACCATATTTAAAGCTTGCACAAGCAACTGCCGAAGTTATCCCCAATCATGTTTTTGCATATGTATAAATGCCTTAAAATCAACAAGTTCGAAAAAAAGTTATCCACAGCAACTGTGGATAACTATGTGGATAACTCTAGACTTATCCACAATCGAAAATGCCCAAAAAAGTTATCCACAATTTGCCCTAAGTTATCCACATAGTTATCCACAGCCTAGCCTTTAGTTATCCCCAGCTTTTCAAAAAAAAAGCTTGCACACAAAAAAAGTACTGTTTTTATTTCAAATAATGTGGATAAGTGTTTTAACTTATTGACAATCAATTAATTAGACTGTGGATAACTATGTGGATAACTTTAAAAAGTGTGGATAACTTTTTCAAAACTTGCACTTGCAGCCTTTAGTTATCCCCAATTGAGCCTTTTGCCTACTATGACTATAGATTCTTTATAAACTTCATCTTCATCATTAGGCTTTTTGATTTTTTTTGCACGCAATCCTATATATTTGTTTATTTTTTAATATTTTAAAAATGAGGTATTATTTTCTGATTTAGTGCTTTAAAATTTAAAAATGTGTTTTTTGGCTTTTTTTATCCCTCTGGTGCGTTTAAAAGCCTAAAATAGTATTAGGTTACATCTTGAGGGTAGAACGTGGCTTAGAAGTGCCTTAAAATGCGAAAATAGTTTTTAAATAGGTATTAGATACTAAAAAGGTGGTTTGGAAATAATGGTGTTATTTAACATTTAGCTGCTATAAAATGCTTTGGAAATTTTTTTGTTCAAAATAAAGATTTTAATTTAATATATTATTATCTTGAATTACACCTAGCTAAAAATATAATTTTCTATTTTTAGCTAGAAGTTTCTATATTTGAACGTTTGAAAAAACGAACAGAATCTACCTTAGTAACAGCAAAAAAATAAGTTCACGATTTGAGGCAGAGATTTTTTGAGTTACAAGGCGAAAAACACAGTCATAGCCATAGCTACGGCGAGGCTTTTCAACGAAGTAGGTCAGAAAATGTCAATCGCAAATAAGGAAGTTATTTTTTGAGCGTTACTTAACCATAATTGTTTAGAATTT
>JBMZCV010000067.1:0-23924 GCA_049613665.1 Chitinophagales bacterium | reverse complement strand
TTATAGTTAAGCTAAAGTTTTCATTTGTACAATGTGTCTCCACAATATCGTTGGTGGTTTCGGCAATGAAGGTAAGTGTTACATTCACAATGCTATCACAACCTAAACTGTTGGCGTTCGCTAAAGTCGTCGTTCCACTCGGCGTATTTTCGTCGTAAATATCGCCATTTATAGTTAAGCTAAAGTTTTCATTTGTACAATGTGTCTCCACAATATCGTTGGTGGTTTCGGCAATGAAGGTAAGTGTTACATTCACAATGCTATCACAACCTAAACTGTTGGCGTTCGCTAAAGTCGTCGTTCCACTCGGCGTATTTTCGTCGTAAATATCGCCATTTATCGTTAAGCTAAAGTTTTCAGTCGTACAATGTGTCTCCACAATGTCGTTGGTCGTATTTTGATTAACCGTCAAGTCAACCGTAACTAAGCTATCACAGCCATTGACCGCTAATAGCGTAAAAGGGCCATATGTGCCTGATGTGCTTTCGGTACTCGTATCTGGCATATCGTATGGAGCATCATTTTCGCAAATCACGACGTTTTCGCTATGGTCAATATTTTGATTAACCGTCAAGTCAACCGTAACTAAGCTATCACAGCCATTGACCGCTAATAGCGTAAAAGGGCCATATGTGCCTGATGTGCTTTCGGTACTCGTATCTGGCATATCGTATGGAGCATCATTTTCGCAAATCACGACGTTTTCGCTATGGTCAATATTTTGATTAACCGTCAAGTCAACCGTAACTAAGCTATCACAGCCATTGACCGCTAATAGCGTAAAAGGGCCATATGTGCCTGATGTGCTTTCGGTACTCGTATCTGGCATATCGTATGGGGCATCATTTTCGCAAATCACGACGTTTTCAGTATGGTCAATATTTTGATTAACCGTCAAGTCAACCGTAACTAAGCTGTCACAGCCATTTGCTGCTAATAGCGTAAAAGGGCCATATGTGCCTGATGTACTTTCGGTACTCGTATCTGGCATATCGTATGGGGCATCATTTTCGCAAATCACGACGTTTTCGGTATGGTTTACTGACGGATTTATTGTTATAGTTGTAGAAACACAGGTTGTAATATTATCACAATCATCTACATAAGCAGCATAATAGGTCGTTGTACTATTAGGAGTAGGCGAAATTATTAAGGGGCTTCCACTGCCTACTAAAATATCTCCGCAACTTCCTGTGTACCAATTAATCTCCGTGCCTAGACCTTCAGTTGTGGTCAAAGTAAGGCTACCTGTATTTCCACAAGCATTTGTTGGAGTAACTGTTGCATTTAGCGGCATTTGTGGAGTTGGTTGTACAGTTACTTCCCAAATAATAGGCTCTCCAACACATGGTGCATCGGTTATAGGTGTAATTGTATATTCAACAATTATATCGTCATTACTCGTATTAGTTAGTATATCAGATATAAAATTAGTTGTTGGAGCAACAGTTAATGCACCATCTGTATTACCTGATAATTCACTAAAACTGCCACTAATTACAGTTGATGTGTAACTATAATACAATGTTCCTGATGCTAAAGTGCCTTCTGGATTATATGAGGCTGTTTCTCCTGAGCATATTATTATATTTGAAGGAATATTAGTAATAGTAGGTGCTGGCGAAACTATAATAGCAATTGTTTCAGTATCTTGACAACCATTTGAATCTGTAACATTATAATTTAAAGTATAATTTCCAACTGAAGTTGCAGTAATAGTAGAATCTAATGGACTAAAAAGTCCTGTACCACTACCAGTCCAGTTTGTATTTGATGTCGTTATTGTGCCTCCTCCTGGAATAATATTCACAGATAACTGTTGAGAAGCTCCTTCACATAATTCTAAAGTTGTAGGAGAAATAATAATTTCAGGATTTGCATGTACTGTTATTGTAACTACATTACTTAATGTAGAATCGCAAACGCCTGATTTTATTTCTCTGATATAATTATAGATTCCTTCTGATAAAGTACCACTTGGGATAACATAATCTTCGGTATTACTACTAAGTGGTGTATAATTATTACCATCAATTAAATACCATTCATATTCATAATGGTCTGATATTCCACATATCGCAGGCGTATTTACAGCACCTCCTGTTGTAGGCTCACCATCAATAACTACTGCAAAAGCATTATTAGGTGAACAAAAATCAGTAGTTACAGGCTCATTAATTATATTATCGCCTAATGGTGGGTCTATAGTTACGGTAGTATATACAGGTATTGACCAACCACAACATTCGTCTTCTACTTCCAATTTGATTTGATAACATACAGGATTAGGCCCATTATTTTCAGGTAACGTAACTATTCCAGGATCTTCTAAAGATGAAGTATATATAGGTACAGGGTTATTTAAACCTGTTACTGCCATTTGTTGTATTGTCCATTGAAAAGCTACATCTGAATTAGGGTTATTAGAAGTACTACCTAACATAATTTGATTATCACATATGGGGCTTTCTATTGGGTCAATTAATGGTAAAGTACGGTCAGTTATTATATTGACGAAACAGGTAAATGTATTACCGCTCACAACAATATCCTTATCACCTGTTGATGAATAATAAATATTCGCTATATCGTCACTCACTCCAAAACTAGACAATATTTCTGTTATATCATTGACTAGATTACCTGTTGCTCCAAAGTTTGACCAATTTGCTAAATCATTCCAATTAGGCAAATCTTCAAATTCTAAAAGTGTAGGTTCACTATTAGCAATATCATTCCAAAGTCCATCTCCACCTCTTATTTCAGTATAATCTTCATTACCAACATTATTGGGTTCACCTCCATTCCAATTTTCATATCCTGAACCATTTGCTCCTTGCCATACAAAATTACCTTCACTTCCTACATCATTGTAACCAATAATTAAATCAGTACCTTGATTAGTAGCAATTTGTGAAATAACTGCATTTTCAGCAGCATTATTTACAGTTGCCATATAAACAGTTGCTCCTTGGCCTTGAAAAGTGCTGATATGTCCTGTTGTTGTTGCATAGTCGTTATTATTAGTAGATTGATAATAATAGTGTCCTCCATAGTTTCCAACATAAGTATAGTTTTGACCTCCAGCATTTAAAGTGGGAGGTGCTGTTTTTCCTATTAATTCTATTACTGAATTGGTACAGCCCAAATTGTAGTTAAATGATATTTCAGGAGTAGCTGTAAAACTTCCACCTGTTGCACTACTATTAATGGTAATTCCACTAACGGAAGGAGCAGTGCCACTTTGAGATGCAACAGCATAACGAACTCCACCAGAACCATTACCACCATTACCACCATTACCACCATTACTACCGCTACCACCTGCACCACCACTTTTTACATCATCACAGCATCCATTGCCTGAACCACCATTACCCCCTGAACCACCATTACCGCCAACTCCACCAAGTCCTGAGTTTCCAGCAACACCAGCCATAATTTGACTATTTGTGATACTACCGCCGCTGCCGCCATTCCAAACAAAAATGCCAAAAGTACAGCCACCACCAGTTCCACCATAAGCACCAGCACCGCCACCAGCACCACCACCGCCACCGCCACCGCCAGCACCAGAAGCGTCACAGCCACTTGTGTCCTTACCACCACCAGCACCACCAGCACCGCCACCACCACCAGCACCACCAGAGCCATTTGAACCCTTATTTGGAACAGCGTAGCCATTTGTATATGCCAAGACACCATTATTACCTGCTATACCATTGTTAGCGTTATTGCAAGAACCTCCATTATTCCCATTACCACAATCACCATTACCACCAGTAGCACATGCTGTACTAGAGCCATTATTCCCAGTACAACCACCACAATCATCATGTCCTTGGCCACCAGTACCACCATTTTGTCCATTGCCACCATTAGAAGCACCATTTCCACCCAAACCACTATTTCCAGCAGCACCGCCATTTCCACCAGGATCACATCCTCCATTACATTCATCTATACCATTTCCACCTTGAGAACCAGCAGTACCATTTCTACCATCATAAGTATCAGATGAACTCCAACCTGCAATTGCACCATTTCCAGCAATACCATCAGTAGCACTACCAGAACCAACACTACAATTTTTGATGGTGTAATTCGATGCACCATTAATATAAATCGCATAATTAGATTTTCCATTGCCACTCACTGTAGTTCCGCTAGCATCAACAGTTGAAATATGTAGGTTGTTGAGTGTCCAATTATTCGCATTATTAGCAACTAGACCTATTACATGCTCTATATCATCATTTTCGCTTTCTGTACCACGAAAAACAATATTAGTTCCGCTATTGTTATTTAATACCCAATCCATACCTAAACCTGTTTGAGAATATCCGCCTTCTATGGTTATATCTGAAATCAAATCTACAGGATTTGTTTCTATATAGTCTCCATTTAGCATTCTAATATGTGTTCTTGAGCCTCCTGACGAACTTGCAGCAACTAATGCTGCACTAAGTGTTTGCATGGGAGAATCTGGGCCACCAAAATTACTATCATTTCCTGAAGGCGACACATATACATATCCACAATAATCTAAAGTAGTATTTACAGTACAAGTGCTTGTATAATTTCCGCATGGGCTTTCTGTTGTCAGAGTTATAGTATATGCTCCTACACCTTCAGGAAAAGTTGTCGTAAAAGCAGTTCCTGTTCCTGACGACGGAGATGCTCCAGGCACACTCCAGCTATAAGTTACATTAGATGTTGCTCCAATAGTAGGTGGTTGCAATACAGAAAAGTCATAAGCTGCTCCACCTACTGCATTTTGCCCACATACCGCTCCTTGAATAGGAGCTGCAAAAGGAAAGCAATTTGCACGATAACATTCAGAGTAAACTATTTCTAACCTGTCTCCAGCATCACTTGTACTTCCTACACCATTTCTATTCATCATTTTAAGACGATATATCCGTGTACCATTATCACCATCAGGATGAGGGCAAGCAATCGTGAAGTCTTCACATACTTCTCCTGCTATATCTGTCCATGTTGCATTAGTGGGACAATCTCCATCTCCTTGACCAACATCATCGCCAGTCACAGTAGTATATTGCCACTGATAGTAGGTTGAATTTTGCGTTTCTACATTTATTGTTTCTGTTTGGCTATTGCATAATACAATATCTTGCTCATTATATTCGGTTATGGTAGGCGTACCTATTCCCCACCTATATTCTATCCAAACTGTCCAATTATCATAAGTTGAGCTATTTGCCCGAAGCGGTATATCCAATCTATTCCATGTATTTGGCGGACTACTCCGCCAATCTAAAGCACTTGTTGAACCCAAAAAATGAGCTTCATCAGAAGCAGTTCCAAAACAAGCTCCTGTATTGTCATAAGTGCAGTCTGCTCCACATTGAAAAATAAAACTCCAACTATCCTCTTCCCACACTTCAAAATCTATTTCAAACGATTCGTGATTTGTAGTTCCATCAGGATAAGTTTCAGTTAAAAGTGTGTAAGGACTAATGACATTCCACTCAGGTGATGCTTGGTCAAATGCACTCATTCCTAGTGTATTGTTGATACATTCCCATGCTCCATAACCACCTAAATTATCTTTACTTCTGTATCGCACTCTCAAATCTTCATCAGAACTTACTCCGAAAAAACATTCAGCTCCTCCATCATAATCACTATCACTCCAAACACCTAGTAGTCTAACTTCTAAGTCCATATCATTCGAACCATCAGAATATTTAGGTGCTGGACATAAATCAGGAAGTTCATCTACCCAGTCCCATTGAAAGCCAAACAAAACAGCAAATTTATCAGTATCTGTCAAAAAATTATCCTCTTCTATATCAGTTTGCACATAATGTATCTGCCCTTCTGGGCCTCCTCTAAAAGGGTTTGCAGACAAACCATTAGTATATCCTATATAGGAATCATCTCCATACAAACCACAACACCAGCTATTTTCATATTCCCAGCTACTATTTGTGCCATCACACGGCCAGGTACAAATATTGTTGGCATCATCTTCCCACATCTCGCCAATTGCCCAATCAAATTGTGTAGGAACAGATGAGCTAGGATAAATAATATCCATCATTAGTACACCATTTCCATCTTCTGTCATTGGAAACTCGCCTGTGCCTGTTGGCTTTTGCAAACCATTCCACTCTGTTCGATTCCACCATCTATTTTCGTCTCCATCTGCTCTTATATTCAAGCCATCAGGCGACCAACCTGTACCTAATACATCTGTTCTAGGTCGCACTCTAATATCTTTATAAACATACTCTTGGACTCCAGTATCTTCACAATTTGAGTTAGACCAAACTTTGTGTACCCAAACCCGTAATCTTATACGTCCATCATTATATTGAGTTTGTGCTTGCAAAAATTGGCTATTTGCTACCAATAAAAAAGCACTAAAAAAAATAAATAAGATAATTTTATTCAGAGTAGTTGTCTGTTTCATATCGTTTCAGTTTTGCTTTTTTCAATGTTGTGCATAAATTTAATACTATGCACAACAATAAATTTCAATTTAAAAAATTGACAAACATTAGATGTATTTGTTTTATAATAAATAGGTAAGGTAAGTATCATATACTATTTGAAAATAGGACGATTTTGTGCTAACATCTTGATTTTCAGTATATTAAGTAGTTGTTCAGAAATTTTTGGGTATTTCGGAACAAGGTAACACCTTGATTGGCAGTGCGTTAGCAACTAAACAAATGCTTTATTAAATAGGTGCTTAATTTTCACAATTTGTAGAATAAATCTGTCCGAATATTTGTTTTGAAATAGCAGATAGCCAGAAACTTTTATCTATCAATTCAAAGCTTAAATATTTTGCAGTTATTTTCCTAGCAATTCGGTTAAATAATGCTATTGAAATATCAATAATTTATATTCATTATTTTATAAGCATTGTTATATTCCATCAAGTTTAGTCGTATAGTTCTAGCCTGACCATCATGATAAAATACATTAATATAAGGCATCACTACTTTCATAGCTTCAGTAGTACCATATCGTTGTTTAGTTCCATGCAATTCAATATGCGAAATGCTGTTTTCTAACAAACTTTTAACATATACTTTTGCTTCTTTAGTCATGCCCAAAAATAGCGGTGTTGCCTCCTGTCTTATTTGAGGATAATTTTTAGACATCAAATAATTAATATAACCTTTAATGTCTGTTTCTGTAAAAAAACAATCTGCTTCTTTTCTATCAAAAGTTTCTTCGCAAGTCAGCAAACTTTCTAAATGATTTAAAAATAATTGAAGTTGTTGTGTGTTAGGTTCAAACGGAGCAGGTAAAGATTTTGCAACGACACCTCTTTTGAGTGGAATGTTTTGGGCGTATAAAGTAAGGTGGGAAAATACTAGAAAACAAATTAATAATAATAGTTGCTTTTTCATACTTACATATTTATCCTTTCACTTTTAACAATTCATTGTTAAAAATACAAGGTGTTTTAATTTTTCTTTCTTGCTATCATATAAAGTTAAACAACTTTCTAAAAAAGACCGTACTTTTTTTTATTTTTTTTAAAAAAAACGAAAAAGAATTAGATATTTACCTTATCAATTCATAATTTTACGTTTTTTTAAAAAAATTCAGCAAGTTATCATTGATTTTTGTATAACGCCTTACAACTAAAAAAACATCACTTAGCAGGGCATTATTTATTATTAAAAACAGTTAAAACAAAAGGTTTGCAAATACAATGCAGCTATTTTAAACACCTAATACTTTACTTTTAACACAAGAGCTGTTTACTTCTAAAATTTTATTATCAAATCCTAAAATACTGATATTCAAGCTATTACAAAGATTAAAATACAAAACATTTATCTATATCTTAACAAAATCAACTAAATATATCATTATAAAACATTTATCCAATAAGTAACTATAATGCTTAAACTTATTTTTTTTTTAGCTGAACATTTCGTACATTTATGATGTTTAAAAGATAGTTATTTTTTTAGAGTAAAAAGAATCTTAATTTCCAATATTAAAGTCATAAAAAACGTTTTTCTATCAAAGAATTATCAATAATAGTAACTATTTCTCAATTTTAACGCTATACTAAATCATAGTGCTTGATAATGTACAAAATGAAAGTATTATCTTTGCACCCCAAATTAATGTCTTAAAAATATTATTAACAATAAAAACAAATTAAATACAATAAGTATGTCAGAACATATTTGGACAACAACGTCATTGAAAACAAACCAGTGTTTGAAAATAATAAACCGCCAATCAGTTTTATCATATTGTGAGGGCTATGAAGTGAAAAAGGGCTTTTTGAAAAGATATAAAAGATTAGATGGAAACTACCCAAATATAGAATTTAAGAAATATGTAATGCCTCCTAGTGATGCTGTACTAACTCGTAGAGTCAACAATGGGCAATATCAAAATGATTTATTAGTTTTGCTTGACAATCGTACTAAAAAGTATAATTCGGAATATAAGTGGTTAATCAAAAATGTAACACATGATATGTTTGGGCCAGGAGGCAAAACAAAAAGTTCTGTTTTAGAAAAGCTAGACCATTTAGCAAAAAATCCAGATTCTGATTATTTCTGGTATGAAATAAAACCGCTACCAAAAGTAATTAATTATCAAGCTATTGTTGCTCATTTACAAAATGGCGAAAACCCTATTCCTAGAACGTAATTATATTACAATATTTGAGTTATTTTTCTTAAAATATAATGCCTAATTTACCTTCAAACAATTAGCAAAATAGTGCTTGGCACTTAAATTTTCATACAAAAAAGCCTCATTATCTTTATAGTAGATAATGAGGCTTTTTTCTGTCGTTAAAGTCATTTCAAACATAAAAAAGGCAAGTGTTAAACAAAATAATGTTTAATACCTGCCTTTTTTATCGTATTCAAAAACAGAGCTTTTAAAAAGCTTGTCTATTTATCTGTTTCTGTAGATTCATCAGCAGTAGTAGTTGTTGCTTCTGCTGGTTTATAGTTTTTTTTGCTTTTTTTCGGACGGATATTTCCGAAGCTACCTGAATAAATTTTACCTTTTTTTGTTCTTTTATCTCCTCTTCCCATAACTAAAAGTATTTTTAAATGATTTATGATAATGTGTTAAAGTATTTTTTAACGAAACGCAAATATAATGCTTTGATTTGAAATTACGAAATTTTACCTTATTTTTCTTCGCTTTTACACAAAACAAGGTTTTTTGGCCTAAAATCTCAAATCTGGTGCTGAGAAATTATCTGCTATCACCTTAAAAGTTGTGCGTCTGTTCAGTTGATGTTCTTCTTCCGAACAGTTGATTCCATCTTCGCATTCATTTTTCAAGCGAGTTTCGCCATAGCCTTTCGCCACCAAACGCCTATTGTCTATGCCCAAACTTGCTAGATAATTGACAGTACTTTCGGCTCTTTCTTGCGATAGTGTTTGGTTGTAGTTATCGCTGCCTCGTGAGTCGGTATGCGACCCCATTTCTATTTTTATTTGCGGATTTTCGTTGAGCAATCTTGCCAATTTATTCAAAGTCGGTTTTGCATCGTCTCGTATCAAGGCAAGGTCATAGTCAAAATAAATGTCATTCAACACAATTTCTCTTTGCTTATAGATTTTGTCTAAAACAATTTCGGTATATACTTTCACAACATTATCGACAGGTGTTTTGCCTTTTGTTGTTACGCTAGTCGAATTGCGAAAAAAGCCATTCTTTGAAGCACTCAATTGATAGGTGGCCTCCGCTTCTACTGCTAAACTAAACTCGCCTTTTGAGTTGGTTACCAAGCGTTTTGTCAGGTTGCTGTTGTCGCTCACGCCCCAAATTTCTACGATAGCTTGCGAAACACCCATTTTGCCTATCTCCTTACTATCTGGATTATCGGCTATTTCAAATTGTTTTTGCAGAATTTTTCCTTCCAAAAGATAGCTAATTTGTGGCGGTTTTGGTGGTATATTAACTGCTACAATAGGCGTATCTACCTCCGCAACAGGTGGCTCTTCTTTCGGCACTTCCAACACAAACATATAAATATCGTCACTTCCTTTTCCGTTTGGTCGTGAGGAGCTAAAATAGCCTATCATTTCGATAGAATCGATGAGTTCGGGAGCAATATAAGGTTTCATAACAAAGGCAAAATCATCGGCATGGGAGTTTATCGGTGCTTTTAGGTTTTGCGGGTTTTGCCAAATATCTCCTTCCTCTTCTGCTACATAAATGTCTAAACCACCCATGCCGCCATGTCCATTTGACGCAAAATATAGCAAGCCATCTGTGCCAATATAAGGATAGCCTTCATAGTTTTCGGTGTTGATGGCTGGCCCCAAATTTTTAGGCTCGCTCCAAAAGCCGTCATTCATTTTTGTGACGACATACAAATCTTTATCGCCAAAACTATCGGTAGCATCAGCAGAAAAATACAATTGTTTGCCATTTGGTGTAATAAAAGGTTGCCCAAGATTAAAGGTATCTGTTTCGAACAAACGCACAGGTTCTGGCAATATCCAAACACCATCTTCATTTTTTTGGGTCTTATAAATTTGACAATAATTATCTTGCTCACTTTTGCTACCGCAAGCCGTAAAATATACCTCCTCAAAGTCTGCCGTAAAAGAAGCAATGCCTTCGTTGAAAGCCGTATTGATAGAATCGCCAAACTGCATAGCTGGCGTAAACACAAAGTCATTGACTTCTGTGGTCACAAATAAATCTGAATATTTTTCTCCTGTCCAGCCATAAAGTGCTTCGCCTTTCGCATCTTTTCTCGAAGAAGTAAACACGAGTTGCTCATCAGAATATGGAACAACTGCAAAGTCGGAAGCCGAAGTATTGAGGCTTTGCAAATTAATGATTTTGTGCGTAGTCAAATCTTTTTGCCATTCCATAGCCTGCCTACACCCCTGAATTTCACGAGTTGCCTTGATTTTGTCATTCGGATTGTTCAAAGCATATTCCTTAAATAATTGCATTGCTCGCTTGTAGTTTCCATTGCTTTTTAGTGCCAACGCATATTTGAATGTAACAGCCGAATCGGTGCTATATTCCAATGCTTTTTGATACCAATTTTCGGCTTCTTTTGTGCGATTCGCCAATCGAAAACACTCTGCTACTTTGTAGGCAATATTCGATTTTTTTTGCAATTCCTTTTCACTATTATATTCTTCTATCAATAAATCGGTGGCCAAAACATATTGTTTGCTCTCATAGGCCGAAGCTGCATCTATTTGTGTATCAAAAAACAAACGACACGAGCTAAAACTATTGAGCAACAACAAAGCCATGCTCATCAAAATGATGCTTTTTAGCAACTTCATATTCATATTTTAAATTTGCGTTTTTTTGCCGTTGTTGTTTAAAATAGTAATGTTATCACCAACAACTATCTAAGCTAAAAGCCTAAGCATTTTTAAAGTAAATACTACAACGAGCAAATAATTACTGAACTTTTTTAATTTTCAACAATAGGAATCAAGCCTCTTATGCCCATATCAACAGGCATTTCGCCATCTAAGGGTTCAAAGATAGCATTATTATTGTTATCTACCCATTCAAAACTATTGTTAATAGACAAGGAAATCGTAATAATGATATCTTCGGTTTCTTCGCCCGTGATGGCCAAAGCTTGCTCAAATGGCCCTGTCACAACGCACGAACCTTGCGGAATAGGCGACGAATCAAACAAAGGGTTTGGAACTGTGACTGCTCCTGCTGGTGCTTCGCCTACAAGTGGCTCTGAAAAATCGGTTTCAAAAGCCCAAAAACCTTGCCTCCTATTAGCATGAACGGAAACGATGTCGTTTTTGATGCCAAAGTCGTCAATATAAGTATTATAACCAATAAATGAAGCTAAAGTTCCTGTAATATCAAAACCCAATGCTCGAAGTTGAATATCGTAGTTTTGATATGACAAAGATACACGCAAATATTGATAACTGTCGGTTGGTATGCTGCTGATGGGTACGCTCAAAAATATTTCGCCTTCATCTGCCAATGTTGCTTTGTCGAAATCAATGGCTTTTTCGCCACCAATCTCAGTCTCTTCACCTTTGTATAAAACCGCTCCTTCGCCCAATAATGTAAATGGCAAAGGTGCTAACTCCACATAATGAGCCGAAATGCTGCGAAAGTTTGGCGTTTGGGCAGCGTGGCCAGCAGGAATTTCGGCAGGCAAACCGATATTGTTTAGGCGTTCTTGCGTTTCATCAAACTCAAATTTGAAAATGATATTTGCAGCAGAATTGTTGTAGGTTTCTGTATTTGTGTTATTGTTGGTGTCGTCTGGCGTTTCTGTTTTTGTGCAACTTGTGGCTACGCAAAAAAATAAAGCTAATAGAAAAGCTAGTGATGTCTGTTTCATGTATTTTTGCGTTTTTTTTAGCAGCATTGATTCTTGAAATTCCTTTTCTTCAATAGTTCTGACATTTATACATTTTTTTATCAAAGGCTTAAACATACTATTTTTTTTAGGCTAAGGTGGCCAATATTTGCAAATGTTATAGCCTTTTGAACTGAAAAATAGTATGTTTCCCTTGTCAAAAGGCGTTTTTTTATTTAACTGAAGATTGTTATAAAAAATGTCAGAATCATTGTTTCTTTATAAAACAAGTAAAACTTATTTTTTAGTGTGTTTTTTTTAAAATAATAAATCGCAATAAGAAAAAAAGCATATTTAAAAATTAATTGCAAAATTAAACATTATCTTTTTATCTAAAAAACATAACATTTATTTAGAATTTATTTAAACCTGTTTTTCAAGCAGTTATCTATTTTTTCATTTTCAAAAAGATAGCTTTAAATTATTTTTTCTTCTAAAAAGTCACAAAATCGATTCTTGCACAATCTATATCTTTAAACGACATTTGCAAATATCAATAACAATAAATATTAAATATCAAGCAATAATTAAGACCATATGTTTGGGCTACTGACACATTAAAAATCAAAATGTTAGTTTCCACAAAAAACATTTTATTGTTCTTATTTGGCTAAGTGATGCTCAAAAAATAACTTAACACAATATCATATATTTTATAACATAAATGTACTAGAAGAAAGTAATCTTTCAGGTACAGATGTAACACTAAGCTGGAATGATACGAATGCTGAAGAATATCAACTAGCAGGGAGAAGAGTAGATGGCCCAATAATATTTTTTGACCCTACACCAGATACCTTTCGTGAAGTTAATGGTGGTTTAACTCCTACTACTTGCTATGAGTGGTCGGTAAGAGCAAAATGTGATGGTATTTGGCTACCTTGGGCTGCTATCCAATCTTTTTGCTCAACAACAAACGCTAACAAAAATAATAATCATACCATAGATATTTTTGATTCTAGTAATTCTGCTTTTTTTGAAGTTAAAATATTGTCAAATCCTACAAAAGATGTATTACATATGCAATATACCCAAAATTTTGAAGCCAATAATATCGAAATAAAAATATTCGACATCTTGGGACAAGAAGTTTTAACACAAGATAGCGAGGCTAAAATAGGTACAAATAATTTGCAAATAAACATTAGTCAGCTTGCAAAAGGATATTATTTGGTACAAACAAGTAATGGCCTTGAACAAAGAACTCAAAAATTCATTATTCAATAATAAAAAATGTATTTTTCAACGTGACTTTTTCCCTCACAAAAGTCTTATGAAATGAAATAAATAGCATAATATTTCTATTTGTTTTTTTAAGAAAATAATTGGTTAAGTGCCAAATAGTGCTTATCTAAAAGGACGATTTATACTAATGTATCGAATCTTTACAAACTATAACATAAGTCTGTTTAAACATTTACATTTAAACTTTTTCTTCATTCATATTTTTAAAATACTTTTTTTATGGAAAACTTAAATATTGATTTCGGCCAACTAACAGCAGTGGCTATTCAATATGGCACTAAGTTATTATTAACTTTGCTAGTGTTATTGATAGGTCTATCTATCGTTAAAGCCATTGTCAATGGTCTCGACAAATTATTGACAAAACAAAAAATGGACGCTACCTTGAAACCTGTTATCGTTTCTACGGCATCTATGCTCTTGAAAGTGATGCTAATTTTGGCAATCGCAGCCACATTAGGTATCAAAACAACGAGTTTTATCGCTGTTCTCGGTGCTGCTACTTTGGGTGTTAGTATGGCATTGCAAGGCAGTTTGGGCAACTTTGCAGGTGGCGTTTTAATTTTGTTTTTCCGTCCTTTTAGCGTTGGTGACTACATCAAAGCACAAGGTGCAGAAGGGTTTGTAAAAGAAATTCAACTTTTTGTTACAATCTTAAATACACCAGACAATGTAACGGTTTATTTGCCAAACGGTGCTTTGGCAGGCGGCAACATCACAAATGTATCGCAAAATGGAACTGTGCGTTTGCATTTAGCTATTGGTATTGGCTATGGCGAAGACATTGGAAAAGCAAAAGAGATATTGGTCAATGTGATGAAAAACAACAAAATGGTTTTGAACAAGCCAGCACCAGAAGTAGCTGTTGTTAATCTTGGTGATAATAGCGTAGATTTGGATATGCGTCCGTGGTGCAATGCAGGAGATGCTCCTGCCGTAACCGTAAGCATTTTGGAAAGTGCTAAAGTTGCTTTAGACAAAGCAGGTGTCGATATTCCTTATCCACAACAAGTAGTTCATCATATCAATAACTAATTTTAGTTGTTAAACTATCTTTTCGTTTTTTGCTTAAATACCAAAAATATAACTCAATATTAGAAGAGATAGATGCTACAAACAAAAAAGCTGTTTAGAAAATTAATTATTTTCTAAACAGCTTTTTTATTTCGTTTTTGTTTGCTTATTGTTTTGTTGAAGCTGCCAAATTGTTTGCAAAAGTTTTGTAATATCTGTCGTTTCTAACAGAACTTTTTCTTTTACTAAATAATAACGAGCCTGTTGCAAATCGAGTTCTTTACACCAACTTAGCAAATATTTCTTTTTTGTTAAGTCATACTCTACAATTAACGAAGGGTATTTTAATTCTACCTGTAAACAGTTGATAAACATTGGATTACGCACAAAGTTCATCGTTCCAGAGCGAGAAATACTCGTATCATATAGCCGATAAACAAAAGTGCCATAAGGCAATTGCAGCATATCGAAATACGAAACAATAATAGAGAGTTTTTCTTTCATTGTTTCGGCAGGCAAAGTAAACAAATCTAAATATTGGTAGTCTTTCCATGTTTTATCAAACATATCATAAAACTCCAAATTGCCTACTCGCAGCTTATAATCAAAACGTTCATATTTTGGAACGATATAGCCCGAATAATAATATTTTAGTTCTTTTTTTTGGGCAAAATCTATTTCCAACAACATGGTATAAATCCCTAAACTTTCTTTCTGATAGGTCTGATTGTAAAGTGCCAAAATGCTCATCATGCTAATCGTGCCGATGTCGAAAAAACTTACAGCAATGAGTTCGTCGCCATCATAAACTCGCACTTCATAGCTATTAAAAATGCTATCTTTCGAACAGTCTAGCAAATATTGTTTCAAGCTTTGCGGTGGATATTTGCCAAATCGAAATTTGTGTTGTGCATATAGTGCTTCTTTTTTTTCATCTATAAAAGTTTTGCTATATTCTATTCTAAACCGCTTGTTATTTTTATTAAAAAGTTGTCGCAGCCGCTTTTTGAAGCTGTAATTCTCCAAAGGCAAACGTGTCCAAACAGGCGTATAAACATCATCTTCAAGAATAATGAGATGTGTGGTAAACAAAACTTGCCCACTTCTATACCAGCCATGTTCTAAATATAAATCTAACTCTTCGCCTTTGATAGATTTTGGATAATATTGTTGTCTAAACATAAATTATATTTGCAACTGTCGTTATTTATTATTAAAATAGCATTTTCTAAGAGACTGTTTAGGGACTTTTTGAGGCAAAAAAAACCTGAACTTACTAGAAAAAATCACCTGTCATGTTTCAACAAATGAGTAATATTTTTCTAAAATCTAGTATAATTTACTTTACAATAGACATTATTCACAAAAAAAGTGTAAGGAAAAACAAAAACATCGTTGGATAAATGCGAATATTACATTTGCATAATTTTAGCAAACTTTGTCGTAAAACAAGGTGGTAGGCACTTCTAAAGTGCCTGCCACCTTGTTTTGTCCTTTTTTTTAAATGTTATTAGATAAGTATATTTGTGGTGGCAGGCATTTTCAAAATACCTACTACCTTATTCTTCTATTATTTTTTATCTAAAATTTTGTGAATAAACTCTAATGTATTAAGAAATATCTTGACTAATCTCCTCTACAATTTCGATTAAAGTTAGCGTTAATTTTTCAATCGCTAATGCAATATGCCAATTATTTTTATTTCGCACCTCCACAACATTTGAAATAGCTCGAATTTCGTGAAAACATGTTTCCAACATTAAGCAAACATAAAAAAAAGCAGCACCTTCCATACTTTCAATATCTACATTAAAAAGCACCTGCTGTTCTGCAATGGTTTTGGCTCTTCCCGAAACCCTATTCACGCTAATGCTGCTGGCTTGCTGCAAATTATGAATACTTTTCCAATTCGATTGCCGCTTATTATACAAAATTCCATTTTCATAAGGAAATTTATGAGCATCAAAAAAAGGCATTTCTCGAATTGGTATAAAATTATCTGGCGTTTCTGCACCTAAATCGCCGATTTGTTCAGAGCAAATTTGCACTACCTTTCCCATCTCAAAGCTTTGATTGAAAGTGCCTGCAATGCCAACATTTAATGTCAAATCATACTTTTTTTTCGATAAAATGCGATAAACATGAAAGCAAGTATGTAGCATTCCAACGCCTGTTATCAAAATGCTTATCTTATTTTTTTTATATGTAAATTCTTGAAAATCACTATTTTTAAACTGTTTAAATGCTTCCAAAAAAGGTTTAATTTCTGCCAATGTAGCTACTACAATAAGTATGTTCATATATGTTAGCTTCAAAAAAATTATCAAATTGTTTTTGCCTCATTTCCACCACCTAAAAGTATATCTTTTTACAGATTCAATAAAAAAATAGTGTGTCTTCATTTTCTAAAAGCTACTTCTTTTCTTAAAATGGGAATAGCGACATTCAAAACTGTCAAACAATCATTTTTCATATATCATAGACTGCGTAAAACTTGAAGATGAACCCAAAATTTTATAGATTATTATAGTATCTTTGCATTTAAAATTTTTAGAAAAATGATATACTTAACAAGACGTGAAAGATTCAATGCTGCTCATAAATTATTTAATTCAAAGTGGAGCGAAGAGCAAAACGAAATTATTTTTGGCAAATGTGCCAATAAAAATTGGCATGGCCACAACTACCATTTATTTGTTACAGTAAAAGGAAAAAGTAATCCAGATACAGGATTTGTGATGAATGTAAAAGATTTGAGTACGCTTATAAATAAGTATATTATTGATAAATTAGACCATAAAAACCTTAATTTAGATGTCGATTTTTTGACAAATATACTTCCTTCTACCGAAAATTTAGCCATCGCTATTTGGCAAGAATTATTGCCGCATTTTTCCGACATTAAAGGTGTAAATTTGCATTGTGTTAAGCTATATGAAACCGAAAGCATCTATGTAGAATATTTTGGTGAATAATCGTTTTTTATCGCTCAAAAAATAAAAAAATCTAATAGCTGATGAAAAATTTGTTCTTTAAACAAGTTGTTTGTATCTTGCTTGCCTAACTTTCTTCAAGAAAAAAAACAATATGTCGACACAAAAAGTAGGTCCTGAATTTTTGCGATTACCGAATGTTGCAGCCGCAAAACTTGGAGCAAAAGCAATTATTGCTAATAATGAGCATTTTGGCTCAAAAGAAAATCTGCTAAAGCAAGGTAGAGGGCAAATGGCTTTCGATAAAAATGGCTACTCAACAGATGCTTGGATAACTCGCCGTCGCAGAAATTTTGAAGGCAGAGATTGGTGCATTATTGAGTTGGCAGCTCCTACTGTTTTACATGGTGTAGAAATCGATACTCACTATTTTGAAGGCAACTTTCCTCCTTTTGCCTCTGTGCAAGCTTGTTTGGCAAAGCCTAATTCTTCTGTCGATTATCTAACATCAGACCGTTTGAAATGGACAGAAGTATTGAATAAAGTCAGTTTGCAGCCACATGCACAAAACTTCTTTCGCCTAAAAAAAGAAGGGCATTTCAATCATCTCAAATTCAACATTTATCCAGATGGTGGCATTACACGCTTTAAGGCTTATGGCAAAATAACAAGAAATTGGGATAGATGGCCAGCAAACAAAACTTTGGATTTGGCAGCTATGCTCAATGGAGCAAGAGCAATTATGGGCAATAATATGCTTTTTGGGCATATCAACAATTTGATTTTACCTTTCAAGAGCGAAAGTATGTCGGATAGCTGGCAAACACGCCGAAGTAGGATAAAAGATAACTTTGATTGGGCAATTATTAAGCTGGCAGCGGCTGGTTATATCAAAAAAATAGAAGTTGATACGAGTCATTTTGTCGAAAATTATCCTTATTTCTGCTCGTTGGAAGGCTGCGAAGAGTTCGACCGCAAAGATATAGATATGGACGACCCAAAAATTGATTGGATTCCAATTTTGGAAAAAGTAAAACTGCAAGGCAATAATAGAAATATATTTATAGACGACATTATTATTAGTGGAAAATTTACACATGTTCGCCTAAAAATGTACCCAGATGGCGGTATTAGCCGTTTGCGTTTGTGGGGCGAATTGTAAAGTGCCAACAAGTATTTAATAAATAGTCAATTCGTTGCTAACGCATTATCTATAAATTCTTTTTTTTCTATGAAAATCAATATCAGAAAAGCCACAAAACAAGATGCAAAAGCAGCTTATAGGCTTATAAAAGAACTTGCGAAATTTGAAAATGCTGTTGAAGAAGTAACACTTTCGCTAGAGCAATTTATCAAAGATGGTTTTGAATGCGAACAACCTTTGTTTAGGCTCAATGTGGCTGAACTAACAAAAGAAAATGGCGAAAAAGAAATTGTAGGTATTACCTTGTTTTACATTATTTATTCTACTTGGAAAGGCAAAATTGTCTATCTCGACGACCTTGTCGTGACGCAAAAATATAGGCGAAATGGTGTTGGACAACTGTTGCTGAATGCTCTCATTTTGTTTGCCAAAACCGAAAATGCGAATCAACTGCGGTGGCATGTTTTGGATTGGAATACGCCTGCTATAAAATTGTATGAAAAATTGGGCATGAAATTGGAAAACGAATGGATTACTTGTAAATTGAGTCAACAGCAATTGGCTTCTTATGTTTCAACTATTTAGGTAAGATTTTGAGGTAAAAAACAAAATTATTTACTTTTAGTGAAACATTAGTGAGACAAGAAAAATACGTTGCTGCAACGTAAATAGTTACAAAAAAATAAAAAATGGTTGATTTAGAACAATTTAAACCTATAAAAACGCTCATTTTCGATGTTGATGGCGTATTAACAGATGGTTCGCTTATTATTAGTGAAACAGGACATTTGCAAAGAAAAATGAATGTGAAAGATGGCTATGCGATGAAAAAGGCAATGCAAGCAGGTTTGCAAGTCGTAATTATTACGGGTGGCAACTCGCAGGGTGTCTATAAACGCCTTCGTGGGCTTGGCATTACGGATATTTATATGAACTCGCACCACAAAATAGCGGACTTTGAGGAGTTATTATTTGTTTATGAATTGAAAAAAGAAAATATCTTATATATGGGCGATGATATGCCAGATTTTGAAGTAATGCAGCAAGTTGGCTTGCCTGTTTGCCCAAAAGATGCCATACCTGAAATCAGAATGATTAGCAAATATATTTCATCTTGCGACGGTGGCAAAGCTTGCGTCAGAGAGGTTATAGAATTGGTATTGAAAGCTCAAGGAAAATGGAGCTAGGATTTTTAGTTTTTAGTTTTTAGTTTTTAGTAAGATATATTTTTTCAAAAGAATAATTTTGTAACAAGAAAAAGGTAGCAGACATTTTGAGAATGTTTGCTACCTTTTTCTTGTTATTTCTTAATAGTTCGGACATTTATACATTTTTTATCAAAGGCTTAAACATACTATTTTTTTTAGGCTAAGGCAGCTAATATTTGCCCTTTTGAACTGAAAAATAGTATGTTTCCCTTGCCAAAAAGCGTTTTTTATTCAACTGAAAATTGTTATAAAAAATGTCAGAACCATTGATTTATATTTTCGGCCAAAAAAATTAAAAGCTACCCAAGTTTTTCTTCTAAAATAGCCAAACTTTCTGCGGTATTAAAATAGCTAAAATGGTCGCAAGCCACCTCATGAGCAATAGGCAAAGGCTTTCTACTCAAATTAATATTGTTCATACTTGTTTGGCTCGAAAAAATATCATTTTTCTCACGAAATAGCAAATCTACAATTTTACGAGTACTTTCGCTATTGATTTTCAGCTTACTACATATTTTTTTAATCATACCTTGTTGTTTGCTATCATCTTTTTTGTCTTTTATTAAAGAAGTATTGCCAGCAAAAATCGTATAAGGTATTTTTGGGTCGTTGCTATTGTTGAGCATTTCCATAAATTCAGAATCAATTTTCAAATCATCTGTTACTTTATCTAAGCCCTCCACAATTTTCGCCTTATCAATCAAGAAATTGAGTGCTGCCAACGGCCAACCCACTACTGTCAGTTTGCTCAAAGCCAAAGTTGCTGCAAAAACCGTCCAATCTTTTATTTTTGGCCAAGGCGAGCCAGCATTTGGCGTTCCGAGCATCAACAACTCTTCAATCATTTCATTGCCGCCTTCTCTTTCTACAAACCAACGTGCCATCAAACCACCTGTACTGTGTGCAAGAACATGCACCTTTTTGCCATGGCCTGCCGCCAAACCAATTTCTATCAAACGATTTTTGAAAGCTAAAGCGGTTTCTTTTAAACTCGTATTGTAGCTATCATAATCGAAAGCTAATACTACATCATATTGTTTTTTAGCTATTGTATATAAACTATTACTTCCATTAGCCTCCTCATTTATACGCAACATGTTAGCTGTTTCTCCTACCAAACCATGCACAATAACAAGTACGCTATTTGCTGTGGCAACTTGTTCATTTATCTGAATTTTGTTGGTGTTATAGTGGCTTTCGGCAGTCGCATCAACAGCCGCCAAATAAGGATATTCATAGCCAAAACCTAGTTTTTTGCCTACTACTTTTTGAAAAACAATTTTTACGGTATTCAACAATCCTCTTTCGCTAATGCCTGCTTCTTCGCCAATCAATCTTTCGATAACGACTTTTGTGCCATTTTTTGTGCCATTAGCAAAACCTAAAGGATATAGCAGTTCGCCATCACTTGCAATAGGAATTAAGCTTTCATTTTCTGCCAAAACATAAGGCAAATTTACTTCAATTCTATTATCGGCCGTAATACTGTTGAGGTCTTGAATGTTGGAAATTTCCAATACATTGAGTTGCGGAGCAGTTCCTCTGCTACTCACAAATGCAAATAGTTCATCAGTATTTACCCACGGAGCAGCACTTACAGAACGGCTATTTTGCTGCGAGGCACTTCCCAAACCAATTTTCGCTTTTGTCTTTTTCGGAAACTTAACAGTTATGCCACTACTTTCCAATAAGTTTTCAGATTGATATGTATTTAGCTCTTTTACAGCCGTAAACGTAATTTGATGGCTTATCCAATCTTTTTTTGCAGGCACACTTTTTCGGAGCGGACGCATACTTTCTGGCATTTCTAAGCCATTTTGATTTAAGTCAGAAGAGTTGAATTGTTCGGTGCTGGCTATAATTTTTAACGTATTAGCTTCTTCCGTGACTCCCAAGTTCAATAAAGATTCGCTGACAAAAGCTTCAAACGGAAAAATGACTTCCTCATCTTCCCAAAGACACAAGGACTCTCCTGCTTTCAGCATTCTTGTCGGCAAAACATCGTCGGTGCAAGAAAAATCTGACCCCAAAATATAAGCTGCATAATACAAATTTTTGGTGCTATTATTGGTCATTTTTACACGATAAGCAGGCGAAATTCGCTCTTCGCCATCTTCCTTATAAGTAGATTTAATCTCGCCGCTAGTCAATTCAACAGCTTTGACATTGCCTTTTTCGTCTAATGCCGAAATTTCTAAATCAATGGCCGAAAGTGGCAATTTTGTTTGCGGATTTGAAAGCTGAAAAGTCGTTTGCCATTTGGCTATTTCCTCCATATGAACCAGCAAATCTTGCACACTATCTTCTGTAAACTCTTCTACCTGTTTAACTAAAGGTCGCTCATCTGTTGGCTTACAAATACGGTATTTATTGCAGTTTTCATGCTGATAAGCCACAATACGAAAATCGGCATCACTACACTCATCTACAAGTTTGAGATATAAAGATTTTTGCAAAGCTTCTTTTGCCAACTCCACTCCTTCAAATAATTTGGGCGAGCTTTCTTCCACTTCTATACGCACTTTCGTTTGGGGAGCAGACATCGTTTCTACTACTGCTTTGTAGCGTTCAGCAAGCGGCAATTCTTCTGTTAAAATTGCTTGGCTTGGCGAAATATCTGTCGCACTCCTCCTCCACTCATAATGGTCTGGCATTTCGGCAATATCAATATGCGTTTCATAAATTTTGAAAACGGCTGGCTCACTTTCCGATGAAAAAATGCCGCTCGTTTGTCCAGCATCTACATACCATTGATTTTTTTTATTGCTAAAAACATTATAGTATTTTGTTTTTGATAAAGCTGCTCCGCCCAGAAATGGCTGATAAATTTGCTTATCATCTTTAACTGCTTCTAATTGAGGCACTTGTTCTCTAACAATATTCATCACTCTTGCTCCTGCCTGAGCCACCAAATCACGATAAGTAATTTGTCCATTATATAATTTTAGAATATCTAAAGTGCTGAAAGTGAATATACCATGCTGTTTTCCGCCTACTACTAGCTCTTTTGAGGTTTGAGTATATCGACAGCCAGCCATTAGAATATGTTTGCCAGAAGGTAGATGAAACCTTCCGTTTTGAGCAAAAGATTCTAGCAAAGCTTCATCGTGGCCAAATACATAATCGTGAAAACCACGCATTTGAGTACGTTGTGCCGTAAAACGGTTTGTGATAACTTGATTTGTTGGATAAGTGCTTAAATCTCTTGTGCCACCGCCCGAATGACAGCAATCTAACATGACACATATATGCGGATTTTTTTTCGCTACCTGAGCAATCAACCAACGCAATTCTTTATCTGCCAAAGGGTTTCGCAAGCCAATGCCCGGAATAAGACTATCAATTGTTATCATTACTTCATTGTGTCTATCTGGATTCAAATGCCAAAACATAGAATCAGATAACTCACGAGAACCATGGCCGCTATAATGTACAAAAACACTATCATTTTCGCCTGCTTGCGTCAAATGCTCCAAAAAAGCAGCTTTTATATTTTCTCTTGTTGCCTCTTTGTTATGCAACACTCTCAAATGCAAATTATCTGCTGGCACAAGATGTTGCAATACTGCTTGTACATCTTGACTATCATTTACGCAACCTCTCAAGGGTGCTATCGCATACTCATCTATCGCTATGAGCAAACCAAATACATTTTTTCCCATAATGTTTTTTCTTATTTAAGCTATTTTTTCAGTTAGTCTAACTTAAGTACCAAGTGCTATTTAATAAAGCTTTCGTTTAGTGGCTAACGCATTGACAATCAAGATGTTAGCTTGTTCTGAAATGCCCAAAAACTTCTGAACGACTACTTAATACATTGTAATATAAGTAATTGGCATTTTAGCCTTTTTATTACATATTATTTTATTCCAAAAAAAACGACAACTCTCGCCTTTGCTGTGTGTTATCACCAGCAACTAAAAGGATAAATAGCCTATTTTAAAGCTTCTTTTTTCGTAACAACTTGTTGGTAATAACACCATAGCCGTCAGGTTAGTAAGTTGAGCTTTTTGTTTTCGCTAATATCC
>JBMZCV010000066.1:0-24185 GCA_049613665.1 Chitinophagales bacterium | reverse complement strand
ATTAGAGGTTTAAACATACTATTTTTTTTAGGCTAAGGCGGCCCAATATTTGCAAATTTAATGGCCTTTTGAACTGAAAAATAGTATGTTTTGCTTGCCAAAAGGTGTTTTTTATTAAACTGAAAATTGTTATAAAAAATATGCGAACCATTGATTTATAGAACATTTCTAATAAGTAATGGTTCGCACACTTACTCCATAACATAACATTGCACAATTGATTGAATAGCCCTTTTTTCTTCCGTCATCGTTGCCACTTTTTGCACAGACCGAAAATCCTTGTTCAATCTTTCGACAGGTTCGGTATGTGAGAAAAATAGCCAAAACTTATCGCCTGATTGTAGCTTTTTTTCATGCTTGATGTGTGTTCCTGCCAACTCATTCCATTTGCCCAAGTGATAATTTTTTAGATGAAAAGCCTCATCGTGCATTTCATTATAAAAAACAAAAGCTGGCACTCCAGAATGATGAACAAAAATTGGCTGATTTTCTTTTTTATTTTCGTGCAAATATTTTAAGGTAGTCTTTGAATCCTCAAATTTCAAAGGTTTCCAAAAATATTCATAGCCTTTTTTATTAATCAAAGAAAGTAAGATGAAGGATAAAAGCATCACTTTCAAAGGTTTATTTGAATGTTTCCAAGACCACGAAAAACCATACCCAAAAACTAATAACAACATAGGAATAAGAAACAACGTAAGCCTTGTAAGCAAAGAATACATAGTAAAATGAGAGGCTATGAGGCAAAATAAAAAAGGCAGTAACAACAAGCAAGCTTCAAACTTTTTGTTTTTCAGCAATTGATATACACCTATTCCAAAAAATAAAAAGGCTGCTAAAAGTGAAACCGTAGTTTTATCGGTTATTCCTCTAAATAAGCCTATCAAAAGCGTATAATTTTGCGAAAGCGATGCTACATCAGTTGGCAACAAATCGAAAAAATATCCGCTGTGAAAATTTTGTAAATAATCAGTGCCTGCATCTGACTTCAAGATGGTAAAAAAATAGATGGCAAAAGACATCAACCAAGTGCCTCCTATCAAAAGCAAATAGGAAAATTTGATATTCTGCAAGAGCAAACACCTGTATAAAAAAAGAATACCCATCGTTGCCAATACGAACACAAGCGGCATACTTGCCCAAATAGCTACCGTTCCAAAAATGCTTAGTTGAAGTACATAAGAAAAATCAAATGCTCTGTCTTTGTTCTTGAAAGTCCAATAAACAAAAAGCAAACAAAGAAATGTATCTAAACTATATTGTTTCAACTCGGTGCTATATCGAACCGCCAAAGGACTCAAGCCGTAAAGCAGCAAAATATAAAGCAAAGGTATGGCCTCAATGGCTAATAAACGAGCAATCAGAAATAGCAAAATCAAACTAGCGATACCTGCCAGCAAAGAAATAAACGTCAAGCTATATTCATTGACTCCGAATGTGTTTGTCATAAATTTTAAAGCACAGGAAAAAAGAGGCGGCGAGTATTGCTCATAATCCAGCGTTTTGAAAAAGTCTGAATAATCTTTTTCGACAATATTTCTAGCAAGATTCGCCTCATCAATAAAGAATGACCGATTCTGCAAATAAACCGCCACTCGCAAGCTTATTCCGATGATAAGCACTAATAGAAATAAGTGTTTTATGTTTTTGTATTCTGTACTGATTGATGGCATGATATGATTTAATTAGGGTATTTTTTTAGGGGAGGTATAAAAAAGTATTTGTTTTGTTACTGATTATTTTCTGCCATTTGTGTTTTAAGTATCACAACAAAAAACATAGTAACATTTTATTTAATGAATTTTCCTCTCAATGCCTCAATTATAATTTTATGATCTTCTTCATCGTGAAGTCCTGAAACAGTCACAAGGCCAATCATTCCAGCATTTTTTACAAAAAGTGGCATTGAACCACCTTTAGCTAAATACTCTTTTTCTTCAAGAGCAAAAGTTTTCACTAAACTCATATTTCCATTTTTAAGGTCATATTTTATGCTTAATGAACTTTCTTCAAAGTGTTTTGTCACATTTGCTTTTCTTCTCAACCAATTATGCTTATCTGCTGGTAGGTTATCATCAACGTATAAAAAAATCACATGATTTAATCTTTCTACTTGTATAGCAATATTTTGTTTTCTTTCTTTTGCTAAATTGAATATTGCCAAGCCTATTTCAAGCCCTATTCTATTGTCGAATTTATCCAATTCTATTTTTCTAATGGTCTTTTCGTTCATTTTCGTTTTTTGTGTTCTATTGTTTGACATCTCATTTTGGGCTTGAAATAAAATCATCATCTCAAATAAGAATACTATTAATAAAGCATTTTCATTTTATTTATTTTTCGATTTTAAGATTAAATCCTTTAATCATCAGCCAAAAAGGAAATAATAGTTGTAGCAATCCAATTGGTATCATCAAATCAATAGGAATTTTAATTTCAGTCATTAGCAAAATCATGTTTATAAACATTAAGGTAGCTGCTATCATTCCAAAAACTGAAATCGATTTGGGAACTAATTGTAATTTAAATAAATTGCAAAACAACACGAATACTGGCAGGCAAGATAACAGAAGAAATGAATAATGAGCCCATTTATGAAAACCATAAAGTGTTGCTCCTAACGAAATAAAGGAAGAACTCTCGCTCAAATCAGCTTTACTTACATATTCTTGGCTTACTTCTAAAAGAGAAAAAACTGCAAAATTTTCCATTGCTATCCCAATGAAATTGAGTAGTGTAAAAATTATATATCCTAATGCCAAAACATAATTATCTTTTTTGAAGTAATCAAATAAAGTTAATGCAACTACTATTGACAACACTCCGCTCAAAAAACTTAAAAGAACAGAATATACTATTTCAGATTTGTTATTAGCTATTAATGATAAATAATTATCATCGAAGACTATTGGCCCTCTCAAAAATTGATAATTCATTACACCTATGACAAAAATTATCAATAGCAATAGCCCCGCAATTCGGATTTTTTTTTGATTCATTTTTTTTAAATTCTATTTGTACTCTGAATTTTTATTTAAAATTTCTATTTCTTTACTATTGAGAAAATTCTCCATTTTTTTTCGTATTTCAAATCCTTCATTTACAATTCTCAACCATTTTTTATCCTTTAGAATTGCTTCTCTATTATCGCAATCTCCATTTGGTTCATTGTAATTGTCAAGTTTGATGTGCCAATCTTTAATTATTAAATATTCTTCCTTCGAAATATATCCATTTTTTAATTGCTCTTCATAGTTATTATCAATTGCTAAGTCATCAAAATAACTACACATAAATTCTACATATGACCAATGTGGGTTTGTAGTCGATTTGTCAAGCCATGAAGTCTTTTGAAGTTCAATTGAAGTTAATTCGTTCAAACAACTTAACCATCTATTTCTCCATAACTGTTTTTGCATTTTTATTTTTTTTCTTGCTGACACACAACTAGGCTATATCAAGACATTTCGCTCTAAAAATTCCATGTTATGATTTAAATATAAACTATCTAATAATAAAACATTTCATTCAAAAAAACAAGTTTAAATTAAGTTTTATGTTTTTTAGAACAACAATCATTTACCTTTTATGCAAAATATAAAGACCTGATTTTTCAGCTAATTCAATTAAGGGTTTGACACTTCTTTCATTTCTAAACCAAATAATATTTGTCCAATCCCATTCTTCGCTATAAACAATTTCAAATTCAGGCAATATAATATCATATCCTCGTCCAGACTCTCCATGTTGGTATTGAATATTACAATTCTTTAGCACCTGATTTAAAGTTGTAAAAGAATAAAGGAAAAATCTATTCTTTCTTTTGTACTTCCATGTATAAGTCGGAGTCATTTCAAACAAACCAACTATAAAATCTTGCAGCTTTTTTCGTCTTATTTTTAGTTCGTTTTCGTCTTCTGTATGTATAAGCCCAACTTCATCTGGTTTTAGCCAATGGTCAAAAATACTCACAAAAAGTATTTGATAATCTGTATCTTCTCTTTCAATTAGTCTTTGAAGCGACGGAAGTTTTTTCTTAATCTCTTTTGCTTTTTTTGTAGTAATCTGCATAATTTTTAATTTAAATATTATCCAACAAATTGAAAGTGTAACTAAAAACCAATCTTTTTTTCATCAAAGACAATAACTAAAACGCCCAATAAAAACGGCAAAACAACGCTTCTGTATCGCACAATCGCACCGATATTATCGACAATTAAGCCCATAAAAATCAGAAATGAGAAAACGAAAAATAGGCAAGCATACAAAAAATGTTTGTTTTCGAGACTTTTCCATGAATTAAAACGAAGTGTTAAGACAAAAAACAGCCATAAAACAATTAGCTCGGCTGACGCAAAGTAGTGAAAAATGGTTTTGCTTTCCCAAAGTCGTGGATACGTCGTCATGTTGTGCAAGGCAGAAGGTATATTTTTGATAGCTCCTAAAAGGTTTGGCTCAAATGTTTTCACCCAAATTTCGCTGCTGCCAATATTATATACCACAAAATACCAACGCATATCGTGTATTTTAGCAAAAATATTGACTTTTGGCGAAATGTAACTCACCAATGTAATCGCTGTAATTCCAACTACATATACTGCTATTATTTTCAAAAAAGTATGCTTAGGTTTTGCGTCTGTCCACGCCCAAATCAGCAACATAGGCATGAGTATCATACACACATGAGGCCGTGTAATACTCAATAAAAACAGCAAAGGTAGCAAAAAAACAATGCGTTTTTTTATTTTGTTTTTATATAAAAGTTGCTGGAAATGATAAAAAATCAATCCTAAACAAAAAAGTGTAACGGCTTCTTTGTGAATGCCTGAACTCCAAAAAACGATAGTTGGAACAGCAAACAAAACGATTAGCATACGTTTGCCACGCTCTGGAAAATAGTTGGCAAAAGTACGATACAAAGCTATCGAACCGACATAAGAAAAGAAAGCAAAAAAAACAGCGTGTACATAATAATAACCACCAGAAATAAGGTGCAAAATGGCATTGATGCGATAAATAGTATAGGTTCTCACATCGTTCCAGCCAGCTATCGGATAGATAATATCATACAAATAATCGGGCGGAGTGCGAGCATTTGGCAGGAAAGTGAGTTCTAAATAATAGAGCGGATTGATGAAAAGGCTTTCGTAAATCAAGCGACTATTCTGCAAAAAAGCCCAAGTATCGCCACCATAAAAATAATGAAAATGAATGTAGCCGTAAGCGGTAGCCATTGCTATTTTTAAAGCGAAAAGGCCGAGCAGAAGTCTTGGTTTCAGTGATGTATTTCTGAAAAAAGGCATTTTCAGCACCACAAACATCAATATTGAAGTATATAAAAGGAAAAGTAAGAGTTGCAAAATGGCTATCGCATTAGTTTGTTTTTCAAAAGTAAGAGTACTCCTTAGAAGAAATATTACTTTGAAAACCTGACAGGTTTTTCTTTTTTCAGAAAAAATGTTGCAAAATAATTCATAAGGTAGTATCTATTTTTTTTGCATAGAAACCTGTCAGGTTTAATATATATTTAATAAAAACTTTTTTTCTAATAACCACCAATAAATTTACGAACAAACCATTCGATAGAAAGCAAAGCCAAAAACAAGAAAAACAACCATTGTAAGTTGATTAACTCTTTTGTTTGGTAGCTGCTGTATGATATTGGTTTGATGTTTTCGGAAGTACGAATATGTCTTTCAAGCGTTTTTACACTATCTGGATAAACGACTTTTCCATTGTTTTTGGTCGTTAAATTGTATAACAATTGATGATTTGCGGTCGTTTGCAAGCTTTCTAGCAAAATAGGTGCAATGCTGAAATTGCCACTTGCTGTATATTCTTTGCCATTAAAAGCCGTTTTAGCTTTATAGCTATAATTTCCGACAGGAAAAAAGCCAGCATCTAAAGTATAAGCCTGTGCTGTTTTATTGAAAACGAAAGGAAAAGCTTTGCCTCCGTCATTATAAATCGTGAGACTCACATCTGGATTATTGACAAGCTGATAGCTATCGTTATAAAGCTCGGCATCAAGAGTGATGCGTTCATTTTCGTTAAACAAATTCTTAGGAATGTGTACTCTGAACTTTCGCTTATCATTTTTAACCGACAAATACTGCACCGTTTTCATCAACAATTCATCGACAACATCGGCTGATTCGTCTTCTTTATAGTCATAAAAACGCCAACGCCACAAGCCTTCGCCACAAAAAACAGCCGCTTTATCGCCTGTCGCTTGTTCCATCACTAGCAAAGGATAATCCGTAGGTACTGAACCAATTTTTTGCTTCAATAAAGTTTGAGCAGTCGGCGAAGTTTGATATTTTCCAAAAGGCGTAGTGATAGGCGGCAAGCTAGGCAAGTTTTGCGACATATCATTTTCGAAAGTAAACAAATTAAATCGAGTGATTACCTCCGCTTTTGCTTCATTGTTGCTCGTGCCTGTGCCTGTTATTTTTACCAAACTTTGCACCTTATTGAGTTGTGCAACATCAGTTTGCCCACTCACGACAAAAAACATTGGAATATTGCTGCCTTTGAGTTGATTAATAACCGTTTCGGCACTATTATTTTTGGCTGGCAAACCGTGCAAAATCGCAACATTAAAGTCTTTGACAGATTGCGTAAATTTGCTGATATAATCAACCGTCAATTCATAGTTTTTATTTGTTTCGATAGCTTTGCGAATAGCCGCTACATCTGGATGCGGACTCGCTGCAAGTATCAACACTTTTTGGCGATTGTCCAATACATCAATAAAAATATCTTGCCTATTGTTTTGCGTTGTCACCTCGTCATCAATGGCTTTCACTCGCACAGAATATTGCTGAATACCTGCGTTTTTGGCATCTAATACCACTTCTTGCGAAAAAATAAAGTCATTCTCTTTTATCTGAATAGTTTTGCTAAACACACTATTTCCTGTGCCTTTTCCTTTATAGACGTTCAAAACCGTTGTTTTGCCTTTGCTATTTTGAGCCGACAAATCGACACGAATCGTAAATTTATCGTCTAAATAAGCAATGCGATTGTGCAATACCTTATCGACAATCAAATCACGTTTGGCTGTCGTATCGCCCAAAGCAACGGCATACATCGGCACATCTAGCTTTGTGTTGGAATACAAGGGATTGCTACCTTGATTGAAAATACCATCACTCGCCACTACAATTGCACCAACATTCTGATTATTGTATTTATCGTAAATTTCGTCAAGGCTTTCCGAAATGTTTGTTACCTTTTTATTGTAGGCAAAATTAAAAGCAGAATCGGCTTTTTCCTCTTGCAAACCATCGCCAAAGCTATACAGTTTCACACGATAATCGCCTTCCAAACCATTGATGAGCTGCGTCAATTGTTGTTTGTAAGCTGTAGAATCTACTGTTTCAAAACCGTTTTTTATCGACTCGCTATTGTCTTGAGCAATGATAATATACGGTTTCACAATGTCGATAAAACGAGTTTTCAACAAAGGCGAAAGTAGCAAAAAAGCGATAGCACTTACCACCAAAGCTCGAAAAAACGAAAGCGGCCACAAGGCTCTTTTTTCATTTTTGGTAGCTTCCTTAAAAGTAGTATCTTTAAAATATAAAATAATGGCATATACGATGCCCAATAAAACACACAAGCCGATATACCAGCTTGGATATTGTTCAAAAACTAGACTTGACTCCAAAAGTTTTTTATTTTTGAGTTTATGAAAACATAATTGTTAAGTGCTTTTTCAATAGCTTCGCAGAACCATCAAAAGAAAAAGGGAACTATTTGAGTTTGTTTTTTGACGACAAAAAATTGAAATAGGTCATTTTTTGCTTTTTTTTCAGTAATAAATTAATCTTTTATTCTAAAAAAAACCAAAACATTGCAAAACAAAAGAAAAGAGATATAAGACTTATTAGCAAAGCTTATATCTCTTTATGATTTTAGTTATTTTTTGCAAAAAACAAAAGAGTACCAAAAATGCTTTTTAGTCCCATGTCAAATCATCTTCTATCTCATCATGCTCTTCATTATCATTTTTCTGATAATCTTTGCCTTCTTGATAGTTATTATTTTCCTTCGAACGATTTACATTTTTGTCTTCGTATCTATCATTTTGATAGCTATCTTCCGAATAAATATCTTCTTCCTCTTTTTTCTCTCTATCCTCTTCGTATCTATCTTGTCTATTTCGGCGGCTATGATACGACTCTCGATTTACATTATTATCTTTATACCTATCATTTTGGTAGCGGTCGTCTTGATAGGCATCTTTATTTCGCTGATTATTAAATCTTCTATCATCTCTATTGTTGTTGTTGTATCGGTTATTGCCATAATAATCATCACGATAATTATTTCGATTATTGCCATAATAGTCATTGCGATTGCGATTATCTTGATAGCGATTGTTTCGATAACGGTCATTATTTGGGTAATAATCGTTGCGACCACCTCTTCTATCTTCTCTGTTATCGTATCTATTTCTTCGGTAACGGTCATTATTATTTGAGTAATAATCGTTGCGACCACCTCTTCTATCCTCTCTGTTGTCATACCTATTGTTTCGGTATCGGTCATTGTTGTTATAATGCTCTCGTTGCGGCTCTTCCTGATTAGGCTTTTGTTCCTGAAAATCATCATTATTTTCTGATGTATTTTCATAATCTTTAGCATACTCTTCTCTCTGGTCATTGTTTGCATACTCATCAAAATCATATTCAGGCATCAATTCGCTTTTAACATGGTCTATCGTATGTTGTAAAGCCTCGATAAATTGATTAAAATCTTCCTTATACAAATGCAATTTGTGTCGGTCATAACCACGATTGTCAAAACGCTTTTTACTTTCTGTTATCGTTAAATAAAAACCGTTTGTTCGTGTTGGTCTTACATCAAAAAAATAAGTACGATTTTTTCCTGTGCGAATTACCTTTGAATATACGCCATTGTTCTGATTGTTATAATTGTTGTTTCGCTCCACTTTGTATATAACTTTTGATTATCAATAAAGAAATAAGATAAATAACATTTCATAAAATCATAGTCTCTAAACACACACATTGCTTATTTGCAGGATATTAACACAATGTATTTCAAATGTGTTATTTTTAGTATCCCAAATAAGCTATCTTAATTAGTGCTTCTGACTCAAACTATTATTTTATAAAACTCCTCTATAAAATATTAAAATATCTGTCTATATAAATTAAAATCACGGTTGTTTTAAGTGCCAAGCACTATTTTAATAAGGTGTTTGTTCGGTTGCTAATATATTGAGAGTTAGTGTGTTAGCTTTTTCTTAAATATCAAAAAAACCTGAACAATTACTTACAAAAAGCCATTTGAAATTACATCTTTTATACATTTTTCTTTTTTCAAAAAAAAATAGGTATCGCTAAATGGCTTTTCGCTCAAATATACTTAAATGCCTTGCAAAAATATATTTTTCTAAGTAAAAAAAAGACTACAAAGACATTTTTTTCTCTTCTAGTTGCTGTTTTTCGTATAAATCGTAATATAAACCCCTCAAATTCAATAATTCCTCATGCGTTCCTTCTTCTGCCAGCCTGCCTTCGTCCAATACTATAATTTTATCAAAATTCATCAATGAAAAAATACGATGTGTTATGATAATCGCTGTTTTGTCTGACAAGTAGTTATTTAGGTGATCAATGATAGTTTCTTCTGTTTTTGCATCTACTGCCGACAAGCAATCATCAAGCAACAATATCTGCGGATTTTTCAACAAAGCTCGTGCCAAAGAAACTCTCTGCTTTTGTCCGCCAGAAAGCGTAACGCCTCTTTCGCCAACGATAGTTTCAAATTTTTTGGGCAATCCATCAATATCTGCTAAAATGGCAGCTTGCTTGGCAGCCAAACGAATTTCTTTTTCGGTAGCGTCTTGCTTCCCAAAAGCGACATTTTTATTGATGGTTTCAGAAAACAAAAATACATCTTGTGGCACATAACCTATTTGTTCTCTAATATCTTCTAAATGAATAGCTTTCACATTTTTATAGTCTAACAAAACTTCGCCTTTGCTCACATCATATTTTCTAACCAATAGCTCGGCAATGGTTGTTTTTCCAGAACCTGTGCGACCAATAACTGCCATTTTTTCGCCTTTTTTTAGGCTAAAATTTACATTTTTTAAGGCCTGAATGCCTGTATCTGGGTAAATAAAATCTACATTTTTGAACGTTAATGCTCCTTTCAAGTCCGTTTTTTCTTCAGTCAAAGATACAATAGTGGCTTTTTCTTTCAAAAATTCATTGATTCTTTTTTGCGAAGCAGATGCACGCTGAATAATAGCTGCTACCCAACCGATAGAAGCCACAGGCCAAGTAAGCATACCAACATAAATCACAAATTCGGCAATATTACCTGGACTGATTTTGCCAGAAATAACCTGTAAACCACCGACATAGATGGTAATAATCGTACTTAAACCCACCAAAACCATCATCAAAGGAAAAAATAAAGCTTGTACACGAACCAAATCTAATGATTTTTCTTTGTAACTTTCGCTTTGTAAGGCAAAAAAAGCATTGGTAGAATTTTCTTGCACATAAGCTTTCAAAACTCGAATGCCTGAGAAAGACTCTTGTGCATTGCTGGTAAGTGCCGACAATTGCTCTTGAATCAGTTCGCTGCGTTTGTGTATAATCCGATTGACGTAGTAAATAGAAATCGCTAAAATTGGAAGAGGTAACAAGACATATAGGGTAAGTTCGACATTGACTTGCAACATCGTGAACACAACGATAAAAATCAGAACGCTCAGATTTATGCTGTACATGATAGCTGGGCCAAGATACATTCTCACATGGCCAACATCTTCGGTCACACGAGACATGAGGTCGCCAGTACGATGTCGTTTATAAAAAGCCGTACTCAATCGCTGATAATGCACATACATTTCGTTTCGCAAATCAAACTCAATGAGCCGTGACATCACAATAATAGTTTGCCTCATCATAAAAGTAAACATGCCCTGAATGAGTGCCAAAGAGAGCATTGTGATGCCAAAAAACAATAAAATGCTGCTAAAAACGCTATAAATAGAGGCTTGCAAAGCAAAACTATCGTATAAATTGTAATAGGCAATATTATCTTTCACCAAATCGAAAGCATATCTAATAACTTGCGGCGGCAAAACAGCAAATATATTAGACATAGTGACAAAGAAAATTCCTAAAATAAAACGATAACGATATTTATAGAAATATTTGTTAAGATAGGCAAGATGTTTCATAAATAAGCTTGAATATTGATGCGTTTTGAGCAAAGGTACAAATAGTTTTTAAATTTGATTCAAAAAAACTTGCATTTATTTTACCTTTTTGTTTAAAAAACATTATCTAAAATACAACAATGAAAGCTTGCAAAAAGTTTTTTTAGATTTATTTTTCTTTTTTTACTTTCTTTTAAACCATATCTTTTATAGCTAGTTTAACATAGATTAAGGCTTTGCTATTTTCCGAAACTTCACAAATGCCGAGCATGATTCAATATAATTTTATTGAGTTGTCAACATATTAAAAATTAAGTACCAAATACTATTTAATAAAACATTCGTTTAGTGACTAACTACGCTGTAATCTAAGTAATTCTACATTTTGAGAGTATTAGAAATGACATATTTCTAATACTACAATAGCTCATAATTTTTTAGATTTGACAATTTTGGCTAGAAAAACATGTCATTTCTTTTTTGTTATTGAAAAAAAACCTTTAAATGAGCTTCAACGAGATGTATATTTATTTTTGTCTGACTACTTATCTTGTTCTGAAATGTCCAACAACTTCTGAACGATTACTTAAATAATTAGCTTTCACATAATCATTTGACTTAATACATAAAAATTATGAATAAAATATTTGCTTTTTGTTTTATACTTTTCAGCAGTTCAACTTACATTTCTGCTCAATGTTATCCTGTTGATGATACCGAAAATTTTGATGGTCAAGTAGAATCTTGGTACAAATGGGCAAAAGATTGGGAAAATTATGCGATAGACCAATTTCCTATTTCTGAAAGAGATGAAATGTTGATTGGCGACTCCTTGCACTTGACTATGGCTAAGGAAAATGTATTGCTAAAAACGCATCCGAAAAAGCGAAAAGTAGAGCAAATTGTGGCAAATTTAGCCAAAAGTGCTAATCGCAAAAGCATAAAATATACTGTTCATATCATTGACGACAATAAAACATTGAATGCTTTTTCGATAGCTGGTGGACATGTTTATGTTACCTCAAAAATTTTGGACTGGGTAGAAAGCGACGATGAATTAGCTTTTATTTTGGCTCACGAAGTAGCACATGTCGATAATAAACATTCAGTGCGAAAAGCTCAAAAATTGTTGATTGGTGAGATGTTTTTAGGCGATTACGGAATTTTGGCAGCTAATTTGGAAATGCTATTATCCTCTCCTTTTGGCCAAATTGATGAGTATGATGCCGACCGTTCTGGAGCAGTTTTGGCTGTAAAAGCTGGCTATAATCCTCGAAAAGGCTTGCGTTTTTTCGAAAAAATGAGCAAAGATGAAAACTATGATTATATCGAAAAAATTATGCGTACTCATCCTTATTCTGCTGAACGACACAATTGTTTAGACCATTTTATGAGAGAAAAATTGAATAAATAACTTTATTTTTTTCTACATAGAAAAAGCCAATAGTTGAAAAGACAACTATTGGCTTTTTTATTTTTTAAGATTAATAAGTATTTGATTATCAGCACTTTAAGTAACATTACTTAAAGCAATGCTCTAATATATCTAAAATCTAGCGAAAGCTTTTTTCCATTTATTTTTCTCTGCTGAAGATAAACTTTGCCAAGCACTTTTTCTATCTGCAAGTGTCATTTTCATCCACGCATCAAGCTGTGTTTTCATATCATTTGGCAATTGAGCATACAACTGTTGGCGTTTTGCTTTTGGCATTTGTCGCCATTTTTCGAGCGGTGTCATATTAGATGTTGGTTTTTCATCTTTATAATCATAACGTTTTTCATCCTCATGTTTGTTGTTCTGATATTCATGTTCATTCTCATAATGTTTGTCCTTATGCTTTTCATGCTCATGTTTGTGACGCTCTCTTTCTTCTTTTATTTTTTCACGTTCATATTCTTGTTGAGCTTTTCGCTTTTCTTGCTCATACTCTCTTTCCGCTTTTATTTTTTCACGTTCATATTCTTGTTGAGCTTTTTGCTTTTCACGCTCATATTCTCTTTCTGCTTTTATTTTTTCACGTTCATATTCTTGCTGCTTCTTTTGTTTTTCTTTTTCATATTTCATATCTTCTTTCCAAGCAGGTTGTGCATTCACAGAAGATGCCATAAAATTTAACATAAAAATGCTAAACATAGCTAAGTAAATCGTTTTTTTCATTTTTGTTTTTTATTTTATAATAATATAAGTAAGCGAATTGAGTTTGTTTTCAGCTATTCTCGCTTTGAAATAAAATAAATATTACAAAAAATATTTACTTGTTTTTCTGTGTCAGCAATTAGTTTTTAAGGACTTTTTTTATCAAAAGTTTAAACATACTATTTTTTTTAGGCTAAGGAGACCAATATTTTCTATTTTTATGGCCTTTTGAGCTGAAAAATAGTATATTTCCCCTAATCAAAAAAGATTTTTTTTGTTAAACCGAGAATAGTTGGTTTGTTATAGACGCATGCTTAGAAAAGCCAATAAGTTAAATCGATAACTTATTGGCTTTTTCATTTTGCTTTATACAAATTTAAAATTTAGCAAATGCTTTTTTCCATTTATTTTTCTCTGCTGAAGATAAACCTTGCCAAGCACTTTTTCTATCTGCAAGCGTCATATTCATCCACGAATCCAGTTGTGTTTTCATATTGTTTGGCAACTGACTATACAGCTCTTGACGTTTTGCTTTTGGCATTTGTCGCCATTTTTCGAGCGGTGTCATATTAGAATTTGGTGTTGTACTACTCCCCTCATCATTCTCAAGATTAACGCCTTGTTGTTGCAAATAGGCTTTTAATTCTTGGCGTTGTTGTGGAGTTAGCTTTCTAATTTCTTCTTTTTGTTTATCTTGTGGCAATTGCTTCCACCGCTTATACCAGTCTCTATATCTTTGCTCATCATTATTATTAGAGTGTTCATCATTTTCGTGTTCGTGTTCATGCTTGTCATGTTTACCATGTCCGTGCTTATCATGTCCATGCCCCTTACCATGTTTGCCATGTCCGTGCTTATCATGCCCATGTCCCTTATGTTTGCCATGTTCGTGGTGTTTATGTTTTTCCTTCTCATATTTTTCTTCTGCCTTTCTCATCTCCTTCTCATACTTCTCTTCCGCTTTTTCCTTCTCTTTTTCATATTTTTCTTGTGCTTTTTGTTTTTCCTTACTCCAATTATCAGATTGTGCATTAACAGAGTTGGCGACTCCTAAGCTTAACAAAGCAAACAATAGCAATGTAGTTACTTTTTTCATTTATATTTTTATTTGTTTAATTAAAAAAATAATGTGAGTGAATAAGTGTGAATGCACATTAGACTCAGTTTCTCAAAAAGGTTTAAATTTCTTTTTTTAAAATTTACAAAAACAAAACACCATTAACAATAAAGTCACATCACAACATTTTAGTTTTCAATATGTTAGCTTCCATAATTTGCAAAATAAATCTGTTCTTCGACTATTTATATTAAAAACCTAAACAAATTAGGCTTTTCATTCACATTGATATATTCAAAAGAATGAGCTTTCATGCGTTCTACCAAGCCTATATAATTTTCTTTTTTCTGCAACTCAATGCCAATAAGAGCAGGGCCTTTTCCTTTACTTGTTTTTTTGGTGTATTCAAAATAAGTAATGTCGTCATTTGGGCCTAATACAGTGTCGAGAAACTCACGCAAAGCACCAGAACGTTGTGGAAAAACGACAATAAAATAATATTTTAAGCCCTCATAAATCAAAGACCGTTCCTTGATTTCGGGCATACGCTCAATGTCATTATTGCCACCACTAATCACACAAACGACGTTTTTTCCTTTTATTTCATCTTTATAAAAATCGAGTGCTGCAACCGACAAAATACCTGCTGGCTCTACCACAATCGCATCATCATTATAGGTACTTAAAATATAAGTACAGGCTTTGCCTTCTGGCACAAGAGCAATATCATCTAGCACCTTTTGACATATCGAAAAATTGAGGTCTCCTACTCGTTTCACGGCAGCTCCATCAATAAAAGTATCAATACTTTCAAGTGTTACGACTTTACCTTTTTCTAACGAGGCACTCATACTTGCAGCACCTGCTGGTTCTACGCCTATAATTTTTGTATTTGGACTAATCATTTTAAAATAGCTGCCTACGCCTGCACTCAAACCACCGCCACCAATTGGCATAAATACATAATCAATTTTCCCTCTAAAATCATTTAAAATCTCAATACCAATAGTTGCTTGCCCTTCTATTATTTTTAAGTCATTGAATGGATGAACAAAAATTTTATCATTTTGCTTTCCATCAACAACGGCTTGCTCATAAGCTTCATCAAAAGTATCGCCTATTAATATAACCTCTACTTTATCTTTACCTAGTCCTTTTACACGTTTAATTTTTTGTAGTGGTGTGGTCGTAGGCATATAAATCTTGCCTTGTATCTGCAAAATATAACACGAAAAAGCAACACCTTGTGCATGATTTCCTGCACTTGCACATACAATGCCTTTTTTTCGTTCTGCTGCTGTTAGATTGCACATCAGATTGTAAGCACCACGAATTTTATAAGAACGCACAATTTGCAAATCTTCTCTTTTCAAATAAATATTTGCTTCATATTTTTCCGACAAATTTGCATTATATTGCAAAGGCGTTGTTCCAATAACGCCATTTAAACGATGACTTGCTTTTATAATATTTTCTATTTTTATATTCAAAATATTTTATTTTTCATTTTAAGTGCCAAGCTCTACTTATATATGGGCTTTTAGGATTACTTAGCAAAAAAAAAATCAACATACTAAAAAGATAAGCTTAAAGTATCACTCAAACTATAACTCTTTAATACGCTGAAAATCAATGGTTTATTACTTTTTTTTAGAAAAAATTTATTGATTAATAATAGTTAAATTATCATAATTGTATCGAACTTTCAAAAAACTTTTAAGACGTTTTTCGTAATTTTCTTTTTCTTTTTTATTCATTTTCTCAGGCCAAGAGAGTGAAACAAAAGGTATCTGAATAGTTTTTTCTTGAATTATAATGGTTTTAATAATTTGTGCTATTGTGTCCATTTCTGTTTTTATAGCCTCTGCTACCTTCTTGCCTTCTTCTATCGCCATAGTATTTTTTTCTTCGTCACTTAGTAGCATTGGTTTCACTACTACAATGGTATCATTGATAATATCACTCATTTGTCCAGCTTTTATATCCAATAACTCAGGAAACAATGCCTTTATTTCATTTGTAATACTTTCGATAGGCACAGAATCATTTTTGAGTTCTCGTACCTGCCTTTGCAAAGCTTCTACTTGTTGTATTCTATTGTTTTGTTCTTCTAAGATTGACAACATTTCCATTTTTTGCTCTGTTACCTGTGTTCTAATTTCCGATTTATCTCTCGAAAAATCAGTTTGTATCAAAGTCAATTTTGCACCTTTTAAGTGTGGATAATCATCTAATTTTTCCTCCAACTTTGGAATGCTATCTACTGGAATGGCTTGCCCTGTAAGATAAACTTTAAATTCTGGTATAGAATCACGTCTTTTAATATCCCATTTAAAAGCTTCATGTTGTTCGGAATTGATAACCTCCTCTACAAATTGTTTACAGTTTCGGTCAGTTGCAATATGATTAAGCGTATCTAGCAAAATAGAAATACTAGGTATCACTAAAATGGTTACAAAAATAGCAATAGAAATATTTGTTTTTAGCTGTTCTTTTTGATTGATATGTTGATGAAGCGGAAAGTCAAGAAATCGTACCAAACCATAAGTAGCAATGGCAATAATGACAGCATTGATGAAAAACAAATAAATTGCTCCCCACCAAATCGCAAAATCAGCATTGGCAAGTCCATATCCTGCTGCACAAAGCGGTGGCATCAAAGCAGTAGCAATAGCAACTCCTGGAAGTGCATTGGTTTTGTCTTTGTGTGAAGCCGCAACAATGCCCGCAATACCTCCAAACAAAGCTACTACCACATCTAAAATCGTTGGTTTTGTGCGTGACATTATTTCTTCGGTGGGCAGCGAAAAAGGCGAGATAGCATAAAAATAAATAAAACTCGTGAGCAAAGTAACCACAATTGCAATAATAAAATTATGTAGTGCCTCCGATAACAATTGCCTATCATTTATGCCTATACTCAAGCCAATGCCCAAAATAGGCGACATTAAAGGTGAGATAAGCATCGCACCGATAATAACGGCAGAAGCATTCATATCCAGACCGATAGATGCTATAACAGCAGAAGCTATCAGAATCCAAACATTATAGCCTCGTAATTCTACATACTTTCGCACCGATTCGATAGTTCCTTCACGGTCGGTGTCTTCTCTCAAATCTATTAGATGAACAACATAAGTATAAAAACTTTGCCATACATCTTTTAGTGTTGTTGGTTGGTTTGCCAAAATTTAGTTTTTAGTTTTTTAATAAAAGACTTCTGTAAGGTTTTATAAATTTTCAATTTCGGTTTTTGATAAGCTTGTAAACTTCATAATTTGCTCAATAGGCATATTAGCACGCTTCATTCGTTTGGCCATCAATAATCTTTCTTCTTTTTTTCCTTCTTTTTTCCCTTCTTTTTTCCCTTCTTTCCAACCCTCTTCTTTTGCAGTATCTGTCACATTTTTCAAATCTCTATAATATTTCAAACTTGTTTCATACGCTTGCCGTTCTTGTGACGAAAATTTTGCAATTTCGGCACTTTTAAATAATTGTGCAAAGACCTTTTCTTGCAGTTTTTGTGGACGCTCCCTAAGTTTTGATAAATGACGGAAAACGTACAGCCATTTTTCAAAATGCGTTTCTAAATCTTCTGCTTGTTTTTGAAATTTTGGCAATTCTATATAAATATATTTCAGTTTATCATAAAAAACTCTATTTTTTTGATCTTTCAACTCTGCAAGGTGCAAAAAGTCGGCATCATGTTTATGTTCAGCAAATATAAAATCTAAAATACCTATGGTATAAACTGGTTCTAACTTAAAATTCCATTCGCCTTTTTCAGCTTGTTCCTGAATTGGAAAAGAGGAATAATAAATGCTTCTATCTTTAAAATAATTTTGCTTTGCTTTTTGTAATTCTACTATAAATCGTTCGCCATTTTCACCTATACAATACAAATCAAAAATAGCTTTTCTATCCATTTTGCTATCTCCCATCTGCTCATTTTTTGAGTATGATAAATCTTTGATTTGATGATGGCTAGGCAAAATCTGATTTAAAAAATCTATTAATAAATTTTTGTTTACTTCTGTTCCAAATATTTTTTTAAAGCCAAAATCTGTTAGTGGATTAATATATCTATCTTTTAATGCTGTCATGTTATTGATTTTAGAAGCTAAAAGTACTTCTGAACGATTACTTAATTTGGTCTGCAAAATACTAAATAAAGATAAAAAACTATATCATTTTTTACAAAAAAAGCCTTGCTATAAAAAAATTATAGCAAGACTTGTTCTTATTATTTCGTAGTTTTCAAAAAAAAACATTTTAGCGGCTTATTTCTTCAAAGCTTCATAGCGTTTTTTATAGTCGCTCGATTTTGTTAAATCGCCTAAATTGGCATGTATTTCTTTCAAAGCGATAAGTGTATTCACATCTTTATCATTGAGTTTGTCGGCTTGTTCAAAAAATGGCAATGCTTCTTTAAAGTAATCTCCTGATTCTTTGTTCAATTGATTGAATTTCGCTTCTTGACTCAAAGGCAAATCAGCAGCTTGCTTCAATTTGTCGGCAGCTTTATTGTAATAAAAAGCACCTAAATTATACAAAGCATCAAAATAGTCTGGCTTTTTTTCTAATGCTTTTTGATAATATTCTACTGCTTTTTCCATCATTTTGGCATCTTTTCTTTCTTTGCCAAGATTTTCGTAGTTGCTACCAAGAGCAAAAAATAAGCTTGCATTATCTGGATAAAGACGTGCTGCCTCTTCCATTTTCGCTACCGCTTCATCTGGTTTGCCTTGTTTCAATAAGTAGTTAATCTCATTGATTAAGAACGCATTACTTTCTGGAAAATTTTCTTTTCCTTTTGTAATTACCTCACTAGCTTTGTCAGCATCACCTTTTGCCATATAAATGCTCGACAAAGAAGTATAGATGTTTTCGTCCTTATATTTCAAGTCAATCAATTGGTTATACAACTCAATTGCTGCATCTTCATTGCCACCATTTTGAGCCGAGTAAGCAGTCATCGCAATAGAAGCTGTATCAATAACTGCTTCTTTTTTGCCTTCATAAATCAGATTGTTGAGGTCTGTCGAGGTTTTAAATTTGTCGTAAGCTGCTTCGTAACTTTTTTCTTTATATAAATTTACGCCTTTGTTGAAAGCTGAAACACGCATTTGATCTACGATAAAATCAATTTTGTCACGGTCTGTTGTTGCGTCATTTTTAATCGCTTCTCTAGCCGATTTTGCAACCTCTTCTGCCGCTCCCTCTGATAAAGGATTGTCTTTTAAGTTAGCCAAATCTGAGTAAATGATAGTTCTATAACGCCATGCTTTTGCTACAACTTTAGTTTTTAGCTTTGGGTCATTAGCAGCTTGTTTTTCTTCGCAAATCTTAACAGCTTTGTCGATAGCAGTTTGTGCTTTTTCGAGCGATGTTGTTTTACCATCGGCCATGTCATAGTTGCGATAGTTGTTGTGATGATTTCTTGCTGTACTGACATCTTTGCTTTGTGCAAAAGTAGCACTCATAGTAACAGTCATCAGCAGAAATGGAAATAAAATGTTTTTCATTGTATTAATCATTTGTTGTTTTGCAAGTATTTAAAGTGTAGGCATTTTTTATGTCAAAATTGTCTCCACATAAATAGTCACGTTTTTTTTTAATAAAAGAAAAATATTAGAGTGTATGAATCAATATTTTTTCAAGTTTTTTTTGATAGAAAAATCAAATGTTCTATTCTTGGTTGTTTCAGTAAAAAAGTCCAATAAATATTGCTTTATAACCAATTGATTATCAATATTTTGCATTACTTTTAATAAAGAAATACTTTAATTGTTTTATTTTTTACTTTTCTAAATTTTGCAAGAAAACAAATCACTCATTATTTTTTCAAAAAAAAATCTACTTGTATGTCATTTTCTTTTTTGTGAAAAGTACGATTTTTTTTGAAAAAGAAAGCAAAAGCAAAGCTAAAATTTTAGGAATGAAATGAATAGCAAACAAAAAAACTTTTTTGCAACTATGTAAATGTGTTTTAGCTTTGTTCTTGCCTTGTCGTTTGTTTTTTCTATATACTTGACTCAAAAAATGCTTAATTGTTTAAACTTCTCTATTTTTCTTCTGGAGCAGTATTAGGCGTTTCTTCTTCCGCATTATCTGTTTCAGAAACATTCTCAACAGTATTTTCTGCTGCCTGTTCGGTTGTTTCAGCATTTTCGGTTGCTTCCAAATCAATGGTTAATTCAACGGCTGTTTCTTCTTCCTCTTCTACAATAGGTATTTTTGCTACACTCGCAATTTCGTCTTCGCCTCTCAAGTCAATGAGTTTTACGCCCTGTGTATTTCGTCCACGAACTGCCACATCGTCGAGTCCCATTCTAATGGTAATGCCCGATTTATTGATAATCATCAATCCATTTTCGCTCGTTACTTCTTTCAAAGCAATGAGTTCGCCTGTTTTTTCGGTCAAATTCATGGTTGTCACACCTTTTCCTCCTCTATTGATGGAGCGATATTCGGTCAAAGCAGTACGTTTGCCATATCCTTTTTGCGAAACTGTCAGAATGGTTGGCTCGTCTTTGTCTCTATCAATACAAACCATGCCAATAACTTCATCTTTGCCATTGTCTTTTATACGAATGCCTCTAACACCTGTTGCTCCTCTTCCCATAGGTCTCACTTGCTTTTCCTCGAATCGGATAGCACGTCCAGAGCTAGTGCCTAGCATGATGTCGCAGTTTCCATTGGTTAATTTTACTTCTAGCAAATCGTCGTTATCATTGATAGACAAGGCGATAATTCCATTTTGGCGTGGTCTCGAATAAGCTTTAAGGCTTGTTTTCTTAATCATGCCTTTTTTGGTAGAAAATACGATATAGTGTGTATTTAGGAACTCTTCATCATCTAAATTTTTAACGGTCAGATAAGCCATTACTTTATCATCATTTGGCAAATCTATAATATTTTGAACCGCACGGCCTTTAGATACTTTGCTTCCTTCTGGCACTTCATATACTTTTAGCCAAAAACACTTGCCTCTTTCTGTAAAAACAAGCAGATAGTCATGAGTAGAACCGATAAAAAGGTTTTCGATAAAGTCTTGATTTCGTGCCAAGCTACCTTTCGAGCCTTTTCCTCCTCTGTTTTGCTCCCGATAGTCGGCAAGGCTTGTACGTTTGATATATCCCAAATGCGAAATCGTAACAGCTACATTTTCTCTTTCTATAATGTCTTCGAGAGAAATATCACTTTCAGCATATACTAAGTCTGTGCGTCTTTCATCGCCATATCGTTCTTGAATTTCCAACAATTCATTTTTGATAATGCTCATTCTCAGCTCCAAGTTACCTAAAATTTCTCTGAAATGAGCTACTTTTTGCATCAGTACGTTATAGTCATTTGAGAGTTTTTCACGCTCTAAGCCTGTTAGTTTTTGCAAACGCATATCTAAGATGGCTTTTGCTTGCACATCTGTAAACTCAAACTGTTCAATCAAGGCACTTTTTGCGATGTCTGGCGTTTTTGAAGCTCTAATAAGGCGTATTACCTCATCCATATGGTCGAGTGCTTTGAGCAAGCCTTCCAAAATGTGTGCTTTTTCGAGTGCTTTGCGAAGGTCATATTCTGTGCGACGTACTACAACTTCGTGGCGAAACTCGACAAAATAAGTTATCAATTCTTTGAGATTGAGCAAGCGAGGACGGCCTTTTACCAAGCATACGTTATTGATGCCATAAGAGCTTTGCAAATAGGTCATTTTGTACAGCTGATTCAGCACCCAAGAAGCATTTGCATCTTTTTTGAGTTCATATACAATACGCATTCCATTTCTATCGCTCTCATCTCTGATGTCGGAAATACCTTCTATTTTTTTAGCATTAATCAAATCTGCTGTCTTCTTTATCAACACAGATTTATTAATTTGATAAGGTATTTCTGTTACGATTATTCGCTCTCTATTATTGCCATAAGCCTCTATTTCTGCTTTTCCTCTCACTACAACACGGCCTCTACCTGTATGAAAGCCTTGCTTTACGCCATCATAGCCATAAATAATGCCTCCTGTCGGAAAATCTGGTGCAGTAACGTGTTTACACAATTCATCTATCGTAATTTCACTATTGTCGATATAGGCGATAATGCCGTTGATAATTTCAGTTAGGTTGTGTGGCAACATATTGGTGGCCATACCTACTGCAATACCTGAAGCACCATTTACTAACAAAGCAGGAAAACGAGAAGGCAAAACAGTAGGCTCTTCCAAACTATCGTCAAAATTGAGCTGATAATCTACCGTTTCTTTGTCCATATCCTCGATGATTTCGCCAGCCACTCGCTTCAACCGAGCTTCTGTATAACGCATAGCTGCTGGGCTATCGCCATCTACCGAACCGAAATTACCTTGTCCATCTACTAGCGGATATCTCAGCGACCAAGGCTGTGCCATACGCACCATTGCCTCATATACTGAGCTATCGCCATGTGGGTGATATTTACCTAATACTTCTCCTACAATTCTTGCCGACTTTTTGTGGCTTTTATTATGATGCAGGCTCAAACCTTCCATACCGTAAATTACTCTTCGCTGAACGGGTTTTAGACCGTCTCGCACATCTGGCAAGGCTCTTGATACGATAACCGACATAGAATAATCAATATAGGCAGTTTTCATTTCTTCTGCTATATTGATTTGTATAATCCTTTCTTCTGTTTCCATATATTTTTTTTATGAACCAATAGCATTTTACGCTATTTCTGAATTTTTTTATCGCTCAAAGATAAGCATTTTTATTCAAAAATAGTAGCTTTTTTAACTTAACCTAACTTGTTTCTAAAGTTTTTTGCTTTTTAACAAATGATTTTTTGAGTTCTTAGACATTTTTGCTCAAAACTAAGGTTTTGAAAGTTTGTAGTCAAAATGAGTTAATAATGTACTAGGCATAGAGACGCAAAAAATTTAAAAGGCCTGTTAGTCCTAAAATTTCGAAAAATGCTTTTTATGAACTGACGCTTAGAGATAAACTTTTTAGGTAAGTAAACGAAAAGTCAATATAAGCCTTATTTGTTAATAAATTGTACAAAAAGTTCACTTCCCTGTCTTGGAGCTATCGAATTGTAGCATTTTTCCATTGTTTTTATGTGGAATGCTGGCGAAAATAACTCTTCATATTCCGTTTTATCGCCACCATAAGGAGGAGATTTTGGAAAGTGAACGCCAAACATCAAACCAGCCAAACGGCCTTTTTCATACAACAATGCTTTCATTTGCTGCACATAAGCCTTGCGTTTTTCTGGATTTAAAGCACAAAAAAAAGTTTGTTCTACAATCAAATCGTACTTGCCTTCATGTCGAAAAAAATCACTTTGTATCAAATGTTCACTTGGAAAACTTGGCACACGACTATTAAAATTATCCAATGCCTTTTGCGACCAATCTAATATATATACCTCCTCAAAACCTTGCTGAAACAAATATTCAGCTTCATAGGCATTGCCACAACCTGGTATTAGTATTTTTATTTTTTTGTCTGTCAGTTGGTCAAAATATGCTTTGAGCGGTGTGCTAATGTGACCAATATCCCAACCGATATCGGCTATTTCGTAGCGATTTTGCCAATAGGCTTTATCAAGATTTTCCATATTTTTTTGTTACAATATTAAAAAAGCTATTCTAAAAAGTTTTTTTTTGCTGAAAAGAAACAAATCTATTATAATGATTGTTTGAAACTCAAAGCATAAAGTTAATCATTTTTGCAAATAAATATAAAAAGGGTTCAAAGTGAAATCATTTGGTCAAAAATTTTAAATTTGCCCAAAAGCAAATA
>JBMZCV010000065.1:0-24412 GCA_049613665.1 Chitinophagales bacterium | reverse complement strand
ATTTGCTTTTGGGCAAATTTAAAATTTTTGACCAAATGATTTCACTTTGAACCAATTTTTCAATTCCTATGAAAAAATTTTTACAGACGGCACTATGCTTAGTAGCATTATGCCTGACAACAAGTAGTGCTTTTGCACAATGTACTGATTTTACTGATGGTCCTTATACAGACCTTAATCCGATACCATGTGCCGAAACTTGTGGAACTCCTGTAGAAGCTGGGTTTCAAGTGTATTCAAATGAAGCTTACGTTCTTGAAAACACAGTAGCTGGCGGTATATACACGATAGATATCTGTAATGGTTATGGTGCTTGGGCGGCAGAAATAACTGTTGTCGATTATACAGGTGGCGTAGCTGGTGCAACTATTACTTCTGGTACAGGATGTACTCTTACATTTACTACACCTGCTGATGGTGATGTACTTGTTATCTTTACAGAAGTAGGTAACTGTGCTGGTGCTCAAATGCTTGACAATGGTCTCCTAACACTTGATATGGATTGTACCACGGCTGCTCCATGTCCTGCATCTACTTGTAATGCAGGTGATGTTGCTGGTCTTGATGCTCAGGTTGTTTGTTTAGATGGAGCGATTACCTTGAATACTGACGGAATGGAAGATTTGAGTTTAAGCGTTAATCCTAGCTATGGTTGGGGTTTTTATAGTGCAGTAGATAACTCTTTAGTTTCTTTCGTTACTTTTGGTGCAGATCCTGCAAACTACAACTTAACAGACGTACCTTATAATGCACTATTAGAATTTAATGAGTTGGCTACTATTCCTGCTGGCGATTACTTTATTTATGGTATCATTGCTGATGATAAAAATACAACAGATACTGCTGATGATGAGTTTTGTTTTACTACTAATGTAGAATTTGTAACATTCTTAGATGCTAATGATCCTGCTTGTTTCTGTATGCCAGGTGATATAAACGGTTTAGTACTTGCTTCTCCTCAAACTATCGAGCCTTGTGATGCAGTAAACTTATTTACTGATGGAACACAAGACATGAGCGGAAATGTAAATGGCATGTACTACTGGAATTGGTATGATGCTACAACATTAGGTTTAGTATATCAAATGTCTACTCCTAATGCTATGGATCCTGGTGCTGATTTGAATACTTGTGATATTCCTGCTGGTGAGTATGAAGTGCATGGTGTTGTAATTGATGACAGAAATACACCAGAAGATACTACTGATGATGTAGCTTGCTTGACTCCAAACTTTGCTGTAGTAACTGTAACTGAGCCTGCTGCTATGTGTGGTCCACTTATGACCAATCAACTGACTAGCACATTTGGTGCAGGTTTAAATGTAACACTTTCTTGGGAAGCAGTAGCAGATGCTCAAGCTTATCAATTAGCAGGTCGTAAGCAAGGTGGAACTACTAAAGTTTTTCCTGAAACACAAAACCTTTCTCGTACTTTTACAAGTGGTATTCAACCTAATACTACTTACCAATGGTCTGTAAGAGTACTATGTGATGGTGTTTGGACTGACTATGCTTTAGATGCTGGACCTGCTACATTTTCAACAGGTGCAGGTAAGAATATTAGCGGTTTCGATGCTTTCGCTACTGAAACTTTAACTGCTACTGTTTATCCTAACCCTGCTACTAACGTTGCTACTATCAGCTTAAACACAGCTTGGGACAACAACAGCAACATTACAGTTGTAGATATGTTAGGTAAAGTTGTTGCTCAATATACTAACGTTAGCAATGAGTTAGCTTTAGACGTAACAAACTTTAGCAATGGTTACTATTTTGTACAAGCTGAAAATGGTCAAGCTGTTACAACTACTAAATTTGTAGTAGCTAAATAGTAAAGGCTTATTTCAGTTACAAGTATAAAAATACTTGAAGCTTTAATATAATCGACAAAGCGAGTTTTTGAACTTTATCAGTTCAGAAACTCGCTTTTTGTCATTTGGCTTATTAGATATTATTCACAAAGGTTTAAGCAGCAATAGTTTGGACATCTATACATTCTTTTTAGGCTGAAGCGACCAAGATTTGTTATTTTTATACCCTTTTTTGTGGAAAAATAGTGTGTTTCTTGCCAAAAGATGTTTTTTTTAGTAAACCGAGAATTGTTGAAAAGGATATCCTAACTGTTGAAGTAGGCAAAAAAGAGCATAAAGTGCCTACTACTGAGTATCAAAAAAGATATGAATATTACTCCTGACATACTATTTTTTTTAAGCTAAACACACCTAGCATTAGTTAAATCAAGAACGACTATTCAAATGATGAATGTATATGTTAACGACTAATTTGGGTACAAAAAAAAATCTTGCCTAGCGAATATTTTCATACTCACAGGCAAGATTGCATTATTGTATCAAATTAGATGTAAAAAGCTACTGAATTAACTTTTTAACTATTTATTTTTTAGTCAAACAAGAAAATAAATTGCTCATTTGTGAAAGCTAACATTTTGGTTATCAATGTGTTAGCCACCCAAATGGGCTATATTAATTTTAGTGTACGATAGCCAATTTCTTAGTAGCTACTACTACGTTTTCATCCATCAATTGATAGAAATAAGAGCCATTAGCAATATTCATAGTGTTGATTCTAATACTATTTGCACCTTTTGCAATATTGAATGTAGCAACAGTTTTACCTGTTACATCAACAACTGTCAAGCTCATGTCTTTGTTTAAACCACTAAAAGTGATATTAGTAAAAGCATTAGCAGGATTTGGATAGTTTTGACTGATTGTCAAGCCAGCATAAGCAGCATCGTCAATACCTACTGAGCTAGTTACTTCTACTGTTTGTGTTGTAGCACAACCATAAGTATCTGTAATAATAGCTGTATAAATGTCAGCTTCTAACTCTTCGATGCTCGAAGTAATACCAGTTTCAACAACACCATTGCTCCAAGCAATAGTAAAAGGGCCATCACCACCATCAAGTGTAATCATAGCCATACCAACACCAGCACTAGCTGTAACAGTCGGAGCATTACAAACGCTTTCAATAACAATAGTTTCGTAAGACATACAACCTGCACCGTCCATAATAACTACTTCATAAGTATCAGAAGCAAGATTTTCGAAAGTAGCAGATGTACTCCAAGTATCACCACCATCAATACTATACTGATAGCTACCATCGCCACCACTTGCTACAATAGTAATTGTACCATTTGGTGTATTACCATTTGCATCTGTATTACTTACATTTGAAGAAGGCGCTTCACAAAGAGAAGCAATGAAAGGAGTAATTTCTTCTGCACCAAATTCGCCACCGCTAACTAATGTATTGCCATCTTGATCTACAAGGCTATAAGCACCATCACCATAAGCACAGCACATGCCATCACCATAGTCATCAACAATTCTGAATTCGTAACAACCGTTAGAAGGAACTGTCACTACTTCGCTATTTGTAGAACCACTTGCATAACCAGCTTCACTACCTGTACAGCCTGCACCATATTGGCCTGAACCTGCTATAACTGCTGGATTTCCGCCAGAAGCAATAACACTACCTGTGCTACCATCTAAGATTTCCCATTTTGTTTCACAACCATAGTTATCTGTTGTTACATTTACTGTAATAGCAGAACCGTTAGCAACAGCAGTACTATAAAAAGTAACAGTACCATTGTCATTGCTTGTATTTTCGTCACCCGAAACGCTCACACTTACGCTTAACATATTTTCGTTGCCAGAACCTGTAGGAACATCTACCTGTGGCAATGTGATATTAGTAAGACCTAAAGTCGCTAATTCGCCTGTCCATGTATAAACATCAAAAGTAGTACCATTGATGCTATAAACGATGTCTAAAGAAGTTAACGTTTCACTACCTAAGTTTTGAACCGTAATTTGAGGAGAAACACCTGCTTCACAACTTTGTGGAATTTCTGCAACACTAGCCAAGTTAGCATTGATAGAAAAAGGAGATTCATTAGCTATTGGCTTAGTAACAGCCGCTTGAAAAACCTCTCTAGTAGTTATGTCTTGAACAAAAGCAACAACTGCTAATTGAGAAATATCATTTACATAGCTTGCTACATTCCAGCTTTCAGTTAATGTAACATCATCGCCATTAGCAAAGTTATCTAAAGTAGTACCATTTGCATTTGGCAACATTTTACGCATAACGTTGTAAAAGTCAATTTCGCCGTTTGTGCCAGGAGGTGTATCATAAATGATTTCTTCTTCTGTAACTACAATAAAAGCACGCAAATTGCCACTTACTGCATCTGAAGCTGCAATATTCATTTGCACATCTATTTGCGTATCATCATTTAATTGTGGAAAATCTTCTGGATTGCTACCTAAAATGTTAGACAACTCAGCAGTAAGTGTAATAACAAAAGGAGAAGAGTTGTCATGAGCACTATTTAAGGAGTTATCAGAAATAGTAGCACCTGCATCACCTTCCAATACAGGATTTGGCACTCCTGTTACATTATAAAGACCTACTCTTGTCGCTACTTCGCCTGGATTATCAGTATTCATCGGGTCGAAACCAGGCCATGAAGTTTGATAACGAATAGGAGCAATAAATTCGTGATTAGCATTTAAGGTAGCTTGAAAACCTGGATTGTAGCTTGCACAAGGAGGGCATGATGCTTGTGTAAAATGCTCTACTAGTACCATTCTGTCATGTTGAGCAAAAAGGCTAGAAGCAGCAAAACACGCTAATAATAAAAAGGAAAGTTTTTTCATTGGAATAAATTTTATTTTAGAATAATTTTTTTAGAATAACATAAATAATTGGGTAGCTTTATCCTACAAATTTGTGAAAACTAATACGCTGAATATCAATGCGTTAGCAACTGAACGACCTTTATTAAATAGTGCTTGGCACTTAGTTCAATTCGCTCCAATTATTTAGTTCTTTACATTTGTTTTATCTCTTTAGCTAAGATATGTGTTTTTTTAAAAAAAAGCTAATCATTCTAGGCATTCGTAGTCATTTTAACGTTAATTTGTCAGTATAATGACTTTGTTTCTCTCTATTTAAGGAAAAAAAGCCTTACCTAAAATAAGTAAATATATTTATTTTTGGCGATTTTGAGTTTTTATCGCAGCCATACTCACTTTTAAATGAGGCGTTATTTGTTTGCTTGTTTTGTTGTGTTAGTAGTTAGGTTTTAATGTGTTTTTTTTGAATAAAAGCTTAGACATACTATTTTTTCTAAGTCGAAGTACCCAACATCTGCAAGTTTTCTCAACTTTTGGCGGTGAAAAATAGCATATCTTTCCATCAAAAAAATATTTCTTTTGTTAAACTGAGAATAGCTGTTTTTATAATTTAAATTCAATAACAATTTGTCATAATTTTACTTATTTTCTTGAAAAGGACTTGCTTTCAAAAAATAAAACTTACTTTGCATTACAAAATTTTATGCCTATAATTAGGTAATTAAGTAGTCGTTCAAAAGTTTTTGGGCATTTCAGAACAAGATAATACCTTGATTTTCAATGCGTTAGCCACTAAACGAATGCTTTATTAAATAATACTTGGTACTTAACAGCAACTTTTACTTTGAAATAAAACAAATAATACAAGAGAATATATCTATGTATTTTATTGTCAATGGTTCTGACATTTTTTATAACAATTTTCAGTTTAATAAAAAATACTTTTTGGTAAGTGAAACATACTATTTTTCAGTTCAAAAGGCCATTAAATTTGCAAATATTGGTCACCTTAGCCTAAAAAAAATAGTATGTTTAAGCCCTTTGATAAAAAAATGTGTAAATGTCCGAACTGTTGTTATTGTGTCAGTTTTTGTTAAACCTAGAACAGTTGTTAGCAACCAAAAAATACTTCAAAAATTAATCAATTACAATTAATATTTAATGAAAAATAATGTACTCTCAGCGGAGCATCTTTACGATATCAAGCTGCTTCAATCTTCTGAAATATCGCCTGATGGAAAGTATATTTTATATGCTAAACAAACGATAGATAAAAAAACAGAAAAAAAATATAGCAACTTATGGCTAGTTGCGAGTGATGGACAGAGCTTGCCACAGCAATTTACGGCAGGCAAACACAGCGATAGCCAAGCAACATGGTCGCCTGATGGCAAAAAAATTGCTTTTGTTAGCAATAGAGTTGATACAAAACAAGCACAAATTTTCGTTATACCTTTGGGTGGAGGCGAAGCAACTGCTATTAGTGATATAAAAGGCGAAATAGCATTGGCAGCTTGGTCGCCTGATGGCAAAAAAATCTTGTTTAATTGGCGAAAAAAAGATGCCGAAGCCATAGAACGAGACGAAAACCCAGAAAAAAAAGAACTTGGAATTGTTGCATACCACTACACACGCACATTTTATCGCTTCGACGGCTATGGTTATTTGCCAAAAACTCGCTGGAATATGGCACTAATTGATGTGGAAAGTGCTGCCATTGAAGAATTGACCAATAGCGATGTGCATGATATTGAATTTCCTACTTTTTCGCCAGATGGAAAACATATAGCTTATATTTCTAATTGTGCCGATGAACCAGATTTGGCAGCAGGCGAAGAGCAACTTTTTTTGATGAATTTGAGTACCAAAAATGTAACTGAAATTCCGACAAATGAAAGTAATCTGTATTTGCCGTCTTTTTCACCAGACGGAAAACATATAGCTTATTTGGGCGTGAAAGAAATAGGCCAATGGTGGCAAAATATTCACTTGTGGGTAGTTGAAACAGATGGCTCAAAACCGCCAGAGTGTTTAACAGAAAGCTACGATATAACGATAGAAGGAGCTACGCTCAACGATTTGGGAGGTACACCAGCATTAACTGCACCTGTTTGGACGAAAGATGGCAAAGACATTTATGTGCAAACAGCAAAAAATGGCAGTAATATAGTATCTAAAATCAATGTAGAAAGCAAGGTATTGCAAGATTTTTTTGCTGAAAAAGGCGTGACAGGCTCAGTTAGCTTTGATAAAAATAGAGAAAAAATGGCAGCTATTTATGCCAATATGAGCAGCATAGGCCAGATTATTGTTAAAGATAGCAACGAAACGAAAACGCTAACACAAACAAATCAAAAAATATTATCGAATATTGATTTAGGTAAGGTAGAAGAGGTATGGTTTACGGGAGCTGACAATAATCAAGTTCAAGGTTGGATTATGTTTCCTCCAAATTTTGATGCTACCAAAAAGTATCCTTCTATTTTGGAAATACATGGCGGCCCTTTGTTGCAATATGGCGAATATTTTATGCACGAATTTTATTATTTAGCAGCACAAGGATATGTCGTTTATTTTTGCAATCCTAGAGGAGGCAAAGGTTATGGCGAAGCACATGCCAAAGCTATCTGGAATGATTGGGGAGGAGCAGACTATGCAGATTTGATGGTTTTTGCCGACTTAATGGCCGAAAAATCTTATATTGATACTGAAAATATGGGTGTAACAGGTGGCAGCTATGGTGGCTATATGACATGTTGGATTATTGGACACACAACGAGGTTTAAGGCAGCCGTAACACAAAGATGTGTGAGCAACTTGTTGAGCATGTGGGGTTCTAGTGATGTCAATTGGGTATTTCAGCAAATATACAAAAACGAAACGCCTTGGGAAAACCCTGAAAACTATTGGAGAATGTCGCCTATGAAATATATTGGAAATGCTAAAACGCCAACTCTTGTTATTCATAGCGAAAACGACTATCGGTGTGCTTTGGAGCAAGGACAGCAAGTATATGTCGCACTCAAAAAGCTTGGAGTTGATACTGAGTTGGTGATTTTTCCGAATGAACCTCATGGCTTATCCAGAAATGGCCGTACTGACAGGCGTATTGTTCGTTTGCAACATATTGCACGTTGGTTCAACAAGTATTTGAAATAAAAAAAAGCTTTGTTTTGGAACTCTTTTTTAAGTTTTATATGTTATACGATTGTATCAAAGTTTATTGATTTTAAATGTGTTAGCACATAAATCAAACCATTTGTTAAATAATGTTTGGCATTTAAAACTTAGAAAAGAGTCTTATTTTTACCTCAAAAGTCCATACCTAAACAATTACTATTTTTTTTACTAAAATTTTTTTTGAAATGAAAGAAAAAACAGCAATCATTGTTGGGGCAACAGGCTTGACAGGTAGTCATTGTTTGCAATATTTATTGGCAAACAACCATTATACTAAAGTCATCAAACTTACTCGTCGTGATGTAAATATGCAGCACGAAAAACTAGAACAACAAATTATTAATTTTGATAAATTGGTGGACTACAAAAAGTTGATTAAAGCAGATGATATATTTTGTTGTCTCGGAACAACTATCAAAAAAGCAGGCTCAAAAGAGGCATTTCGCAAAGTCGATTTTGAATACCCATATCAAGTTGGAAAAATAGCATTGGAAAATGGAGCAAAGCGAATGTTTATTGTTACTGCACTTGGGGCAGATGATAAGTCATTTGTTTTTTACAATAAGGTAAAAGGAGAAATAGAAAATGTGATGGCTGAATTGCCTTTTGAAGCACTGCATATTTTTCGTCCATCATTGCTTTTGGGCGATAGAAAAGAACACCGAAGAGGCGAAAGTATAGCTACTAGTTTGTATAGCATAATAGAAAAAATAATGTTGGGGCCTTTGGCAAAATACAAAGGTATTGAGGCAAAAACAGTAGCTAAGGTAATGGTAGAAGTAGCTACGAAAAATGAGCAAGGTATATTTGTGTATGAGTCGCAAAAAATTCAACAAATTTTTGATAAACAGATGTCTATATAAGATAAAATATGCTTCTAACATATCATTCATTTCAGTAAGTAAGTATTTAAATAAAAAAACAAGGCATTAGCTTCCACAAATGAGTAATTTGTTTCTCTTATTTGACTAAAGAAAACAACTCAAATTGTAGAATGCTTATTTGTACAATATATTTGCATATGAATATAAAAATCATAAGAGAGAAGAAGATTAAACCACAACTTATCAAGTTTCCAACTCGAAATGCTGAATTTTCAGAAATAACATACCCTGCAACTAATCTTGTGGAGGCAAAACATAATGAATTAAATGTTTTTATGCACTATGAGGTATATGATGCCATTTGGAAGCACGCAAAAAAAGATTTGTCAATAGAACTTGGAGGTGCTTTATTGGGTATTTACGGTTGCGATAGTGGCAAAGAATTTTTATTGATAACGGGAGTTATAAACCAACCTAGCAGCTATTATCGTTCCGAAACTATGTTGCGATTTACAAAGCAATTTTATGATGATTTGGACGATTATATTTCACAAATTAATGAGAAATATCCTAATGTTATAAGGTTAGGTTTGTATCATACTCACCCAAACTATGGAGTCTTTTTATCAACTACTGATGCCAAAACATTTAAAGGCATTTTCAAAGAAAAATATCAAATTGCAATGGTAGTTGATTCCGTAAAAGATGAAGATGGCGTTTTTTATTGGCAAGGAAACAATATTTCAAAACGAGCTGCTTTTCGCCTTTATGAAAGCGACAATCCAAATTTTTGCTTTCATCAATATACTACAAACAATAGGCACATAGAAGCGAGCAACACACACTTAATTTTGGATAGCAAACGACCAACAATTGAAGCGACTATTCAAAAAAATAGAGACAATGCCATTTCGATAGCAACAAATAAAAATTTTCAGGCATTTTTTAGTGAAACCAATAGCGAAAAACGACAAAAAAACAAAAGGTTGAAATTGGGCTTCAACAACAAAAAAAACGAAGAAATAGGAGAGAAACAATCTATTTTGAAAATAAAATCGCTGCCATTCTCACCCAAAATATGCCCTTTATATGATATGCACTATCGGAACAAACAAATAAATTTGCGACGCTACAATCGCTCCTTGAGTGAAAAAAAGCAACGAGAATTTCCATATATGACTTTTATAGCTAAAGAGGTTTATGATAAAATACAAGCGTTTTGGCTAAAAAAACAAGCCATAGCTGGCCTATTACAAGGGCAATTTTGTTTTGATAAGCAAAAAAAATTATATTTTTTATGTATTGAAAATGTTATTTTGTCAGAAAATGTTTGGAAAGAAAATGCCACTCAATTTATACATGACTTTTACAAAAAAAATCAATATAAAAATAGAAATGACTTATTAGGTTGGATATATATACATGCTGATTTGCAACAGTCGATGAATAAATTTGTTATGCTACAAAAACAACTTTTTGATAAATCAAATCATATTGGATTTGTCATTAAAAATGAATGTAACAAGCCTTTTGATTTGGGAAAAACACATTTAGTTGCCTATAATTTTGAGAAAAATGAATCTTTTGATTACTTTGGAAACACATTTCTTTATGAAGAAATGTAGGTCTAATAAAACGTTTTAAGTGTCAAACACTAAATTAATAGAGGCTGTTTAAATGCTATCCTTTGGCTTAAAAAAATGCTTTTTCAGCATCAAAAACAAAATTTAAACAGTTTCTTGCAAAAGTCAATCGGAAAACAACATAAAAAATGAACCTTAACTTTCTAATTATAGCCAACTTTTATCTACTACATTCGGGAGGCGAACAGCTTATCGTTTTGGCGATGTTATTATTGTTTTTTGTTGCGATATATTTTATTGTCATAGAAATATATCGTTACTCAAGAACAGAAATGCAACAGCTCCAACAAGTGAAAGAAAAGTATGAACAGATAGATAAAAAACGCAAAAACTCTCACGAAAACTTTGAAATATTATCTGATAAATATGAAAAAAGTATTGTTTATAATCGCCTGAAAAATATCTACTTTATAACTCATCAAGGACACCGAGCATTTGAAAAAGATTTGATGGAAAATGATAAGCTAACCGAAGAGGCAAAGCCAAATATTGTTTTGATACAAAATGCTCATAAGATACTCCTTTTATTAGCAGGCTTAGGTATTTGCTATGAAATGATGCAAATGTTACCTGAGGCATATTTACAAAAAACAAACCACATAACAGAAAACGAAAATGTAATAACTTATCTACAAACGAGTTTTTCGCTTTCTTTTTTTGCCTTATTATTAGTAACTTTTTTGTCTGTTTTCAAGCTAGTTTTGCAAAGCTATCAACAGCGTTTTTTTGCTCAATTAAAACAATTTACAAATAATTATTTGTTACCTTTGTTTAACCCTGTGAAAAAACAACAGCAACTCGAGTATCTAATTGCAGAAGTGAGCGAAAATACGAAACGGATGAATCAAGTAAGCGAAAATCTGGAACACACCTCCACATTGATGACCAGAGATTATGAAAGCTTGCGACAGACAACAGGAAATATAAAAACTATTTTAATCGCTTTTACTACCTCACAGCAACATTTGCACACCGATATTGCAGCTTTAACAACAATTGTTGAAGGTTACAAAAAACAATATGATACGGCTAGAGAGCAGCACCAATATATTGTAGAAGGATTGAATTTGCACAATTTGACGATTGAAAAAATAAACGGACAGTTGCTCAATTCGGAATTGAATATGGGAGATTGGATTAAACAAATTATCCAACTTTCGCATGAACAACAAGACGACTTTCAACAAAACTTAAAAATGATGTTGGAACTAAGCCGTAGCAGTTTGAGCAGCACACAAAGTGCATCGCATCGTTTTAATATGAGTATTGCAAAATTTGAAAAAAGTTTGGATTTGCTATACTCACATTTAGAAGAATTTGCACATAATGGTTCGCAAAGTACTGATAAACAGTTAGTTAAATTTTCGGAATTTAATTCATATTTAATTAACCTAAATCATACTATGGCACAATTGCAAGACGATTTGCCAAAACAATTAGAAGATATTTTAGAATATTTGAAACATGGTAGTGAGACAATAACAGAGCAGCGTATCAAAAAGTTGGCTGCTAATATTGCAGGAAAAAAGACAGAAAAACAATTGGTTGAATACAAAGAAAAGCAGCTTTTTTTGGAAGAAGAAGTAGAAAGGTTGCGACAAGAAATAAAGCAAAAATGGTGGACAAAAATATTAAAAAAATCGTAGCTCTTCTAATAAGCAATTAATTGTTCTTGCTTTAGAATGAAGTTGTTTTTCTAATCAAAAATGCCAAATATAATAAAATTTGCCTTATTATTTGTTAATAAGTATAAATTTATTTATTTTTGTATTGATAAAAGCTTAACAAAATATAAAACGTGAAGAAATGAAATTATCAAATCTTTATTCTTCTTCTTTAGCACTACTTACCGACTTGTATCAACTAACGATGGCTTATGGCTATTGGAAATTAGATATGCACGAGCGGCCTGCTGTTTTTCATCTATTTTTTAGAAAAAATCCGTTTCAAGGTGAGTTCACTATTGCTTGTGGATTAGATTATGTGATTGATTTTATTCAAAATTTTAAATTTACAGATAGCGATATTTCATATTTAAGCGGATTAAAAGCAGCAAATAATCAGCCACTTTTTAATGCTGATTTTTTATTGTATTTAAAAAATATGACATTTAGTTGTGATATTGCAGCAGTAAAAGAAGGCACAATTGTATTTCCACATGAGCCTTTAGTGCGTGTGAGTGGCTCAGTTTTGCAATGTCAATTATTGGAAACGGCTTTGCTCAATATCATCAATTTTCAAAGCCTAATTGCCACAAAAGCTGCTCGAATTTGTAGGGTAGCCGCCAAAGATTCTGTCTTAGAATTTGGCTTGCGGCGGTCGCAAGGTATAGATGGCGGTTTGTCGGCAAGCAGAGCAGCCTATATTGGCGGTTGTTCGGCCACTTCCAATGTTTTGGCAGGCAAGCTTTTTGATATTCCTGTAAAAGGCACTCATGCCCATAGTTGGATTATGTGTTTCGATACAGAGCTAGAAGCCTTCACTGCTTATGCTCATGCAATGCCTCACAATTGTGTGTTTTTGGTAGATACTTACGATACGATAGAAGGGGTAAAAAATGCTATAAAAGTAGGAAAATGGCTTCGCCTAAAAGGGTTTGAGATGCTAGGCATTCGGCTCGATTCTGGCGATTTGGCCGCTTTAAGCATTGAAGCGAGAGAATTGTTAGACCAAGCAGACTTCAAAAAAACAGCTATTATTGCGAGCAATGACCTTGATGAATACAAGATAAAAGAACTAAAACAAAAAGGTGCATTAATCAATGTTTGGGGAGTAGGCACAAACTTAGTTACGGCAAAAGACCAACCTGCTTTGGGTGGTGTATATAAGCTGGGAGCGATAAAAAACGAAGTAGGAGAGTGGCAATATAGAATTAAACTTTCGGAACAAGCTATAAAAATATCTAATCCAGGAATTTTGCAAGTAAGACGATTTTATGATAAAAAGGGCCAATTTGTAGCAGATTCTATGTACAATGAGTTGGCAGCTCATTTTTTATCAAAAAAAGTTGTTGGCTATGACCAAAATGTATATACAATAGAACAATATGAAAAGTATGACGATTTGCTCAAGCCTATTTTTGAAAGAGGAAGTTTGATTTATAAATCACCAAACATTCATCAAATTCGGCAGTATGTAGCCAAACAGTTTAATCAATTTAAATGTTATATGACGCAAAATGATAGTTGCGTATTGGGATTAGAGCAAAATTTGTTTGAGCTAAAGCAAATGTTGATAGATAGAAAAATGATTTGATATTGTTTTATCTCAAGAGGCTAGTGTAGAACAAATCTATCTGATTGTTTACAAAAAAAGGGCAAGTTGTATGATATTACAACTTGCCCTTTTTTTAATATAGACTAAAATTATTTTTCCCAGTTTCCTGTGGTAGTACCTTCTTCGAGAGAGCCAACTTTCATATCTTTATTGGCTTTATTTTGATAGTATTTTTTGATTAAGCCATTATACAAGCTTGTATAAGGGGTTTTTACCTCAAAAGCAGGGACTTCTACATCGTTTTTCTTAATCATTTTGGCCACAATATCGAATTTTTCGTTATTTGTGAAAGGCACTAAAGGCAAGTCTTCAACTGCCTTAGCATCGCCCTTAAACAAAGAATCGATAATAGCTACTTTTGTTACTACGGTTTTAGAGACCTGCGTAGAGTCATTAGGGTCGCCTATTTGCTTAATGACTTCCAAATCATCATTTTTGATAACCGTTAGCAAGGTATCAAAAGTGTTGGCATATGCACCATATTTATTTTTAAACATGATTTGAGCCTGTCTAATTTTTTTTAATTTTGAGATAGCAGCATCGTCTCGTACTGTACGTTGTTGTTCAAAAACGATAGGTTCTTCTACGGTTTTGTATAGGTTATAACCTACTACTATTACTCCAGCTAATAACAACAGATTAAGAAGTATTCTTATTGCTTTCATATACAAGTTTTAATAGTTTTTTAGATAGGTGAATGATTCTTTTCTTAGTGTCAAGCACTCAAAAAGACAATTCATACTGTTTTATGTTTTTCTGAAAATAAGTAAAAACAGCCTTTTAAATAATTGACTGCTAAAGTTACTGAAAAATATGGAATAATTTTCATTTTTGCAAAATAAGTAAATATTTTTTTCTTAACCATACAGCATTTTTATATAACAATTTAAATATTTGAACAAACACAAGTTATTTGACTTGATATAACAACATGTTGTTTCCACGAGTGCGAAGACATTTATTTTGAGGAAAAACATTTGAAAAAGCATTGTTATAAAACTCTCTTGAAAGGCTCGCCGACACGTCATCTAAATTGATTGTATTGTATATTAAATGTGCATTGGGGTTTAATAATTTTTTCAAATTTCTGAGAAAAGCAACTGACCGAAACTTATTGGGCGTGCTAATATCTAAGAAAATATCTACTGCTATTAAATCAAACTTTTCTTTACAATTTTCGACATAATCGAAAGCGTCATCGCAATGAAAAATGAGATTGTTTAAATATTTTTTTTCTAAAAATTCATGTGCAAGCTTTATTACGGCAGCATCTAGTTCTACAAGTGTATAAATAGTGTCATTTTGCCCAAATTTTTTTTGCAACATGATAGGAATACTTGCCAAACCACCACCTAAAACCAAAACTTTTTTTAACTTTAGCTGCTCTATGTTCAGATGTTTGAAAGGTTTGTAAAAAGCATCGTATAAATCTTCGTAAGAATAGGTGGCATTTTGTGTATTCAAACGCAAACGCCCACGACTTAAACAAACATCTAAAGTAGGATTATAGATGCTGCTGCTTTGAGCTAAAGGCTGGTCATATAAAAAACTCAACCAATATTTTATGTTGCTAATTGGCAATGACATGATTTCCATATTTTATTATGAAAGCTAATACCTTTGATTTTTTAATATGTTGTTGGAAACGAAACTGTTTTTTATCAAATGGTGATTGATATTTGGTACTTAGCTTTTGAGATTGGCTAATTTATTTCTAATATTTCATTAAATGAAATAAAAATAAGTGGATTTTCGACTTTTGACAAATTTTCGACATTAATCCTTAAAAAGAATCGGTATCTAATTGAAAATAAACACTAGAAACTTAAAATAAAGAAGATGCTTTTTCAGCTAAATTTCAATTATTAGCTAGTGCAATATATTTTCTCGTTTTACCAAGGTATCAAATTTAAACAATCACTAAAAATCATTTTATCTTTTTTTTGTCAGAAAAAAGCAATTTTTATGCCTTTTTCTTTAAGTTTTTCTATACCTTTACTTTCATTCACTACCTCTAAAAAAGTTTTTATGCAAGTCTTATATTTAAAAAAACGCACACATTTATATTAAAAAAATAAAAAAACATGAAATTTTTACGAACTACACTATTAACAGGGTTACTAACTATTTTTTTCGTTGTATTCCAGCAAAACTATGTAATGACAAATTCTTCATCGCCTCCAATATCAAGAACAGGCTCGCCAGGTGATGAGAGCGTAACTTGTCGGTCATGTCATGTTGGTAATCCTCTAAATGCAGATAATGCTTCTATAAGTGCTATAATTAGCCAAAATGGTGCTGCTGTTACTAGCTATACGCCTAATGAAACCTATGATGTAGAAATGGCAATAATTGCTGTAACAGATTTAGGGCCGAGTACTCGTTATGGTTTTGAAATGACAGTAGAAGCCGCAGATTCAACGCATCATGGCACATGGATTGCTGGTGCAAATACAAGAATTAAAGGAGGAGAAAGCGAATATATCAACCATCAATCGGCCAATAATGCTATTTCTACATGGACATTTCAATGGATGGCACCAAGCAGCGATGTAGGTGACCTTACTTTTTATGTAGCAGGAAATATGGCGAATGGCGGTGGCACAAGCGGCGATTATATTTATACTAGCAATGTTAGTTTAACACCAGCAATAGTAATGCCTATTTGCGATGTCTCAACAATCTTAACATCAGATGCAATGCCTTCTAGCGTCACACTTTCATGGGACGATACAGGTGCTGATTCTTACGAACTAGCTGGCCGAAAGCAAGGCGGAACTACCAAGTTTTTTCCAGCAACTACCCAAACGTCTCGTACGTTTACATCTGGTCTTTTGCCAAACACAACCTATCAATGGTCGGTTCGTTCTATTTGCAATGGCGAAACAACTGCTTGGGCACCTGTTCAGTCGTTTATGACAAATTAGTTTTAGCTAAAAAGGAGTAATTTATTTTACTAAAAAAATAAAAAAGGCATAACTTACTGAAAAGTAAATTATGCCTTTTTTCATGATAAAAAATAGCCTTTAATCATATTTTTTGATAAAGAGAACTATACTAAAAAACTACTTTCCATATCTTTTATATAAATATTGTAAGCTAACATCTCCATTCCAATAAGATTTGAAAAACAAAGATAAAATCAACCATTTTGGCAAATGCTTCAATAAAGGCTGTGCAATAATAAGGCAAGGCATATTGAGGCGTAGAGCAGTCAAACTAATATCTTCGCTTGTTTTTCGAGGAAAAGTGCGAGCGATATTTTTAGGTCGATGTGTTTTGGTATCTAAGAGTGCATAAGCTTTTCGCAAATAATTTTGCCAAGCGGCAGGCAAATGTTGAGCATACAAGCGAGTCTGTATATCTTTTCCGAGTTGAGTGCGTTTGGTTGGCGAATCTATCAAATCTGAAATATAAGAGATATAATCGCTTTCATTTTCGCAAATCTCAATAGCTCCTTCCAAAGAATTGTAGCTACTAAGGCTCAACAGGTGAGAACTCGGAGAGTATTGTGGCACGAGGCAAACAGCTTGCAAGCCAAACTCTATCGAACCCATGCCAGACCCAATCGGAAAGCCTTCTAAGTAAATATCGGCTGCCGCAAAATAATGAATAGGATTTTCGATACGTCCCAAAGTATGTAAGCGTTCTATTTTTTCAGTATTTCCATGTTTATAAAAATCGGACTCACTCACGCCAATCATATAAATATGTGCTTGTTTGTGTTTGGCCAACAATTTTTTGGCAGTGCGATAAAAATTATGTTTTTCAGTTGGCTGAAACTTATTTTCAGTATTTATGGTAACTAAAGCAATTTGTTCGTCTGGAATTTCTAAAAAATCTCGTGCATCTTTTTTGTTTATAGGCATTTTTTTTATCTCAATAGGCATCGGCAATACAACGGATTTTTTTGCCATGCGTCTTTCGAGCGAAATATTTTGACTAAAACCACGAAAATCTAATATTACATCAGCTACAGAGCTACCTAAGCCAAACAAATGGTCGGCATGATTGAATAAAGCCACACTACACGACGCATCATTTGCCAACGCCACAAGAGGCACAGTATCGTGAGGGTGAGTGTGCAAAATAACATTTTGAAACCGATTGTTTCGCAAAATATGACGTAAGATATAGGCTTTTCGCAAACGACTTTCTGCTGCTGGCAATTGTATAATGTTTTGCAACAACGAATCGTTAATAAAACTCGGCAATTCCGTTGTTTGGTCGAGCAGCAAAACATGATGGCAAGTATGCTTATTGTCCAATTGAAACCAATTTTTTACAATACGAGTGTGTCCTCCTACATTGGCAAAACGTGTGAAAATATGCAACACATTTCGCTTGTCCATGTCGATTTCTGCTAAATATTCATTATTTATCGTTTCTATAAATGTTTGATTAACAATAGTTTCTAGCTTTTTGCCAATATGTAATGCTAAATTTTCTAAATCAGCATCGGCAAACAAACCTGTATGCAATTGAGCATTAAATTTTGCTAGTTGTTCTATATAAAATAAAGCTTCATTGGCGGTTTTCTCTTCTTCGAAAGTAGCTTTTTTTAGCAAATATTTTTTTAGCTGTTGAAAAAAAGCGTAATTAAAATTTTGTTTATTTATTATAGCATTTTTCTGCTTCATATAAGGAGATATTCTTTTTTCGCAAAAATAATGAAATATTTTATTGAATTGGAAATAATGAAAGATGAATTATGAAAATAAATGCTTGTTTAGCATCAAAAAGAGCATCTGAGTAGCTTTTTACAAGTGATTTGTCACAAAAAAATAACAAGATTGAAAATGAAGCCACTCGTATCTAGTTTAGGGGGTAAGCTTTTCTAATTAACAGTCTTTAAAATTGGTCGCACCTGATAGCCTTTTTTTCGCAACAATTCAAGCACGCCATTTTCGCCAGGCAAATGCAATGCACCAACTGCCATAAATGTTTTTTGCTCTTGCATAATTTTATCCATTCTTTCAGCCATCACTACATTTCGTTTTTGTATCAAAGCATCATCAAAAGAGTCAGAAACCATATCGCCTTCAAAACCCTCATAAAAACGGAGGAGGCCATCGAGGTCTTGTGCCAAATATAAAGTCATCATTTGATTATTCATCGAATCTGAGGTTGCTGCCAGCTCTATTTGCCCCAAAAGCATTTCGGCTTGTTGTTTTAGTGGAATAGCATCTAAAGCAGCCATTTGTTCTTCAAAAGTTTCTATGCCAATCAAAGTCATATTTTGCTTCTTTCCCCATTCTTGCAAATACATATCGAGCGGCAACTTGGCAGCATCTTCGGGTTTCGACTCACTTACCAATGTCGACAAAAACATAGGTTTTACCTTATCAATATCAAAAATGAGCGTTATCAATGCCAATTCTTTGTTTTTGAGAAACTGTCTTTTGAGATACCTTTTTACCTTCTTGTAATTATCTCTTTCATACAACATTCGCAAAGTTGTATCTTGCATAAACATACCCTTCATTACGCCAAACATATCGACCGAATCCATGATAAGTTCGAGAGCTACCGCCTCACATTGCTCAAAAATGAGTGTTACAGAATCCGACAGCTCATGAACTCGCTTATCGGTGCTGTGCATCGTGCCATACAAATAGGAAACCGTGCTACTATCTTTGCTGATTTCCCAAAAAAGCGAAGGATATTTTTGTTCTATTTCATTTTGAGCATTGGTAGTAGGCGAAAAAAAAATAATGGTTGAAATAGTAAAAAAAAGTAAAGCCCAAATTGTTTTCTTCATATTAGCTTGATTTTTAAGGTTTTAAATATTTATTGTTAATGTAATGCAACAGTTCGGACATTTTTTATAACAATTTTCAGTTGAATAAAAAGACTCCTTTTGGCAAGGGAAACATACTATATTTCAGCTCAAAAGGCTATTAAATTGGCAAATATTGGCCATCTTAGCCTAAAAAAAATAGTATGTTTAAGCCTTTGATAAAAAAAGGTATGAATGTCAGAACTATTGTTAAATAATGTTTGATATTTGAAGCTATTTTTCAAACAACAATTGCTCAAAAAAATCTTTTAAATAGGCCTCTAAATTAGCAAGTTGTTCCGCAACTGTTTGCAAATTGTCAAAAATAGAAGGAGAAATCGCAAAAGGCATTTTGACAATACTGATTTTTATTTTGGTTTGCGAAAATTCTTCTGTCATATAATAAGCTGCTAAATTATCGCTGTTGATATTATTGTTTTTTTTGTCAAAACCTTCAAAAAAGCTAGGATATAACAAAATTACTGTTCTACATTTTCGCCTCATTGCATAAGCTGTTATTTGATACAAATCGGCTGATGAAATGCCTTTGGCAACACCATTTTCAATAGTAATAAGTTTGTATTTTGCATCTAAAATAAGAAGGCTTCCATCATATTTTTTTATAACCAGGTCTTGTTTGAGCCTAAAGCTTGGGCGATTTTGCGAATCTCTTGCCAAAAAAGTCGTATTATCTTGATACGTCATGCTTTGTTTTGGAAAATGTTTTTTCAAAAAGCCATAAATAAACTCTTCAAACAAATTTTCCGTAGGCACTAAAAATGAGATAGCAGCTATTTTTTGTGTTCGATTTGCGGTTTGCATATGCTGCATATTGCTTAAAAACATTTTGCAATAATCAAACAAAAGTTGCCATTCCTCAAAAATTGGATTTATACGAACTTTTTCGCAATCTTCAAGCCTAATATTTTGAATAGGTAAATCATAAAAGCGATTGATGAGTTGATTTAGTAAGCTTTTTATCTTTTGTTGTTTGGTGATGCCTAACAATCGCAGACACACATTTTTTACAATAATATTGAACAAATTTTTGTGACTATGAGTTTCATATTTGCAAGGAATACTTTGATATTTTGAACTACTCATAGATTTCGAAACATACAAATTAGTAATTATTTTTCCTTTTACATACGCTTTATTGTTCGTTGTGAAATGAAAATCATTGTAAATACCTTGTGAAAGCTTTTGCAAACAAAGTTGAGCAAAATGAAATATTAGAACTTCATTTAAGCTAAAATTATTTTTAACAAAAACATCGAATTGAGCTAAAGAGAATGGAAAGTGCATTTTTTGAGCATAACTCAACCACCAGATGAGATGAATTTGCGAGAGTTGAGCAATTACTTTGTGAGAAAAAGTATCTTTTGTATAAAAAAGTTTTGGTAAAAAATGTATCGTTTTTCCTTGAAACTGAACCAATCCAATATAATTTTGAGATTGTATATGATTGGTTCTATCAATATTTAAAAAACCTTGTGTGACCTTGCCTATTTTATTTCCGTCAAAGAAAACAGAATAACTTTTAAACAAAAAATTACTTTTTCTTTGCAACCATATTGTTTGCAAAAATTGTTCTAAAGCACTTGTTTCAACCATATTGCCAAAATGCAGCTTATTTTTATATTCAAATAAATATATCATAATTTTTTTATATTTAAACGCTTGTTTGAATGACAGTTATTTAAAGTGACAAAAAATATTTGTAATATATGTTCATATGTTTGTAATATATGAACATATTAAAAGAGAAAAAAGAAATTATGTTGTATATTTGACATGGCAAAAACAATAAATATTAGTAATACAAAATGAGTTATATAACAAAGCTATATTGCATTAGGTTCTAAAAAAACTTATATCATGAATGTTGATTCTTTATTGGGAGGCACTATCAAAGAAGTCCTTTGTTTGGCAAGTAGAAATACATGCTGGACTCAATCTTTAGACCTTGATTTAGATAAAAAAATATTAAACCGAAGAATTATTGCCTATCAAATTCAATGGTTTAGTGGAGCATGGTCACGTTGGTATATTCCAGGAGAGCGTGATATTTATCAAAAAGCATATGAACCAAAACGTCGCTTTTGGGCTTGCTTTTGCGACCACACACACCGCTATTTATATCGTGATTTTGATGATACAACCCAAGAAGATAAGTTTGATTGTCTTAGCCTTACTGTTAATAAAAAAGAAATTGACAAAAAACCACACTTTAAGTAAATTCTAAATGTGTTTTTTCGCTTCCACAATTTTCAAATTGCAAATATCCAAAAAAAGCTTCATCGTATGACATACAATGAAGCTTTTTTTGGATATTTGACAAACGAATCGACTATTCTGCTCTATGCCAAGTCTGTGTACGATAGATAAATCCCCAATAGCCACGAACTTTCAAGGTTTTGTCATCTTCTAACCAAAGCTTACAAGTATAAATCTTGCCATTTGCAGGGTCCATAATCTCACCACCACCATACTCGCTACCGTCTTTTTTCATATCTGAAACGATATTCATGCCTATGATTTTTTTATCTTTGCGATGGTCTTTACACTTGTCGCAAACAGGGTCTTGGTCTTCGTCAGCACCACGAAAAAGTTCGATAATTTTACCATACATTTTGCCATCTTTCTCATAAATCTCAACGATAGATTTGGCCTTGTTGGTCTCATCGTCAATTGTTTTCCATTTTCCTGTTACGGTTTGTGCCGAAAGGCCAAAACTAACGAAAAATAATCCTAAAGCGAATAATTGCATTAAATACTTCATGCTAATTTTTTTTTAAATTAAAAATATATAATTGAATTTGTTTTTGTATGCTTTAATATCTAAAAAGTAAGGTAGTGTTTTTTTAGCAATGTTTTTAGGTATTTATCAAAAAAATAACGCCAAAATAAAACAGCTACAACAGTTTCGATAGCCAAATAGGTAAATAGGTTTAAAAATAAAGCCTCTTTTTTCTCATAACATACAAAAAATTATAAAAATAGATTAAAAACACTTAATTTTGCTATCACCTTTTCACTAAAAAATAAGAGTGCCTTTAGTTCAAACAATTACAACAACAGATAAAGAGCAAATAGGTTTGTGGCAGATAACGGAGGAGCTAATATTTTTGCTCAAAAAACTGCCAAAAGAAACTGCGAAAGTCAATAGTTTCGGTAGCCTACGTCGCAAAAAAGAATGGCTTTGTGTGCGTTTATTATTGGCTGAAATGTTGCAAAAAACTAATGTTGAAATTAGTTATAATTTGCATAAAAAGCCTTATTTAAAAAATGAAATGTATCAAATTAGCATTTCGCATAGTTTGGAATATGTCGCTATTATTTTGCACGAAAAAAAACAAGTAGGTATAGATGTAGAAAACATACATCCTAGAGTTGAAAAAATAAAGCAAAAGTTTTTGACCAAAGGAGAGCAAAATTTATTGTTGAATCAACCTCAATTTATGCTAACTGCTTTTTGGTCTGCGAAAGAAACGCTATATAAATGGTATAGCAAAAAAGGAGTTGATTTTAAAAAACATCTGCAAATTGTGAAGGTAAAACACAACAAAAAAGAAAGCGAAATTTATTCTGGCTATATTGAAGCTATTTTTGCGAAAGAAAATATTAGAAAACAACTCAAAATTAACTATCGTAAAATAAATAATCATATTTTAACACATTTAGTTGCTGAAATATAATTAAATATAAAACCCTAATAATCAATTAGTTGTTTCTCTTAAAAAAACAAATTCCTTCAACAATCAAAACCCAAATTATAAAGTGAACATTAGAAAAGGAGATGCGGTTCAAATCGTTTTTACCGAAGAAGTTGGCGTTGTGATAGATTATATAGATGCACTTACTGTTTTGTTAGATTTAGATGGCGATGAAATTCCTGTCTATTTAGAGCATGTAAAAAAGGTGGAAACCAATAAAGTAGCAAAAAGTAAAGCTTTTGTCGAAACGTATAAATCGCCACAAAAAAGAGCCAAAATAGTAGAAAAAAATAGACAAAAAGCTGGAAATGCTGCCAAAGAAATGGGTTTTAATGCAAAGCCAGATGAGTTGCCAGATAGAGGGTTGCAATTTTTGATGCAGCCGTTTTATAATGAAGACCTGACGATTAAATATTTTTTGCTACATTTAAACAATAGCTCGGGCAAAAGCTTGAAATTTGATTATAAAATGTTGCTTGATGAAAAAGTAGAATTTACTTTAACAAAAAACATCAATAGAAGAGGGTGTATGATTTTAAACTCAATTGAATATGAACAATTGAATGACAAACCAAAGTTTTACTTTCGAATTTATTTGCCAAAGCAAGAAAAAGGAAAGCCAGCTTTTTTTGAACGAACTGTGTCTCCAAAAAACAGAATGTTGAGAAAAAGCCCTGATGATGTGTTAAAAATTAATGGCAGAGCATACACTTATCCCATTGTAAATAGTGTAAATAAGCAGCTAGGCATCGTTGATGAAAGAATAAAAGAGGCAGAAAAAAATAAGCCTGTACGTTTAACGAAAAAAGATTTGCTCAAAATAAAACATAGTATGTATGAAAAAGAGTTTGTTGAGCAGAAAAAAGGCGATATTCAGAAAGTTGTTACGATAAATGCCGAACTTCGAGTCATAGATTTGCACATCGAAAAGCTGCTAAAATCTTATCGTCATTTGCGTTCTGGCGAAATTTTGCGTACACAATTGCAGCATTTTGAAAAGCACTTGGAAGAAGCTATCAAGCGGGAAGAAAAAAGCATGATAGCGATACATGGTTTGGGCAAAGGCAAATTGAAAAGCGAAATTTTTAAACTTTTGCGTTGTTATGCAGAAGTGAAAAATTTTAAAAATGAATACCATCATTTATATGGTTTTGGAGCAACAGAAATATTTTTTGAGTATAAAAAGTAAGATTCAATATAAATATCTGATGGTTCTTTGACAATTTGGGTGCTGCAAAAATAACATAAGGAAGAAAATATATTTTTCGTGTAGTCCCTTTTGGCTAGTTGTTCATTTTTTTACTTGATAAAAAAAACG
>JBMZCV010000064.1:0-24493 GCA_049613665.1 Chitinophagales bacterium | reverse complement strand
GAACTTAATATTAGCCATAATCAAATTAGCCAAATACAAAATTTAGATAATTTGCCGAGTTTGCAAGAACTTAATATTAGCCATAATCAAATTAGCCAAATACAAAATTTAGATAATTTGCTGAGTTTGGAAATACTTGATATTAGCTCTAATAAAATCAGCCAGATACAAAATTCAGATAATTTGCTGAGTTTGGAAATACTTGATATTAGCTCTAATAAAATCAGCCAGATACAAAATTTAGATAATTTGCCGAGTTTGCAAGAACTTAATATTAGCCGTAATCAAATTAGCCAGATACAAAATTTAGATAATTTGCCGAGTTTGGAAATACTTGATATTAGCTATAATAAAATCAGCCAGATACAAAATTTAGATAATTTGCCGAGTTTGGAAAAATTGTATTTTAGCTATAATAAAATTAGCCAGATACAAAATTTAGATAATTTGCCGAGTTTGGAAACATTGTATATAAAAGATAATCAAATTAGCAAGCTAGAAAACTTAGATAAACTGTCGAATTTGAAAGAACTTAATATTAATTCAAATCAAATCAAAGACTTGACACCTTTATTACCTTTTATAAAAAAAGGAATCTCAATGAGTTTAAGTTATAACCCTTGGCAAAAACCTCCTAAAAATATAGTTTTACAAGGAACTCAAACCATTTTAAACTATTTCAAAGACATTGAAAACTCAAAAGCCACATCAGAAAAATACATCAAACTCCAAATAGTAGGCAATGGCTGTGTCGGAAAAACAACTTTAGTACATCGTTTGCTAGATAAAAAATATATTGACATTCCACTAAAAGAGCGTACACATGGCGTTATTATCAGAAATTGGAAGCTAGAAGATCCTACTGTTATCGCTAATGTTTGGGACTTTGGCGGCCAAGAAATCTATCACGCTACACACCGTTTATTTTTAAGCCCTCGCACTTTGTATTTGTTGGTTTATACGCCACAAAAAGAATATATGCCAGATGAAACCTATTTTCAGCCTAGCTATTGGCTCGATTATATCGCCGATTTGGGCAAAGGTAGCCGTGTGATTTTGGTACAAAGCAAAATAGATATGTCGTCAGATAATTTGCTGTCCGATGATTTGGAAAAGCTAAAAAGATATTACGAAACACATCACGGTTTGCAGTTTGGCCAAAACCTAAAAGTGAGTGCGAAAACAAACAAAGGCATTCGAGCATTGCGTAGCGAAATAGCAGAACAGCTAGAGGAATTGCAAAAACAGTACAAAGAAATTTTGCCTGAAAATTGGTTGGAAGTTCGCATACAGATAGAGGAATTAAAAGCCGACAAAAGTAAGCATTTTTTGACTTATGCCGATTATTTAGCGATTTGCAAACATCGCAAAGTTGTGTCTCACGATACACTCATTGCTTATTTGCACGATACAGGCAGTTTGTATTATCAAAAAAATCTGTTTGATAATAAGATTTTGTTGCAGCAACAATGGGCGATAGATGGCGTTTATGAAATATTGAGAGACAAACATTTTCTAAATAATAAAAGGAGTATTCAGTTTTATGAGCTAGAAAGGATTTGGAAAAAGCACAATTTGGCAGAAAAAAGAGTATTTATTGGTTTTATGTTGAGTTGCGAAATAGCTTTTGAATTGACAGATAGACAAACCGAAGAAGAGGAAAAAGAATATGTCGTACCGCAATTGTTGTCGGCAGTAGCACCACCTTTTGCAGAATTTCGGCATGAAAAAGAAGTAATTTATTACAAACTCACTTATTTGTTTTTGCATCAGTCCATCATAGAGCGTTTTATAGTGCGTACTGCCCAAACTTTGAAAGCTGGCGAGGCACACTATTGGAAAAACGGCATTGCATGGAGAGATAGTAAAAGCAACACAGATATTTATGTAGAAAGCGTTTTGGCTAGTGAAAATGTCAGTAGCTATGAGCGTTATTTAAAAGTGTGTTTGTATGGTAGCCGCAAAGCACAGTTTTTGTATGATATTCGCAAGCGTTTCGATGGCATTCGGAAAATCAATGCAGATGCAAAAGAGGAAATTTCGGTAGATGGCAAAGATTGGGTAACGCTACATAGTTTTTTAGAAAATTCTGGCGGAAATGGCGTACACTACGAAAATAATAAAAGCTACAAACGCAATGATTTTCAGCTTTTCGGCAGTTTCCTACAACATTTCAGCCGCTTAGAACAGCCTTTGCGAAAGCGAGAACAAAAAGCAATGAAAGTATTTATTGTTTATGATGCAAAAGATACTGAACATTTTGAGCGGCTAGAAAAGCATTTAAAGATTTTGGAACGAGAAAAAAAGATTGAGATTTGGGCGAAAAATAAGATAATAGCAAGCGATAAAGTGGATGAAGTGACGCAAGAAAATATGCAAGAAGCCGACATAGTTTTGCTACTCATCAGCATAGATTTTTTGACCAATAAAGAGCTTTGGGAAAAAGAAATTAAAGCAGCTTTGCAGCGAGAAGAGGAGGGAAAAACTCGTGTTATTCCTATTATTGTGCGACAATGTGAATGGGAAAGAAAAGAAATTTTTAGTTTTGCCGAAAATGAACCTTTGCCTAAAAATAGGTTACATTTGTCGAGATGGCCTGACGCTGATGAATTTTGGTCTGAAATTTCAAGTGGTGTTCATAGACTTGTCAAACAACCTAGACAGCCTTTTCGCTAGGAATTATTTGTGATTTAAATGTTATAAGAGTAGGTGTGTAACTCTGATTTTTTAACAAAAAAATAACTGAAAGTTTCTGCTCTTTTTTTAAGGAATGCAAGCTATTTATGCGTCTTTTTATTATATCCCTTGATATTTCTCTATTTTTTAAGTGCCAAGCATTACTTTTAATAAGATTTGGCACTTAGTATCAATTTCAATCCCATTTTTTAAAGAAAAAAAATCTATGCAAAACAACAAAAATGTTACCTTTAACGGTCAAAAAATAAGCTTGCAACGCAAAGAAAACCATCAAGTAAAGCCGACTTCAAGAGGCTTGAACGATAGAGATATTGATGTTGTAGCAGTAATTGGTGGCCGAAAAATTGTGAGAAATGAAGATGGCACAACGACACGAAGTTTGACAGATGGTATAGATGAAACGCCGATTTACAGCAAAGAAGGAAGCAATAAATTGTTTATTCCTAGCGGTGAATTATTGCTTGTTTTTGGCGAAGAAACGAGTGCTGAACAACAAAAACAAATCATTGAAACAAATAATTTAGTTTTTATTAAAGCTTATTCCGACACTAGAACGGTTGTAAAAGTTGCAACAGGCATAAATTCGGTAGATTTTGCAGCCGCTTTAGAAGCTTTGCCACAGATTGAAGATGTAGAAATAGACCTTGATACAGAACCAGAACATTATAGTTTGCGACCATCAGAAGATTTATTTCCACACCAATGGCATTTGGAAAACAAAGGAAAACTTGATGTGCAACACTCCGATTTTGAGCTGACTGCAAATGCTGATGCAAAGGTTTTGCAAGCATGGAATTTTTTGAGAAATTATGGCAGCAGCAATGTCAAAATTGCAGTAAACGATAGAGGCTTCGATATTTACCACCCAGATTTTAATGCTCCTAACAAAATAGTTGATACTTATAGTTATTGGGGACAAACGCCAACTTTGCCACAAGAATATAAGCACGGAACGCCTTGTGCAGGTATTGCAGCAGCAGCAAATAATGGTGCAGGAACGATTGGCGTTGCTCCGAATGCAAAACTAATGCTTTGGCATGGCAATTCTTTTATTTGGAGTTTTTTCAGACAGCTTGTTGATGATTGTATCGCAAAAGGAACAGATATTTTGAGCCTTAGCTGGGGACAAACAAGAGACGATTCGTATTATCCTTTGAACCAAAATATCGCTGCCGAACTCACTCGATTAGCCACCGAAGGAAGAAACGGAAAAGGCACAATTATTCTAATTGCAGCAGGAAATGAAGGCATGTATCGCCTCAATTTTTTGGCTACTCATCCAAATGTTATTGCAGTAGGAGCAAGCACAAGCCGAGACACTCATGCAGGCTATTCGAACATGGGCGAAGAACTATGTGTTACAGCACCAGGCGGAACGTGGCCGATTATCGCACCGAGTCCGAGTTGGGCAGGTAGTCATTGGTATTCGCCTTTTATGAACAGCACAGGCAAGTTTGCAAACTACACACATTTTCAAGGCACTTCGGCAGCTACCCCTTTGGTCGCTGGCGTTTGTGCATTGATGTTGTCGGCAAATCCAAACCTGACAGCCAGCGAGGTAAAAAGCATTTTGGCACATTCGGCCGACAAAATCGGACATGAAAGTGAGTACGATGCTCGTGGCTATTCGGTACGCTATGGCTTTGGCCGAGTGAATGCTTTGAAGGCTGTACAAATGGCAGCTTCTGGAAAAACTATTCCTCCAATGCCTAGCAAAACCACAAAAACGAAAACACCAGTTTCGTCATTTACACCTAAACCTATTCTTGTAAGTCCAAAGCCACAAGTCACTGATAATGAGGAGGTTATACTGCGAAAAGCAAAGATTGTGAATTTGGGAGAAGGCGACAAATTGAACATCAGAATGCAGCCGAAAGTAGAAAATAATCCAAGCAATATATCTCGAACTGTTCAGAATGGCGATACGGTTTTTGTGCAAAAAAAGGCAAACGAAAAATGGTGGCAGCTTTCCGATGAGTTCGTTTATCATGCTTATGTGCAGCTAGATGATGAGGTTTAAGATACTAAATAACTTAATAGAGGTGCTTTTTAATAAGCACCTTTTTTTTTTGACGGCCATTTTTTGGAAATAAAACAAGCACTCTAAATAAAAGTAACAAGAAAGTTCCCTCTTGGGAGGGGTTGGGGTGGGTTCTTCGAGAAAAGGACTAAAAAGACAAAATTATCTATGAAAACGCACTCTCAAAAGATGTTATAACAAAAGTATTTTTTAGGGAGGGGACTTTATTGTTATCTTTGCTTTTAAAGTTTTTTTCTTTAGGCAAAAAATATTTTTTACAACCTCAAAAACAACACATATTTCTCCTCATAAAAAGGCAAATCAAACATTTTGCGAAGTGGAAACACCTTTACCTTTTGCTTCACAGATTTTATTTCCTCCGTCAAATCGCCACCTTTCAAGGCCAGCAAGCCATTTGGCAACTCGTTATAATGATTATTGTCGCCTTTACTAATCAGGTTTTTCGACCAAACCTTCAACTTTTCTAGCTTCGCAACACCTCTACACGTCACAAAATCATAATTTCTACCTTGCAACTGTTCTGCACGTTTTTGTTCCGCTACCACATTTTCTAAGCCCAAAGCATCGACAGCCGCTTGCACTACTCTAATCTTTTTTCTGATAGAATCCACGAGATGAAACCGCACTTTAGGAAACAAAATCGCCAACGGTAGGCCAGGCAATCCGCCACCTGTTCCGATGTCGAGAATGTGCGTATAAGGCTTAAATTGAATGACTTTTGCGATACTCATAGCGTGTAAAATATGATTGCAATAGACATTTTCAATATCTTTCCTCGAAATAACATTTATCTTAACATTCCATTCCTTATAAAACTCGCCAAGTTGAGTGAGTTGTTTCACTTGCTTTTCGCTCAAATCCGTAAAATATCGCTGTATATGTTCCATGCCGAAGCTGTTTTTTTTTAGTTTTTCGTCTTTTGCAAAGCTACATAGATGCGAAATGAGAAACAAACAAAGTCACAAAAAACTGTTAAAAAATAGTAAAGAATTATTTTTATGAGATTTTTTTTATTTTTTTACTCAAAAAGTGGTAAAAAGTGTCAAAAAGTGGTATTTTTACAAATTGAGTATTGAACACAATTATATAAACATTTGTTGTAAAAGCTAGAAGCCTGAAAATCAGGCAGTTATCATAGCTAACTTAAATGTTTACTTTGCATTCAAAAAGATTTAATTTTTAAGTCAATAGTCAAAATATGGCAGGTTTTTTAGGTGAAATAAAAGGTAAGATAGATGCGAAAGGCAGAATAGTAATGCCTGCTCGTTTCTTGAAACAATTGCCAGAAAACCATACGCACACTTTTGTTTTGAATAGAGGCATCGAAAAATGTTTGACGTTATACACGCTTTCTGAATGGCAAAAAGTGATGAGCGAAATGAAAAAACTGAATTTATATGGCCGAAAACAACGCATGTTTTATCGCTTTTTCGCTAGAGCTTCTGAAATAACACTTGATAGCACAAATCGTTTGCTACTGCCAAAAGATTTGTTGTCTTATGCAAGTTTGAGTAAAGAAGTTTTGCTGTTAGGTTTGCCAGAGCAAAATAGAATAGAGCTTTGGAATCCGACGGCATTTGAAGAATTGATGGATTTTTCGTCAGAAGATTTTTCAAAATTAGCCAACGATGTCATGGGCGAAAAACCTGCGATAACTATCAATAGTTTATTGAATTAATATTTAAACTAAATTTCGTTCACTTTTTTTAATGTGAGAAATGACATATTTCTAAAAATACGACAGCCAATAGCTTTTTAGATTTATACTCCTTCTAATATTATCATCAATAAATATTTGTAACAAAAAGTGTCATTTTTTTGAAAAAAAAATATTTAATAAATGCTCAGTAGAGATAGTTTTATATCCACCTAAAAAAACAATTTTAGTACAAAAAATATGAGTCAATATCACGAACCCGTTTTGCTACAAGAGTCGATAGACGGTTTAAATATTAAAGAAGACGGCATTTATGTAGATGTCACTTTTGGCGGTGGCGGACACTCAAAAGTTATTTTAGCCAAGCTCAAAAAAGGGAAACTCTATGCTTTTGACCAAGATATTGATGCTCAAAATAATCTTTTGCAAGACGACAAATTAGTGTTTATTGCTCAAAACTTTCGGCATATCAAACGCTACCTTCGCCTACATGGTGTGCGAAAAGTAGATGGTATTTTAGCAGATTTGGGCGTTTCGTGGCATCAATTCAATACGCCAGAGCGTGGTTTTTCTATTCGTTTCGACAATGAAAAACTAGATATGCGTATGAATCAGCAAGGCGAAACGACGGCTCATCAGGTGCTGAATAGATATACGAAACAGCAACTTATTGATATGTTTAAGCAATATAGCGACTTGCCAAATTCGTTTCAATTGGCTACTGCAATCGTCACAGCCAGAAAGTTGGGAGCGATAAATACGACAGGCGATTTGAAAAATGTGGTACAAAATCATGTCAAAGGCTATGAACACAAATTTTATGCACAGTTGTTTCAGGCCATACGAATAGAAGTAAATGGCGAAATGCAAGCCTTGCGAGAGTTGCTAGAACAAAGTGCCGAAATTTTAAATAAAAAAGGTCGTTTAGTCGTCATTAGCTATCATTCTATCGAAGACCGAATCGTGAAAAACTATATGAAAAATGCAACTGAAAAGCAAGCTGAAGAAGAGCGTTTTTTATATGGAAATGCAAAGCCTGTCTTTAAAATTATTTCTAAAAAAGTGATTTTGCCAACCACAAAAGAAACAAAAAGAAATTCAAAAGCAAGTAGTGCGAAAATGCGTATTGCTGAAAAAAAATAAATAGGCATTGCTTTTATAAAAAAATGCGTTAAATTATTGATAATCAGCAACTTATGTGCTTAATCTTCAAGTTTACATTTCAATGTTTTTGATATAAAAAAATCGAAAAAAGCTTTGTTAAGGTACTAATTCAGGTTAAAAAGATAAGAGATAGTTGTTAAGCTTATGTTTTATTCTAACTCCTTGATAATCAAGACTTTATACGCAATTACATTGAAAATTACTATAAGTAGTTATGGCTAAAAAAAAAAGTGTATCAGAATTATTGAAAAACCGATTAGGGCAAGCATTTAATAGTGAAGAGTTTGAAAAAAACTTTTTTATTGACAATGTTCGCTTTTTGCTGTTTTTGTCATTGATTGCTATTATCTATATTGGAAATACAAGATATGCCGAAAAAAATATGCGTCAGCTCAACAAAACAAATAGACAACTGCGAGAGCTGAAATGGGAATATAAAAGTGTAAAATCACAATTGGAAATTAGAAACAAACAATCTGAAATTGCGAAATTGGTGAAAGACCAAGGCTTAGAAGCATTGACAGAACCACCGAAAAAAATTATTGTTTCTAAACAGCAAATTGAAAAAATGCGTTAGTTATTTTTTTAACATATAGTATAAGCAGTTGGACAGGTTTGTTTTGCAAATTGTGAAAAATGCCATACTAAATATCAATGCAGTAGCAATAATTCCTACTCTTTATTAAAAAGTGCTTGGCACTTAATTACCCTAAAGTTTTTTAAACCAAAGACACAAACAACATTGAGCATAAAAAAAGATATATTAGCTCGTATAAATATAGTTTTTATTTTCTTGTGCAGCATGGCTTTTCTAATCATTGCCCAAGCTTTTCGAGTAGTAGTAGTAGAAGGCGATGAGTGGCGAGAAGTAGGAGCAAAGTTTGCAAGAATAGATACGATAGAAGGCGAAAGAGGCAATATTTATTCAGAAAACGGACACTTGTTGGCGACTTCTCTACCGTTCTTTGACATTCATGTAGATATGACTGTGCCATCTGATAGTATTTTCAAATATGGCGTAGATAGTTTAGCAGGTTGTTTAGAAAAGTATTTTCAAGATGCCAGCAAAGCTGATTATCGCTTGAAATTAGAGGAAGCAAGAGCCAAACGACGACGCTATGTCTTGATACAGAAAGGCGTAGATTATAGCGATTTGCCGATAGTGAAAAGCTGGCCAATCCTCAAACATGGCCGTCATAGAGGAGGACTTATTCTCGAACTCGACAACAGAAGAGTGAATCCTTTTGGCTTTTTGGCCCGTCGAACCATTGGTTATAGTCGCACCAAAAGTCAAGTAGGCTTAGAAGGACAATTTAATTCGTATCTGAGAGGCAGTAAAGCACCTCAATCGCAACAACTCATTAGCGGCATCTGGCAGCCTTTGTTTGATGTGACAGATATTGAGGTAGATAATGGCAATGATTTATACACTACTATCAATGTAAATATGCAAGATATTGTAGAAAAAGCATTGGATAAAGGAATACGAAAACATTGGGCAAAACATGGTTGTGCTATCGTGATGGAAGTTGCAACAGGAAAGATAAAAGCAATTGCAAATTTACAGATGGGGCAAGACAGCTCGTATCACGAAACCTACAATCATGCTGTAGGAACGAAAAGTGAGCATGGTTCTACCATAAAAATAGCTGCACTAACAGCCTTGCTAGACGATGGATTTGTAGATGATAGCACACTCGTTGATATCGAATATGGCAAAAAGCTTTATCATGATAAATGGATGCACGACTCAGCTTGGCACCCCGAAAACAATATTACATTATCTCGTGTCATTGAAATATCGTCTAATGTTGGCATTTCAAAACTAACAGACCGTTTTTATGGCGATAATCCCGAAAACTTTTTGTCGCACTTGCAAAAAATGGGCTTGACACAACCTACTGGAGTTGAAATTCGAGGTGAAGGTTTGCCTGTTGTCAAAAGCCATGAAAGCAAAGATTGGACAGGAATTAGTCTAACGCAAATGTCGATTGGTTATGAATTAGAATTCACACCACTTCAAGTATTAAACTTTTTTAATACTATTGCGAATGATGGAAAAATGATGAAGCCGTATTTGGTCACAGATATTAAAAAAGACAATCAAGTATTAAAACATACAAAAGACGAAGTTTTAATAGAACAAGTTTGTAAAAAAAGCACAGCAAGAACTGTTCAGAAAATGTTGTTTAATGTGGTAGAAGGCAAATATGGAACAGCAAAAGCACTAAAATCTGACAAGGTATCAATGGCTTGCAAAACAGGAACGGCTCGGATAGCACGCAATGACAAAGGCTATGAAGAAAAACGACATCAAGCATCTATCGCTGGCTTTTTTCCTGCCGAAAAACCAATTTATTCGTGTATTGTTGTGGTGTATCAACCTTCTATGGGAGATATTTATGGTGGAACAGTAGCAGGCCCTATTTTAAAAGAAATTGTAGAAAAATTATATGCAAATAGCATTGATATTCAAGAAGGCATTAATACGAAAGAACAAAAAACAATAGTTAAAACGCCTATTGCAAATCATGGCTATCAAGAAGATATAACAACTATTTATAAAAAAATGAACGTTTCAAATATGCCAATGGCAGATGCTCAATGGGTTGTTCCAAAAAGGCACGAAGAAGCGATTTTATTACAAGAATTGAAAGTTATTGACCATTTAATACCAAATGTTACAGGTATGGGATTGAGAGATGCTATGTATGTACTCGAAAATCATGGTCTGAGAGTGCGTTTCAAAGGACATGGAAAAGTGCGAAAGCAAGCACCCACTTATGGTACGCCTTTTGAAAAAGGAACAATTATAACCTTAGAGTTGAATTAAGTACACTGTACTATAAGTTTTTAAGGTTTGTTTCATAGAAATGTTATGATAATCAAGGTGGAAGGCATTTTTAAAGTGCCTTCCACCTAAATACTAAAAAAAGAACGACATGCCCTTGTTGGTGATAACACACAGCAACGGCGATGACTTCGTCGTTTTTTTGGAATAAAATAACATGTAATAAAAAGGCTAAAATGACAATTACTTAAATTACAGTGTATTAAGTACACTGTAATTTAAATTTTCTAAGGTTTTTGAGAAATGTTAGCCGTTTGTTGAGACGTGACAGGTTTTTAAAACCTGTCACGTCTAAGCTCACTTAAATTTTTTCTTTCAATAACAAGAAAGAAATGACATATTTTTCTAGCCAAAAGAGTCAAATATAAAAAAGAATGGACACTTATTGTTTTAGAAATATGTCATTTCTAATAGTCTCAAAATGTAGAATTACTTAGATTATAGTGCATTAAGTAGTCGTTCAGAAGTTTTTGGGCATTTCAGAACAATATAACACCAGAAATATCAATGCGTTAGCCACAAAACAAATGTTTTATTAAATAGTTTTTGGTACTTAAAAAAAGAAAAACAACATTGTCAAATATATTAAGCGAAATATTATACACGGTTCGATTGCAAGAAGTAGTTGGCAGCACGAACAAAAAGATTACAAACATACAATTTGATTCTCGTTTGTCGAGCGAAAATGGACTTTTTATAGCTATTAAAGGCTTACAAACAGATGGACACAAATATATAGATAAAGCAATTTTGAAAGGAGCAGTTGCAGTAGTTTGCGAAACATTGCCTACAAATTTGCTCGAAGATATCACCTATTTGCGAGTAGCAGACAGTCAAAAAGCTTTAGCTACAACAGCTTCAAATTTTTATGGAGAACCTTCAAAAAAAATAAAACTTGTAGGCATAACAGGCACAAACGGCAAAACAACAACAGCTACTTTGCTATTCAAGCTTTTTAGAAGTTTGAAATATAATGTCGGCTTGATTTCCACTATTCAATATCAAATAAATGAGGAAGTTTTTGATGCAACACATACTACGCCAAATGCTTTAAGACTAAATCAGCTTTTAGCCGAAATGATAGAAGAAGGTTGCGAATATTGTTTTATGGAAGTGAGCTCTCATGCCGTGACGCAAAAACGTATCGAAGGCATCGAATTTGCAGGAGGTATTTTTACGAATATGTCGCACGACCACGTCGATTATCATGGCTCATTTAAAGCATATATTGAAGCCAAAAAAGGTTTTTTTGACCAACTGCCAAAAACAGCTTTTGCTCTCGTAAACCTCGATGATAAGCAAGGCAAAATCATGTTGCAAAACACAAAAGCCGCTCGCAATACTTATGCCCTAAAAAAAATGGCAGATTTTAAAGCCAAAATATTGTCGAATGACTTTAGCGGCCTATCGTTGAATATTGATGAAAAAGAAGTGCATAGCTTACTCATTGGCGAATTTAATGCCTACAATTTGCTGTGTGTTTATGCAACAGCCAGATTATTGGGCGAAGAAGCCGTAGAAGTATTGACTGTTTTGAGTGCTTTGAAAACTGCCGAAGGCCGTTTCGATTATGTTGGAAATATAAATAACAGTATTGTCGGAATTGTCGACTATGCACATACGCCAGATGCTTTGCTCAAAGTTTTGACAACAATTAAAGATATACGCACAAACAATGAACAAGTTATTACGATTGTAGGTTGCGGTGGCGATAGAGACAAAGGCAAGCGGCCAATGATGGCTAAAATTGCTTGTCGAATGAGCAATAAAATTATTTTGACTTCCGATAATCCTAGAACAGAACGAGCAGAAACAATTATTGAAGATATGGAAAAAGGTGTGGAGGCAGAATACAGCCACAAGACACTATCTATCACAAATAGGAGAGAAGCCATAAAAGCTGCTTGCATGATGGCAAAAAAAGGCGACATTATTTTGTTGGCTGGCAAAGGACACGAAAAATATCAAGAAATTGATGGCGTGAAATATCCTTTTGATGACAAAATAGAACTTGAAAAAGCATTAAAACTCAAAGCTACAAATTAAAAACTCGAAACTCGAAACTCAAAAAACCTTATTTTATCCGTAACCATTAAATCAAAAAAGTGTTATACTATCTATTTGAATATCTTGACCAGCTCAACTTTCCGGGTTCTGGTGCGTTTCAATTTATCTCTTTCCGAGCAGCTATTGCAATGCTCATTTCGTTGATTATTACCGTAGTTTTTGGCGGCCGAATGATAGACCGCTTGCGAAATTTGCAAGTAGCCGATAAAATTAGAGATTTGGGCTTGATTGGCGAAAAACAAAAACAAGGAACGCCTACTATGGGTGGACTTATCATCTTATTGGCTATTTTGTTACCGACTATTTTGCTGGCAAAACTAGATAATATCTATATTATTTTGATGTTGGTAACCACAATTTGGATGGGAGCGATTGGTTTTATTGATGATTATATCAAAGTATTCAAAAAAGATAAAGGCGGCTTGCGAGGCCGTAGCAAAATCATTGGACAAATAGGCTTAGGTTTAATTGTTGGAAGTGTGATGTATTTTCATCCTGATGTTGTGGTGCGAGAAGATGTATCAACACATCAAGAAAAAACATTTTATCAAGAAATAGAGCGAAAGCAAGTAAAAACAGATGGCGAAGACCGTTTGGTAGTCGACTATCGAGCCACAACAACAAGTATTCCATTTGTCAAAACCTATCAATTTGATTATAGCAAACCATTGTCTTTTCTTGGCGAAGGCTATCAAAATTGGGCATTTCTAATTTATATTCCCTTTATTATTTTTATTATTATAGCGGTTTCGAATGCTGCAAATCTGACCGATGGAATTGATGGCTTGGCAACAGGAGTGTCAGGGATTATTGCCGTTTGTTTAGGCGTGTTCGCCTATTTTTCTGGCAATTTCATATTAGCAGATTATCTCAATATCATGTATCTGCCCTACACAGGCGAGCTAGTTGTTTTTTCTGCTGCTTTTGTCGGTGCTTGTGTCGGATTTTTGTGGTACAATGCCTTTCCTGCACAAGTGTTTATGGGCGATACAGGTAGTCTAGCTTTGGGCGGAATTATTGCAACCTTAGCTATCACGATACGAAAAGAATTATTGATACCTATTTTGTGTGGTATCTTTTTGTTAGAAAACTTATCTGTTGTCATGCAAGTTAGCTATTTCAAATATACACGCAAAAAATATGGAGAAGGAAAACGTATTTTCTTGATGTCGCCTTTGCATCATCACTATCAAAAAAAAGGTATTCACGAGGCAAAAATTGTTACGAGATTTTGGATTGTAGGAATTTTCTTAGCACTAATAACTTTTGTTATTTTTAAATTAAATTAACTAGAAAAGTTTGCCGTCAAAATCATATTTTATGACTGCATATTTGTTCTAGCTTTTTCAAAAAAACAATTGACTCAAGAAACTTTTAATGCTCATTTTACATTAATACGTTAGATATATACATTGTAAATAATTGATTTAATAATTTTTATACATTGAATATTTTTTTTATTTTTGCAAAAGCTACTGTATAAAATTGGCAAAATCAAACTTTGGTATTTTATGTTACTCAAATCGTAATTATTTAGGTGTGAGCTTTTAAGATAAAAAATGTCACAACATAAACAGTTACCTTAAATCAAAAGAACCTGACACAGTTTTATGAGCAAAAAAATAGTCATACTTGGAGCTGGCGAAAGTGGTATTGGAGCAGCAATTTTGGCAAAAACCAAAGGACATCAAGTTTTTGTTTCTGATAAAAGCAGTATTGCAAAAAAACATAAGGCTGTTTTGCAAGCAGAAAATATTGATTTTGAAGAAAAAAAACATACACCAACTCGCTTGTTTCAAGCAGATATTGTAGTGAAAAGTCCAGGTATTCCAAATCACATCGCTTTGATAAAAGAATTGAGAGCGAAAAACATACCTGTAATTTCTGAAATAGAATGGGCGAGCCGACATACAACAGCAAACATCATTGCGATAACAGGTAGCAATGGCAAAACAACAACGACAAGCTTAGTATATCATTTGCTCAAATCGGCTGGGTTTAATGTTGGTTTGGCTGGAAATATAGGCGAAAGTTTTGCCAAACAAGTAGCACAAAATAATTTTGATAGTTATGTGTTGGAACTTAGCAGCTTTCAATTGGACGATATTGTAGATTTTCGACCAAATATAGCAATTATTACAAACATAACACCAGACCATTTAGATCGCTACAACTATTCTTTAGATGAATATGCGGCAGCAAAACTGAAAATTACGCAAAATCAAACAGCAGATGATTTCCTAATTTACAACTTTGATGATAAATACTTGGGAGAACAGCTTCAAAAGCAAAAAATAAAAGCTCAAAAATTAGGCTTCTCTATGCAAGCTATTTGTGGAAATTTTGGAAGCTTTATTGAAGACAACAAAATAATTTGTAAAACAAAGCAAAATGTTTACGAAATAAAACAATCTTTTTTAAGATTGAAAGGCAAACATAATTTATATAATACCTTAGCTGCCTTGACAGTTTGCAATTTATTAGATGTAAAAACCTTTGATATTCAAGCATTTTTACCTACATTTGCAGGCCTCGAACATCGCTTAGAAAACGTAGCTACAATTGATGAAAAAACGTTTATCAATGATTCAAAAGCTACCAATATTGACTCCGTTTGGTATGCCATAGATGCCATGACGCAAACAACAGTTTGGATAGTTGGCGGTGTCGATAAAGGCAATGATTATAGCGAATTGTATGATTTGGTGCAGCAAAAAGTGAAAGCAATTGTTTGTTTGGGAAAAGAAAATAGTAAAATTAAACAAGTTTTTGCCGATATTGTGCCAAATATTGTAGAAACGCAAACTGCAAATGATGCTGTAAGAAAGGCATTTTATGTAGCTAAAAGAAATGAAACAATTTTGCTATCACCAGCTTGTGCGAGTTTCGATTTGTTCAAAAATTATATAGACAGAGGAAACCGTTTTAAAGACGCTGTTTTGACTTTGAAAAAAGAATGGACAGCAAAAGAAAAATAAAAAAATGTTTCGTTTTTTGTTTTTAGAATGTTATACTTTAATACTAAATTTAAAAAACAAAACATAAAAATAGATAATTGTCAAATTTAATTGTTGCACAAACAAATAAATTTATCGCTATTTTTTTACGATATAAAATAAAATATGCAAGGACTATTGCAAAAGCTCGAAGGCGATAGAAATATATGGTTTATTGTTTTTAGTTTATCGCTCTTTTCCATATTAGCCGTTTATAGTGCGACAGGTTCTTTGGCATTTAATCAGCAAAGCGGAAACACCGAACACTATCTCGTCAAGCAAGTGATGCTTGTTGGATTTGGTTTTTTCTTAATGTATGCGGCACACTTAATCAGTCATTTATACTACTCCAGAGTAGCACAAATGATATTATATATATCAATACCACTTTTGTTATATACACTTATGTTTGGTACTGATATAAATGATGCGAGGCGATGGCTAACAGTTCCCGTATTGGAAATCACTTTCCAAACATCTGACCTTGCAAAGCTGGCCTTAATTATGTACACGGCTCGAATGTTGTCGAAAAAACAGCATATCATTAAAGATTTTGATAAAGCCTTTGTGCCGATTGCCGCTCCTATGATAACGATTTGTATGCTCATTGTGCCTGCTGACTTATCATCTGCAATACTTTTGTTTATAACCTGCACCATTCTTATGTTTATCGGACGTGTGAGTTTAAAACATATCGGATTGACTATTTGGCTAGGCTTAACTGCTTTTCTGTTATATGTTGGTTTTCTCGCTATTATGCCCAATGAAGGCCGTGTAGGAACATGGAAAAGCAGAATTGAAAGTTTTATTGATAAGGAAGAAAAAGAACTGCCAGACCAAGTGAAATATGCGAAAGTAGCAATGGCAAACGGTGGTGTTGTGCGTTTGGCACCAGGAAAAAGCATTCAACGAAACTTTTTGCCACACCCATATTCCGATTTTATTTATGCAATTATTATAGAAGAGTATGGCTTATTAGGAGGTGTCATTGTCGCTTTTTTGTATCTCGGATTTTTGTATAGGTGCATCAAAATTTTTATTAAGAGTCCAGGAGCTTTCGGAGCATTTTTGGCAGTTGGTTTAGGCATTAGTCTGGTGTTGCAAGCACTCATGAATATGGCCGTTACCGTCAATTTATTGCCTGTTACAGGACTGACTTTGCCACTTGTGAGTATGGGAGGAACATCACTTTTATTTACGAGTATTGCCATCGGAATTATTTTGAGTGTGAGCCGTGATATTGATAAAACGTAAATAGCTTTTTAAGCTAAAATCTGCTTTAATCCAGATAAAACATCATAAAAATTATTTTAAGCATTTTGACAATGAGCAGTAATAAAAATATAAAAGTTATTGTTAGCGGTGGCGGTACAGGCGGCCATGTTTTCCCAGCTATTGCAATAGCAAATGCACTAAAAAAAATAGATGGCTCTATCGAAATTTTATTTGTAGGAGCAAAAGGACGTATAGAAATGACGGCTGTACCAAAAGCTGGCTACAATATTGAAGGCTTATGGATAAGTGGTTTTCAAAGGCGTTTGACATGGCAAAATTTGTTGTTTCCAGTCAAATTATTGACGAGTTTGGTTAGGTCTTTTTTTATTGTAAGGCGTTTCAAACCAAATGTAGCAGTAGGTGTTGGTGGTTATGCAAGTGGGCCTTTATTAAAAATGGCAGCTTTGAGAGGCACACCTAGTTTGATACAAGAGCAAAATTCATATCCAGGTATCACAAATAGACTTTTGGCAAAAGGAGCTGATAAAATTTGCGTTGTATATGACAATTTGGGAAAGTATTTTGATGAGAAAAAAATCATTATTACAGGAAACCCTGTGCGTGATCATATTGTTGCATTAAAAGGGACAAAAGAAGAGGCACTAAAGCACTTTAATTTATCACCTAACAAAAAAACGCTATTTGTAACAGGTGGAAGCTTAGGAGCTAAAGGCATTAACGAAGGCATTGCAGCACATTTAGACAAATTTCGAGAGCATAATATTCAAGTTATTTGGCAAACAGGAAAATTTTATATTGATTGGGCAAAAGAAGTCGCAAAAGATTATTCGGATTGTGTATTTCCAACTGCTTTTGTCTATAAAATGGATTTGGCTTACATCGCTGCCGATGCGATTGTTTCTCGTGCAGGAGGCACTATTTCGGAACTTTGCATAGTGGGCAAGCCAGCTATTTTGATGCCTTCGCCAAACGTTACTGAAGACCATCAAACAGCAAATGCAATGGCTTTAGTCAATAAAAATGCGGCTGTTATGGTGCGTGATGAGCAAGCAAAAACAGAACTTTTTGATAATATTTATGAACTGTTATTTGATGCAGAAAAAAATAAAACTTTGAGTGAAAATATCAAAAAGATGGCTATTTTAGACGCAGCCGACCGTATTGCAAAAGAAGTTTTGGACTTAATAGCAGAAAAATAGACATAATGATTGTCATTTTTTTAACATATTTCAGGGTGTTTTGTAAAAAATAAAGGTGTTTTATGAAAAAAAAAATAAAAGCAAGTTACTAAATTGTTAAAAAACGTCATTATTTTTACTAGATTTGCGTTTTTATGTAAAAATATGATAATGTGCTAGAATTTTTTATTTAAAAAAATAATAAACAATCAGCTAAAAATATCACATTTTGAAGCTAAAAAACATCAAAAAAGCCTACTTCATTGGCATTGGAGGCATAGGAATGAGTGCAGTTGCTCGATACTTCAATCATTTGGGAATAGAGGTGCTGGGTTATGATAAAACGGCAACGGTTTTGACAAAGCAACTCGAAAAAGAAGGCATGAAAATACGTTTTAAAGAAGATGTAGAAAGTTTGCCAAAAGATGTTGATATTGTCGTTTATACGCCAGCAATTCCAAATAACCATAGTGAATTGAGCTATTATCAGAGGCATGGTTTTTTTGTGAAAAAACGTTCCGAAACCTTAGAGTTGATTACAGAAAATGCTTTTACGATAGCGATTGCTGGTTCACATGGCAAAACTTCTGTTACGAGTATGCTTACACATATTTTAAAGCATTCGGGCTATGATTGTACGGCTTTTGTAGGTGGCATTATGCTCAACTACAACTCTAATTTTGTTATTGGAAAAAATGATGTGATTGTGGTAGAAGCCGATGAATATGACCGTTCTTTTTTGCGTTTGCAACCAAACATCGCAGTCATCACGGCAGTAGATACCGACCATTTAGATATTTATGGCACTCGTGAAAATATAGAAGCTGCTTTTTTGCAATTTACCAAACAAATTAAAGAGCATGGAACTTTAATTGTGCAAAAAGAAGTAAGTATTATTGAAAAGTTGCAATTGCAAGACACAAATAATCAGCTTTTTACATATAGTATAAAAAATAAGCAAGCAGATAGTGCAACAAAAGCGTTGATAATTGATGAAAATGGAAGCTATCAATTTTTGTGGCAAAAAAATAATAAACAATTAGCTAAAGTTCATTTACATATTGGTGGCTGGCACAATGTAGAAAATGCTTTGGCGGCTATGACGGTCGCAAAACAGTTGGGTATTGAAGCTGAGAAAATAAGCAAAGCGATGGCAGATTTCAAAGGCATTTATCGCCGTTTTGAATATCTTATTCGCACTCCAAACTTGGTAATGATAGATGATTATGCACATCACCCCGAAGAAATAAAAGCTTTGCTACATTCTGTTCGTTCTCTATATGCCGACAAGCAAATTACGGTTATTTTTCAGCCACACCTGTATAGTCGCACAAAAGATTTGGCAGTCGAATTTGCAGAAAGTTTGAGCCTTGCCGACCGTTTGATTTTGCTCAATATTTATCCTGCAAGGGAACTGCCTATTGAGGGAGTAAGTTCGCATCTTATATTTGAAAAAGCAACAGCAAAACAAAAAATGTTGTGTCATTATGATGATTTGTTGAAACTTTTGGAAACGCAACAAAACGAAGTGCTTCTAACCGTAGGAGCTGGCAATATTGATAAGTTGGTGCAGCCCATAAAAAAAATGTTATTAAAAACTATTTAAATTTTATCCTTTTAGTCTCAAAAATAAACTATCAGTTAATTCCATATTTTTTATGAAAGACACAATAGCAAAATTTAAACATATCATCGTTGCTTTAACATGGATTATAGTTTTGGTAAGCTTTTTGTTTCTTTTAGGTTTGTCTAGTAGAGTGCAAGGAAATGTCGTTTGCAAAGCCATAGAAATTGTAATAGATTATGAAAAAGGCAATTATTTTGTAAACAAAGAAGATGTACAAAAGCTCATTACGAGCCAAATGGCAGGTAATACGTTTCAACTGCCAACTAAACAAATTAATTTACAAAAATTAGAACATTTTTTAGAAGAAAACCCTTATATAAGAAATGCTGAGGTATATTTGGATATCAGAGGCAAAATGTGGGTAGAGGTAAAACAACATGAGCCATTAGTTAGAATTGTTAGCGAAAGCAATGTTAGCTATTATGTGAGTCGGTCGGGCATCAAAATGCCTACATCGAGCGATTTTTCGGCTAGAGTACCTATTGCTTCTGGTTATATTGCCGACAATGGCAAAAATCTGGGCAATATAGAAACAGATGTTGTGCAAGACATTTATAGTTTGATGGAATATATCAAAGACGATAAATTGTTGCAATCACTTTTTGAACAAATATATATAGAAGAAAATGGCGATTTTATTTTAACGCCAAAAATAGGAAATCACGAAATAAATTTAGGTTCAGTAGAAAATAAAAAACAAAAAATTGCCAAACTGCTAGTTTTTTACAAAGAAGGACTTGCAAATGTTGGCTGGGATAAATACCGAACTATTAATTTAAAGTACAAAAATCAAATCGTTTGTACTAAAAAATAATTTACAAGTATGAATAATGTTTCTCCCATTGTAGTCGGTTTAGACATTGGAACTACAAAAGTATGTGCTATCGTTGCTCGTAAGAATGAACACGGTAAAATAGAAGTACTTGGTGTAGGACGAGCAGAGTCTTTGGGCGTTATGCGAGGCGTTATTTCTAATATAGATAAAACGGTTCAAGCAATACAGAAAGCTGTTGCAGAAGCAAAGAAAAAATCTGGAGTTGAAATTCAAAATGTGTATGTCGGCATTGCAGGGCAGCACGTCAAGAGTATGCGACACAGAGGATATGTGATGCGTGACCATGATCATGACGAAATAAGCCAAGCAGATATAGATAAATTGGTGGCTGATATGCACAAACTCGTCTTGCCACCAGGCGAAAAAATCATTCATGTACTGCCACAAGAATTTGTGATAGATGATGAAGAAGGCATCAAAGAGCCTGTCGGTATGTCGGGAGTGCGGCTAGAAGCTGACTTTCACATCATTACGGGCCAAACAGCAGCTATCAAAAATATACATCGGTGTGTAGAAAAAGCTGGATTGACTGTTGCAGAACTCATTTTAGAACCTATTGCTTCGGCTTCGGCTGTGTTGAGCGATGAGGAAAAAGAAGCTGGCATTGCATTAGTTGATATTGGTGGAGGCACTACGGATATTACAATTTTTCAAGAAGGAATTATCCGACATACAGCGGTGATTCCTTTGGGTGGAAACATCATTACGGAAGATATCAAAGAAGGCTGTTTGGTTATGCGTGAGCAAGCCGAAAAAATGAAACTGAAGTTTGGCTGTGCTATCGCTTCAGAAGCACAAGAAGCCGCAATCGTTTCTATTCCAGGCTTGAGAGGGAGAGACCCTCGGGAAATTTCTATCAAAAATCTAGCCTATATTATTCAAGCTAGAATGGAAGAGATTTTGGAACATGTCTATTACGAAATTCGTCACTCTGGTTATGACAATAAACTGATTGGCGGAATAGTTGTGACAGGTGGTGGTGCGAGGTTGCGATATTTGCGTTTTCTTACCGAATATTTGACTGGCTTAGATGTGCGTATTGGCGTGCCAACGGAGCATCTCACAACAGCAGCAAATGGCATAGGTGAATTGCACGACCCATTGTATGCAACTGTTATTGGCTTGGCTATCAAATCTTTGAGCAATAATCCTATTCCAACAGAAGAAGAAGAAGATATAAACGACCATTTTTCTGAAAAAGAGGAGGAAGAAGAAGACACAACGCCTTTTACTAGAGAAAAAGTTACTAGCAATAGCGGAAGCTCATCGTGGTGGGAAAACTTGCTGAAAAAAGGACGAGAATGGTTGGAAGGAGATGTGAAAGATTTTGGCTAAGTGTCAAATACTAATTTGATACAGCTTGTTTGAGTTGCTAACATATTCACAATTGACATGTTAGCTCTCACAATTGGCCTAGCTATTGTATGAACTAAAATTTATTTTTTTTGTTATAAAACATGTTTTTTCCCTTGTTGCAAAAAAATAAATACAAATAGTCGAAAAATATATCACATCTTTTAGAAAAATAGAAAATAGACTTGTTTTTCTCGTAAAAAAGTCATATTTTTTACTATCTATATCTTGTTCCAGATATACAACTTATAAAGAGTTTGTAAACTAAATGCGTTTTTTATTTTTAAGTGCCAAACACTATTATGAAAATAGCTTGTTTGAGTTGCTAACGCATTAAAAACTAAGCGGTTAGTTTTTTTACATGAAAGCAAACTCTTTTAATATGTTTTTGAGAAAAAGCATATTCATTAAATTACATTTTTTTTATTTCAAAAAATAAATTTTTATAGCTAAAGAAAGCGGTAAAAATTTTTTAAGACGACAGATAACATTCAAAATATTTTGCTATGTCTATTCAATTTGACTCACCAAAAGAGCAAGAATCTATAATAAAAGTCATAGGCGTTGGCGGTGGCGGCAGCAACGCTGTAAATCACATGTATAACCAAGGCATCGTAGGGGTAAATTTCGTGATTTGCAACACCGATGCACAAGCACTAGAGCAAAGTGCCGTGCCTTTACAAGTACAATTAGGCCCTGGACTAACCGAAGGCCGTGGAGCAGGTTCGCAGCCAGAAGTGGGCAAAAATGCAACTATCGAATCGATTGACGAAATCAAGCAAGCCTTGAGCGGAGGCACAAAAATGGTCTTCATTACGGCTGGTATGGGCGGTGGCACAGGAACAGGTGGTGCACCTATCGTAGCAAAAGCTGCCCGTGAACTTGGCATTCTGACAGTAGGTATCGTGACAGCACCTTTCGCTTTTGAAGGCCGCAAGCGTATTATGCAAGCTCAAAAAGGCATTGAAGAGATGAAAGAAAGCGTAGATACGCTCATCATTGTATCTAACGACAAGTTGAGAGATTTGTATGGCAATGCTTCTTTATCTGATGCTTTTAGCAAAGCCGATGATATTTTGACAACTGCTGCAAAAGGTATTGCCGAAATTATTACAGTTCCAGGTTATGTCAATGTGGATTTTGAAGATGTGGGAACAGTTATGCGAAATAGCGGTGTAGCAATTATGGGAACAGGCGTTGCCGATGGCGAAGACCGTGCTATGAAAGCTGTAAAAGCTGCTTTGTCATCTCCATTGTTGAACGAAAACGACATTAGAGGTGCAAAACACATTTTGTTAAATATTTCGTCTGGCACAAAAGAAGTGTTGATGGACGAAGTAGGCGACATTACCAATTACATTCAAGAAGCTGCTGGCTATACGTCAGAAGTAATTTGGGGAAATTGTACGGACGATGCTTTGGGCGACAAATTGAGTGTTACAGTAATTGCAACTGGCTTTGAAGGTACTGTAACTATTAAAGATGACATGTCTTTTGAGCTTGAATCCAATAGAAGAGAGTCTCGTATCGTGATGCCTTTAGATGATAAGCCAAAACGCAAAGAGTCATATAAACCAAAAACAACTGAGAAGAAACGTGTTTATTCTTTTGAAGATGAGTATCCGACAGATATGAATCAGAAAAAAGTAGAACCTATTCAGGAAGAGCGTTTTTCTCGTCGCACTTCTCGCACCAATATGAATGAGGAAGACCGTATGCGTGTATTCATGGAGCGTAAGAAGCGTTTGCGTGGCTTGAGCATGAAGCTACAACAAAATGATTTGAGCGAGCTAGAAAGAGAGCCAGCTTACAAACGTCGAAATATCAAACTAGAAGATATGCCACACTCTTCGGAGTCGAATGTGTCTAAATATTCTTTGTTTGAAGATGAGAAAAAACGTGCGGAATTGAAAAAACGCAACCCGTTTTTGCATGATAACATTGACTAATATTTTCGTTGTTTTCTCAATAAAATATTAAATAAAAAAAGTTCGTCATTATTCTTTTTAGAATAATGACGAACTTTTTTTTGGCTATCTGACACTTCTACAACAAAAAATGAGGCGAATGTTTATTTTTGTCTGACTTGGTATTTCTGCCTAATTATATTTCTTTATCAATTTGTTGGATAGGAGAGCGTATGAATGCTGCGGTTATACTTATTCAATTCCTGCAAAATGGCTGCTGCCAAGCGATAAGTCTCTTTGTAGTGCAAACCATAGGCTTTTGCTATGGTTTTGATGCTCCTGATGGCGAGGTCACGGCCAGTATCTAGCACTTGTACGCTTTGAGTGAGCAAGCTACCTTGTGTAATTTTGAAAGCTATATCCAAATTGGTATAAGCTGTTTCTAAGTCTGCGGATGGAGTGGCTAAAGGAGCAAAATTGGTTTGCCTAGTCAATTCAATGATATCATCCATAAAAGCAATAAACTCGCTGTTGCGAAATCTGGCTAATCTTGGAGTATTTACTTTTATATTTGTTTAGTTAAAAAAAAACCATAACAAATATAACTTATAATGTTTGAAACTGCAAACAATATGTATAATTTATTTTTGCTTTGTTGCTAGTGATAACACGCAGCAACGTCGAGATTTATCGTTTTTTTTTGAACAGAAAGGCGTTTTTTTTGTCGTTGAGGGTTTTGCACGATTTCAGAGGGTATTATATTTTTTCATTTACGTTTTTGTATTGCTTATATGATTAGATGGCTTTGCAGGCTCGTCATGACAAAAAGAGGGAAAAGCGATACATTTTTTTGTCACTGCGAGGCACGAAGCAGTCTTTTTTTT
>JBMZCV010000063.1:0-24510 GCA_049613665.1 Chitinophagales bacterium | reverse complement strand
ACTCAATACTTGCTTCTTAATTGTGTCTGTTTTTTAGACTCAATACTTGCTTCTTAATTGTGTCTGTTTTTTAGACTCAATACTTGCTTCTTCTTATTTGAAAGGCTGTTCTGTAAAAGAGCAGCCTTTTTTTGTATATGAATGATTAGAAGTTATTGAAATTTTTATTTGAGGTAAATGTTTTGAAGAAACTTGATTATGATTTGCTTTTTTGAGTATAATGTTTTATTATTGTATTGAGTTATAAACTTAGATGACTTTTTAATTTTGCTCAAAAAAATGTTAGGCATAAAATGATTTTGAATGATGGAAAAATTTAAAAACAAATATCGCATACCTTCGGCACGTTTGCAAACGTGGGATTACGGTTCTAATGCAGCCTATTTCGTAACTATTTGCACCCAAAATCGCCAACATTATTTTGGCGAAATTAGGAACGAGGACATGCAATTGTCGGAAATGGGCGTTTTGGCACAAAAATATTGGTACGAAATACCTAATCGTTTTCCTTTTGTCGAATTGGATGCCTTTGTGGTCATGCCAAATCACGTTCATGGTATTATCGTTATTGATGGTAAAGACGCAATTAGTAAAGACGTGATTAATCACGTCTCTACGACGACGACACCAAAAATGCGTGGTGGAATTACAGGAAATAACAACCCAATGTTGCACAAAAACCTATCTCGTATTATCCGTTGGTACAAAGGGCGTTGTACGTTTGAAATTCGTAAAATACACGCCGATTTTGCATGGCAATCTCGTTTTTACGACCATATTATCAGAAATGACAAATCATTTAATAATATTTCGGCATATATTATCAACAATCCGACAAAATGGAAGGAAGATAAATTCTATGAAAATTTTGAAAAAGCTTGATTATGATTTGTTTTTTGAGGGAAATGTTTTATTGTTGTGGTGAGTCATGAAGTTAGGTGGCTAAACATTATTTAAAATAAAAAAGATTAAAACATAGATGACCAAAAATACTCAGGAGATGCTTTTTACCTCTATATCCAAGCTTTCATTATTGCATCTATTATCAGATAAAGTTCATTAGATAGTACTTCACCATTATTTTTTTTGATTTTGTCACGAAACTTATCTTGAATTTGCTTTTTGTTCATTACTGAACCTTGATAAGCGTTAAGTTGCTTAACATAATTAGACCATAGTATTGGTGTCAGTCTATTATCAATTTTCAAACAGTCTTCACCGAGATATAATTCTATGCTACCAGCTAGACCATTAACATTAAGTATCTGTTCTCCTGATGGACCTTTTGTTGGATAGGTTTCAGCAAGTTCAATATTTGGATAGGAAAATGCAACAATATTCTTAGGAAAATTAACTTCTTTAAGTGTTTTTAATTCTTTTTTTCCAGCAGTATCATTATCAAATAATGCAATAATTTTATTAGATATACCTGATCCAACGAAAGCTTTTAATGTCTGGGCCAATCTAGAGGCATTTGCCTCATATTTAGAAGCATTAAAATCCATAAAATGGTAGAAATTTTCAATATGGTTGAAGTTGCATTTTAAACAGGCACTAATAAATTCAGTATCTGTTTTTCCTTCTGTCAAAAGAATTATTTTTTCATTATTAATATTTTTAACATCATCAATATTAATCCAACCTTCCTTTAATACGTCATTAATATCGTATTCAATTTGATCTTCCCCTTCAAGAACTGAAATTATTATCCATAATCCAATTCTAATATCTAAATTATCAATTATTAGTTCTCGACTTAATACATAGTTTTTAAAGTTCTCATGGTTACTTTCTCGGTCTATCAAAACTTCATAATTAATTATAGGATTATTAATAGTCTCTTTAATTGTTTGTGTATAATCTTCAAAAGAAGGTAGAGTGTCTGAATAAATCCAAGATTTTTCTTTTTTAACTTTACTTTGCTCGTAAGTTTCTTTCTCAGATTCTACATAATTTTTAATAGCTTTATTATATTCGTTCTTTGCCTTAGAATGCGAAATGCCAAATATAGATAATCTATCTTTGCATATTCGTGCTGTTGTCTTAAATGACGTGATTTTTTCTATTTTTTTACTCTTTTTATAAGCATCTCCCCATACTTTAAAATTTCTATCTGATTCACTTCTTGCTTCATTTACTAAATCTTTTATAGTAAATAATAGATTAACTACTTTATGATTGTATCCATTTTTTAATGATAAAATTGGATGACCTTTTATAATTAATTGTGATATAGAACCCATTATGATTTTATTTATTTTACTTAGCGTACTTTTTTAATGTCAACTAATCATATACAAACTCGTTAGACTTTTTTTAAACTAAAAACAAACACTTTTCTTCATTAAGATGTTATCATAGTCTTCCGTCTCAAAGCCCAAAAAATCCCAAACAACACCAAAATATTGATAACAGACATCACCCAAATATTAGTAGAAAGCTGTTCTGCCAAGCCCAAAGTATTCGGCAAATTCATAAACTCAATAGCATCTACGGTAGTATAAATCAGCTCATCTGGGCAAAGCGGATTAGCCATATAGCTGCGTATCGAATCCTGCACATAAGCAAAACCCTGCGTTCCCCAGCGTGACAGCATAGTATAACTAACGGCTTCTACCAAACTTTCCTCTGGAATAGGCGAAATAACACCTGCCAACATAATTTGCGGTATCAAGACAATAGGAATCACCGTCATCACTTTTTCGGTATTGCTTACCGTGGCCGACACCAACAAACCTAAAAGAGAAGCCGAAAAAGAGAGATAAAACATAATGCCGACATATCCCCAATAATTCGTGATAGCGAGTTCTTCTGTTCCCACAAAAGCATAGACAATGCCGACGAAAGCCATAATTTGCAAAATGGAAAAGAAACTCAAAACCAGAATTTTCGATAAGACATAAGGAAAAATCCGCAAATTGAACATTCGCTCTCGCTTATAAATCGGCAACTCGCCTACAATTTCCTTAGCAGCATTATTTGTGCCAAACCAAACTGCCGAAATCGTCATCAAAAATAACACACTCAATTCAAGTTCGCTAAAAATCAAAGCCACCAAAATAGCAATTATCGGAGCTTGTGCCAACAAAATAGCCGTATTTGCTCTATCATTTGTTTTGATATTCAAATACCTGCGTGTGAGCCAAAAGAGTTGCTTGAAAAACGACTCATTGTGTTGCGGTTTCAACTCTTTATTAGGTTGATGCACAATACCAGACGATGGATACATTCCCTTCAATTTATTTGACCATTCAATGCCTTTTTTTACCGTTCTATTTTTTGAATAAACCACTATAACATTTTGTGCATCAAAAAAGTCGAGATAGTTTTCTTTTGAACCGTAATAAGTCAAATAGCCACCTTTTGAAAGAAAAATCACTTTGTCGACATAAAACAAATCATTTGGCTTATGTGTTACCATCAAAATAGTCGTTCCTTTAGCAGCTAACTGCTTCAAACACACCAAAAAATCTTCAATCGTTTCTGGGTCGAGTGGGGAAGTAGGCTCATCTAAAAACAGAATAGAAGGGTCTGTCAATAGCTCCACAGCGATAGACACACGCTTGCGTTGGCCGCCCGACAAATCGCCTACTTTTCGCTTCCGAATAACAGGGTCATTGATATTGAGGTTGGTCAAAACCTCATCTATTTTCTCTGCTATATCTTCATTCGTAACATCTGACGACAAACGCAATTTTGCCGCATAATACAATGATTTTTCAACGCTCAATTCCTTATGCACAATATCATCTTGTGGCACATAGCCAATCATGCGTTTTAAGTAATCATAATTTTCATATAACTCCACATCATGCACCCAAACCTTGCCACTTGTCGCAGGAAAATCACCATTCAACGCTTTTAGCAAAGTCGATTTGCCACAGCCAGAAGGCCCCATAATGGCGACAAATTCTTGCGTAGGTATCTTAAAATTGATATTGTTTAAAATCGTTAATCTGCCTTTATCTACGGTTCGCACCAGATTTTGAGCAATGATAGCATTGTGCTTTTGTTTTCTAATATCGGCTGCTGGCTGAGTTAGTTTAAAGCGAAAATTGCCGATATTGATATTGTCATCTGGCGTAATAGTAGTAGCCTGAGAAATACGTTTGCCATTGACAAAAGTACCATTTTTCGAGCCTAAATCCTCAATAATATAGCTATTGTCTTTCTTTTTTATGCTGGCATGATTTCTTGTTATCGTCAATTGTGGTAGCCGAATATCTGACTCATTAGCACGGCCAATAATTATTTTATCCTTGTTTTTTAGCAAAGCCGCAATATCAGAAGTATCGCCATCTGTGCCAATATCCATGCCTTCTGGCACTTGATGAAGCTGCTCGGCAAGTGTTAGCTCCTTGATTTTCTCTGGTTCAATATATTCTATTACAATTCGATAGTCGTTGTTTGAAATATTAAAAACAAGCTCATCTTCATGTTGTAAAATCTTTTCATCAATGCGTTTGCCATTTACATAAGTACCACCTTTGCTGCCCAAATCTCGCACCAACAACTCACACTCATTTTGTACAATGATTTCAGCGTGTTTTCTCGAAATATATTTATTGGGCAAATCTATAATATTGCCATGTCCTTCACGCCCAATTGTTATCGCTCCTTTCAAATTTTGCCTGACTGCCAAAAGCCGCAAAACTTTTTCGTTTTCATATACAACAAGACGAGCAAATTTTAAATCCATAATTTTATTGTAATTTGTAATTCATAATTATGAATTAGCATTTATTGATGGGTTATTGTGTAAAAACAAATAATTTTGAAATACAAAGCAAATCGAAATTAGACAAATCAAATTAGCAGTTTTTGCGTTTGTATTATATGGTAAAGTGACTACCTTGGTTTGACTATAAACATTCCGTATTTATAATGCTGATATAGTGCCACAAGTACGAAACATAAAACTATCGCCCAGCGACTTCCAGCCAATTTGTCGTTTTTTTTATGGTTCGCAAACTGATAGCCAAAGTAGCACCAACCACCAAAACAACTAGCCAAAAAGTATCTAAATGAATTTGTTGCAAATAGAAATAATTTTTTAGCATATTGATAAAAGCAAATGAAACAACCGAAGCCAATAAGCCGCTATATTCTCTTTTCAAGACATTTCGCAATGAAAAGCTTAAATTTGCTCCCTGCCATTTTTGCATTTTTGGAATGAAAGCAGGCACATTTTTTGCCCATGCTTCATAAGTAGTCTTAAATTTTCGTCTTAAAAACTCTTCTTCTGCCAGCATGATTCTTTCGTAGTATAGCCAATAAATTAGCGAAACAACAATTGTAAACCAAATATTACCGACATAAAGCAACAATCCAAGCCACATAAAATAATTTCCTAGATAAAGCGGATGTCGCACATGTGCATAAATGCCATTTGTATTGAGTACATCAGCAACTTGAGCGTGCGTATTTCGGCCAGAGGTATTTTTTGGTGTAAATCCAATCGTGATAGCACGAATAAATATACCTAAAAAATTGACAAGCAGGCAAAAAATGCACCAAGAGATATTTTGATAACTAAGCACTTCATCTGGCGTTTTCCAAAGCACAAAAACAAGTGCGACATATAGCAACATAGGCAAGTAACTCCGTCTTTGAAAGAGCCAATTGCCACTTTTTTCCATTTCTTCGTATAAAGGCATATTTTTTGTTTAAGTTTTAGGCCGTTAAGATAGCTTTTTTGCACTTTTTAAACAAATTTTCTAATTTCAAACCATATATTTGAGACGTTTTTTTTATCTTGCATCAAAAAATAGAAAAGAACCTTTGCCTTTAGTATAAATATTTGTTATTTGTATGGTTTTTTAACAACTATTCTATTTTAATGTAAAAATCTTAACAAGATAAAATAATTTTCATCCATTTTTAAAGAAAATAAGATAGTTACTTGGCAATAGGTTTTTGAGATAAAAAATCTTATTTTAGCCAAAACTGCTAATGCTTGAACGGTTACAAAAATAATATATAAATATGATAAACCTAAAAAATTTAAAATCGCTTTTTGTGTTGGAAGGCGATGAAAAACAAGAAAAAGCTCAAAAAAAAGAACCAAAACGTGAAAATACCATAAAAGTTGAGGATAAGGAACAAACAAATACTGTTATTCCTACGGATACGCCGCCGCCTTTGCCATCGCAAAAACCTATTGAAGAAACAGCAAAAACGTCTCCTACGCCAGATGCTCCAAAACCACAGTTAGACAAGCGTTATTTTGAGCGGTTGATGCAGTCTATTCAAGACAATAATATGGATGGTTTTGATTATTTGGAATTTAAAAGTGCTTTGAAATCTTTGGACAATTTGCCTTTAGATGAAGCAACAAAATTTAAATCTGCTTTTGCAACCTCTTCAACTATGGGACTGACTTATGATACTTTGTTGGGTAGCATTGATTTTTATAAAAAAGTCATGGAGCGAGAAAAAGATAAGTTTCGAGAGCAACTCAAACAGCAAGTTACTAAAACAATGGTAACAAAGCAAGAAAATAAAGATAAACTAGAACAAAGCATTCAGCACAAAATGGAGCAAATTAAGCGTTTGACCGATGAAGTAAATGCAAGCAAAGAAAAACTTGGCAAGGTAGAAAGTGAAATGAATCAGTTAATAGGCAAAATAGAAGGAGTAAAAACCAATTTTGTAGCTACCTTCAACCATTTGATGAAACAATTTGATAATGATTTAGCTAAAATCAAAAATTATTTGAGGTAAATAACGCAAATTTATATATATTATTAAAAGTTTAAAAATGCTATTTTTTTAGGCTAAAGCGGCTAATACTTGCAAATTTAATGGGCCTTTTGAACTGAAAAATAGTATGTCTTTTTCGCTGCTTATTTTTGTTGTTAAACCAAGAATAGCGGAATTTGACATGCTTTTGTTGTAAAAAATGTATTTTGCAACAAAATTAATGCGAAAATGAACTTTTTTGTGCCTAAAAATGATTATATTGGTAAGTAGAAAAAATAAAATGCTAATAATCATTTGAGTAGGCGAGGAGGGAAATAAAAAATATTAGTAAATATAATATTTGTAGTAACTAATGTTTTTTTCAAAATATTTAGTATAAATTATTTTATCATGCTTGATACTCAACATATGATACCTAGTATAGAAAAATATCTTCAAACAAGCCATCTTTAAATACAACTTGGCACTCAGTAAACTATCAATTTAAAAAAAATATCTTTCTTTCATGCAAGAACTTAATAAAAAGCCAAAATCATTTTGGCAACGCCCAGAAGGAAAAACAGGCGGAATTTTTGGCATAGCACTTATCGGAGCTGGAATTTTTGGCTTTGTTACATTGTTACCAACACTTGTTGCGTTGGCTGCCAATACTTTATATCTAGTAATTATGTTAGCTATTTTGGCGGCGATTATATATATGATTGTCGACCCAAAATTTCGCAACCTAATATGGTATATGTACAAAAGTATTATGCGATTCATTACAGGGCTTTTTGTACAAATAGACCCTATTGGTGTTATTGAATCTTATGTCGACGACTTGAGAAATAACCTCAAAAAAATGGGTAAGCAAATATCTGTTTTGCGTGGACAAATGAGAAAACTCAAAAGCGACATTGATACCAATAGAGACCAAATGGAACGCAACATGCAGCTTGCCAAACATGCTAGAGACAAAGGCAAGGAGCAAATCATGGTGTTAAAATCAAGAAAAGCTGGCCGTTTGAAAGAGTCGAATATGAAATTGCAAGACCTTTACAAACGCATGGAAGTGTTGTATAAAGTGCTTTGCAAAATGTATGGCAATTCGGAAATTTTGTTAGAAGATATTCAAGATGAAGTAGCCGTGAAAAAACGTGAGCGTGAGGCGATGCGTGCTAGTCATTCTGCTATGAAATCTGCTATGAATATTATTGCTGGCGACAAAGACCGCCGACAAATGTTTGACCAAGCTATGGAAACTATTGCTGATGATATCGGAAATAAAGTAGGCGAAATGGAACGATTTATGGAAATTTCTGGCAACTTTATGGACTCTATTGACTTGCAAAATGGCGTTTTTGAAGAAGAAGGATTAGCCATGCTCGAAAAATGGGAAAAAGAAGGTACATCTTTCTTATTGGGCGACGAAAAAAACGAAATTATTAAAGAAGTAGAAAAAAGCAGCGTTGATATTGATTTAGACGCTCCTATTAATACAAGCAAAAGAGACAAATCAGGTAAAAATCAATATTCTGACTTGTTTGACTTTTAAGGATAAACCGAAATAAGCGAAGGCCATAAATTGTATAATATGTTTTGATAAAGAAAAACATGTCATGCAATTTATGGCCTTTTCATTTTAGTCAAAAAAATAAAATATCTAATTTCAAAAGCAGCTATTCTCGGTTTAACAAAAGAAAGCTTTTTTTGATAGGGGAAATATACTATTTTTCAGTCCAAAAGGCCATAAAAATAGGAAATGTTGGTCTCCTTCTTAGCCCAAGAAAAATAATATGTTTAAACTTTTGATAAAAAAAGGCCTTAAAAACTAATTGCTGACACAGAAAAACAAGCAAATATTTTTTTTATTTCAAAGCGAGAATAGCTGTTCAGAAGCTAATATATTGATTTTTTAACCCATTAGAAATTTTAAGTACCAAGTACTATTTAATAAAGCATTCGTTTAGTGGCTAACGCATTGACAATCAAGGTGTTAGCTTGTTCTGAAATGCCCAAAAACTTCTGAACGACTACTTAAATAGACTGTTTTAACTTTAAATAAACTTAGTTTACAGTGTAATAATATTCTTAACTTTTTAAATTCATTAAATAAAATGGCATCACAACTTACAGGATTTTCTAAACTATTAATTACCCTCATTATTGTCGGAATTATTGGTGGAGGCTTATATTATTTGGCCAATATGACTGACTTTACGCAAAATGGAGGAATTGGAGAAAAAGGAACAATAAAAAATAATGATAGTCAAAATTCTTTGAATAGCAAAGCTAGTGCAAATAAAAACTCATCGTCATCTAGTGATGATGTATTGAAAGTGCAAGTTTTTACTTGGGGAGGCTATGCAGGTGGCGAATATTTCAACAAAGGATTTAAACACAACCCTCAATCTCGTTTCACGAAAGACTATGGATTAGATGTAGATTTTGTTTTATTAGACGATTTTGATGCTTCTCGTCAAGCATGGATTGCCGACGAAGTGCATCTTATCGGAACAACGGTTGATGCTTTGCCTACCGAAATGGAACGTTTGCAAGCACACAATCCGCAAGTTGTTTTTCAGGTCGATTGGTCGAGAGGTGGCGATGCTATTGTTGGCAAGCGAGGTATCAATAGTATCAACGATTTGAAAGGCAAAAGCGTAGCTGTAACACCATCTACTCCTTCACAAACATTTTTGCTATGGATGTTGGAAGCTGCAAACTTGGAGCTAAAAGATGTGAAAGTGATAGAAGTGCCTAGTGCAATTGATGCTGCAACAGCTTTTAAAAGTGGAAAAGTAGATGCAGCAGTAGTTTGGAGTCCAGACGACGAAATTTGCGTTAGAGAAGTTCCCGGTGCCAAAGTATTGCAGAGCACTCGTGAGGCTTCGCATATTATTGCTGACGTTTTCATTGCTAAGAAAAAATTTGTTGATGCAAATGCCGATAAAATTGCGAAACTCTATGAAGGTTTTATGATTGGTGCGGCAGAAATCAACAGCTCGGAAGCAAAAAAACGAGAAGCTGCCAAATATATGGCTAAAGGAACAGGCATTTCGGAACAAGATGCTTTAGGAGCTATTAGTACGGTGCGTCTTTGCACACATGGCGATAATCTTGATTTTTTCGGCCGCAATCCGAAATATAAAGGTGTAACAGCCGAAAAATTATATAGCAAAATGGGAGATGAGTATGTTAAGCTTAAATTCGCCAAAGCCAACTATCCAAATTGGAGAACTATTGCCTATCCTGGAGCTATAAGTGCTGCAAAACTAAACGGCGGAATTCATTTGGCAGAAGGACAAAAAGATTTTAAACCAGCAAAAGCTGCTGCCAAAACAGCACCAGCTTTATCGTCAAAACCGATTAGCATTTCTTTTGCAACAGGAAAATATGTGCTAGGCGAAAATGCAAAAACTTTGATTGATGTGCAGTTTTCGGATATTGCGAAAGCTTTTGGAAATGCAAGAATTAGAGTGGAAGGAAATACAGATAATGTGGGTTCGAGAATCTCCAATATCAAACTTTCTGAAAAACGTGCTCAGTCAGTTGCCCAATATTTACAGCAACAATATGGTATGGACAAAGACCGTTTTATCGTGCTTGGAAATGGCCCAGATAAGCCAATTGCAGGTTGCGAAAAAAATCAGAATGATGCTTGTAAGTCGAAGAATAGACGTACAGAATTTTTGTTGATTGCAGAATAAGTAGCTAGACAGATTTATGCTACAATTTGTGAAAACTAACACACTAAATATCAATGCGTTAGCATCACAAATTGCCGCATTATTAAATCGTGCTTGGTACTTAATTTATTTAAAAAACGAAAGGCAGCCATAACATATACTCAAAATTATGTGTCGTGGTTGCCTTTGGTTATCAAAAGCTAAATCGTTATATTATGCTTGCATCTTTATTCAAATTGCGAGGGCCACTAACATCACAGCAACGTTTATGGCTTGAAATTGGAGGCTTTCTTTTTCTATTATTTATTTGGTTTGTTTTAACAGTAGGCGAAAACCCGCTTGTACGACCAGCTATTTTGCCAACGCCTTTTGCTGTTTTACTCGCCTATCCCGAATTGTATTACGACAATAAATTGATTTTCAATGTCTGTCGGTCTATTGGTCTCAATTTGGCAGGTTACACCGAAGCTATGCTCATTGCTTTGCCTGTCGGTTTTCTCATTGGTCTCATTCCCTTGTTTCGAGGCTCATTTCATCGTTCTGTCGATGCCTTTCGTTTTGTGCCACTTACTGCCGTAACAGGGCTGTTCATTATTTGGTTTGGGTTGGGAACAGGTATGAAAGTTCATTTTTTGGCTTTTGGTATTCTAATTTATTTACTTCCTGTTATTGTGCAACGAATAGATGAGGTAAATGATGTATATTTGAAAACAGTTTATACATTAGGAGCTAACAAGTGGCAAACTATAAAAACAGTTTATGCACCTTCTGTTTTTTCTAGACTTTCTGATGATGTGCGTGTTCTAACTGCCATATCATGGACGTATATTATTGTGGCCGAATCGCTTGGAAATCAAGGTGGAATTGGAGCAGCTATTTGGAGAGTTGGCGAGCGACAGGGGAGAGTCGATAAGGTATTTGCTTTGCTGATTATTATTATTATTATTGGCTTTTTACAAGATAAATTATTTATTTATTTAGATAAAAAATTCTTTGCTTTCAAATATCAAGGCGATAAAGACAAACAAGATAATGGAAGTGTAAAAAAAGCTATTCTAAATTACATTTATCAAGTATTATTTTGGGCTGGAATAGCAATTTATGCTTTTCTTTTTTTAAATGAATTTACTACTCAATTTACCATCGAAGAAATGCCAATATTAAGCTATCTTTTTGGAAATACAATTGTTGTTTTTCATATTTATTTTTTGATAATTGTTGCCTATAAAGCTTATGAGTATCTAAAAAAAGCAAGAAAGTAATATAATTCAAAATACTTCTGTATTTAAGATAACTTTGTTTTTCAAAGTTTTGAAACGAAAAAAATCAAAATAACGCTAAAAAATGCTTTTTATGTATGAAAAATAATACAGATACATAAAACAAGACTTTAAATTTAAAAATTAATGACCTTTTTTAAAACATTAGAAACAGATTTAGAAACAGATATTCAAAAAATCTTGAATCATCCATTTCTTGAGCGAATTGCAACCGCTAGTTTAAGCTTAAAACAACTACAAGTTTTTGCCGAACAATATGCGATTTATTGCTTTCATTTTCCTAGATTTTTGGCCGCAACAGCCGCCAATATTCCAGATGATACCGCTCGTTTTCCTATTATCGAAAACTTGTGGGAAGAGCATGGTGAAGGCAATATCAAAAAATCTCATCGGACTTTGTACCAAAATTTTGCAAAAGCTTTAGAATTAAATATAGGCAACTTATCTACTATAAAAGCTTTGGATAGCACAAAATTTTGTGTAGAAAATTTGCTAAAAATATGTCAACAAACACATTTTTTAGAAAGTTTAGGAGCTTTGGGGCCAGGAACAGAATTTTTTACGTCAGAAGAGTATCAAAAAATTGCAGATGGTTTGTTAAAATACGATTTTTTAAATGAAACCAATATGTTGTTTTGGACAGTACATATTTCGCTAGACGAAAATCATTATTCAGATATGATGAATGTATTAATTCCTTATATTGAAAATCTTGAAAATCAAAGACTTATCACAAGAGGTGCAAAACAAGCAGTTGAATTAGAATTGCTTTTTTGGAATGGTTTGGAAGAAAATTTAAATTTAACAAAAAAATAAAATATTAAAATGTCTTTAGCAATCATAGAAAAAGCACCAATTTTTTCGTCAAAAACGGCTATAATTGACCAATTTGGCAAGCATTCATATAACGAATTGTATGAATATTCTAAAAAGATGGCTCAAATATTGTTGTTAAAAAGTAAGTTAAAGCTTGCATATGACTTAAATGAAGCATGTATAGCTTTTTTGTGTCCACCAAGTTTTGAGTATGTCATAACACAATGGGCAATCTGGCAAGCAGGAGGCATCGCTGTTCCTTTATGCACTTTGCATCCTTTAGCCGAACTAGATTATGTGATTAAAGATAGCAATGCAAAAATATTGGTTTGCCATCATGATTTTTTGGAAAAAGGAAAAGATTTAGCAAAAGATAACAATGTTTTTTTGCTAAATACTAAAGATATTTTAACAAAAATAAAAAACGAAAAAAAGGTAAATACACTTATTTTAAATTTGCCAAAAATTGCAAAAAAACGCCGTGCAATGATGCTTTACACAAGCGGCACAACAGGAAAGCCAAAGGGTGTTGTGAGTACTCATTTCAATATCGAATCGCAAACACTTTGTCTTGTTGATGCTTGGAAATGGCAAAGTAACGATTATATTTTGCACATTTTACCTTTGCATCATACACATGGCATTATCAACAAGTTGTGTTGTGCTTTGTATAGCGGTGCTACTTGTCATTTTTTGCCAAAATTTAACGCAAAAGTAGTTTGGAATTGTTTTGCAAAATATCCTATCACACTTTTTATGGCCGTTCCAACGATTTATAGTTTTTTGATAGAATATTATGAACAAGCAACAACAAAAGAACAGAAAGAATATAACATAGCTTGTCAAAAAATACGTTTGATGGTTTCGGGGTCAGCGGCTTTGCCAGTAAGTACGCTCGAAAAATGGCAAGAAATAAGTGGGCATGTTTTATTGGAACGTTATGGAATGACAGAAATAGGCATGGCACTTTCCAACTTGTATGAAGGCAAAAGAATAGCTGGAAGCGTTGGTTATCCATTGCCAAAAGTAGCAACAAAAATCGTTGATGAGCAAGGAAATGAGGCTGAGAAAGATAAACAAGGAAATCAACAAGGTGAGTTATTGGTAAAAGGCGATAATGTGTTTTTGGAATATTGGCAACGGCCAAAAGAAACAACAGCAGCTTTTCGAGATACTTGGTTTTGCACAGGCGACATTGTTGAAAAAAACGAAAATGGTTTGTTCCGAATCATAGGCCGTCGCTCGGTAGATATTATCAAATCTGGAGCATACAAAATATCGGCACTAGAAATTGAGGAGGTATTGCGACAACATACAATAATCAAAGAATGTGCCATAGTTGGTATAGCAGATGAAAAATGGGGAGAAATAATTGCAGCCTTTTTGGTTTTAAAATCGGAAGAAATAATGCCAAATGATGCTAAAATTAAAGAAATAGCAGAAATTAAGAAATGGACTAAAAAAAGATTAGCAGATTATAAAGTTCCTCGAAAATGGCATTTTTTACAATCGTTGCCACGCAATGTTTTAGGAAAAGTTACCAAGAAAAAACTTAAAAATATAATTTTTAGTGATTAAAACAGCATGCTATTTGTAACTTTTTGAAAAAGAAAGCGTCTTTAATTACAGATATATGCAATATGCAAGCTTTTGATGCTTTAAATATTGTTCAAAAAAACATAAAATTTTATTGTTATTTGTTTGGTAGAAAATATACCTCAAATATAGACAATAAGTTAAACTTTAGTGTTAATTATAATATTGTTAATTTTGATAAATGCTATTTTTTTTATACATTAGCAAAAACTACAAATAGTCAATAGCACTTAATTTTACAAATTCTGACAATACTAACACATTGATTTTCAATATGTTAGCACAAAATTGGCACTTAGTTTTACATTCAAACAACACACCTTTTTTTTACATTCAAAAACAAATAAAGTAAACTATATGAGAAGTGTTTACTTAACTGTCATAGGACTACTTTGCACCACTTTGTTGAGTACAAAAGCTTATGCTATTAAAAAATCCGTTGAGATTAATTTTTATTCAGCCATGTTAACCCTTGAATACGATGTGGCGATGGAAAATATATATCTTGATAAAAATGTATCTGAAGAAGTATTTAAAAAATTTGATTATACTTTGAATCAGACCAGCTATCACATTATTTTAGGCAAGCTTTTTTACTATAAAGAAAAGCTTGAATTGAATGATTGGCTATATTATTTGCTAGTCAAGCAATGTAGCGAAGCTATGTTTAAAGATAAAACGGAGTCATATCGCATTTTGTTTTGTTGGTTTATGCTGAATAAAACAGGCTATAAAGCACAACTCAATTATCTGAATGACGAAATTATTTTATCGGTATTTACAAAAGATGTTGTTTATGATATTCCTGTTAGAGAATATGATAATGGTTATTTTGTAGATATTACTTCTTATGAAAAACCCAATTTTTATCAGGGCGAAAAATATAAAAAAGTAAATTATGGTGTTGCTGTTTTTCATACTTGCAATATCACGAATCCACATGGCCGAGACTTTTCTTTCAAAATGGAAAAGCTGCCAAGTTTGGGAAAGCCAGAAATTATTACTCGTGAATTGGCTTTTATTCACGAAAACGAGCTTTATACGGTTGATATTGATATAAATTTGACTATCATTCAACTGATGCACAATTATCCCGAACTCACTATACAAGACCACGCATCAATACCTTTGTCGAATGAGGCTAGCAACACCTTGCTCAAGCAACTAGGCGAGTATATCAAAGGTAAAAACAAATATGAAGCGGTGCGATTTTTGCTAAGTTTCACAAGACAAGCTATGAAATATAAAACCGACCAACAAGGTTATGGCATTAGCAACTTGACATTTTGTGCGGAAGAAACCTTGTATTATAACTTTTCGGATTGTGAAGATAGGTCTATTCTTTTCAACTATTTAGTCGACCAATTGTTAGATATTGATGTTTTGCTCTTAGATTATCCAGAACATGCTACTACTGCCGTAGAATTGGAAAAAGTGTGTGGAAATCCAATTGAATATGATGGTAAAAATTATACGATTTGCGACCCAACAGGGCCAGGCAATCATTTGCGACCAGGAGAATATCCGCTTGGTCTTGACCCTAAAGCTTATACGATTTTGAACAAAGGTCTTCAAAATTAAAAAATAATTGCAAAAAGTGACAAGTCGTAATTTTATCAGTTTATAAAATTACGACTTGTCACTTTTTTTAATAAAATGTGTTCCAGACTAAAAAAGTTTTTATTTGCCTAAATAAGCAATACCTTTTACCTCTATGGCAATAGGTGTAGGCAAGCTTTTTACCTCCACAGTTGTACGACATGGCTGATTATCGCTAAAATATTCGGCATAAATGCGATTATAAGTTTGAAAGTCTCGTTTCATTTCTACCAAAAAAACAGTCACGTCTATTAGATTTTCCCATTTTGCTCCCGAAGCTTCTAATACGGCTCTCACATTCTGAAAAACAGCATGGCATTGTGCCGCAAAGTCAAATTCAAGAAAATTTCCATTTTTATCCAATTTCAAACCAGCAATACTTACACCATCTTTGGGGTTTCGTGGGCCAATACCTGATAAAAATAATAGGTCGCCTGCTCGCTTTGCATGTGGATATAAGCCTACCGCTTTGGGGGCTTTGTTGGTTGTAATGCTATTTTGTTGTTTCATATTTTCTGAAAAATTAGGAGATATTTTTATAGAAGAATAAATTTACGATGTAGAAAAGAGATTTTTGTTTCAAATGTACGGCCATTTAGCTGTTTTTTTTAATGAAAATGCTTTTATTTCAAACTTGATTTTTGTTTTCTGATTAAAAACAATTATTTTGGCAATTCAAGAAATAAATAAACATATTGTATAAAATAGCAAAATATAATTTTTTTGCTAAGTGCCAAGCACTATTTATTATACACTCTGCTTTGTGCTAACATATTGAAAATCAAGGTGTTAGCCTGCACAAAATGTACCATTAATTTTGATTAGGTACTTATCTAACATATCTTATAAATAAACAAAATGAATAAAGTAGTTGCTAATGCTGATGTGGCCATTCAAGATATAAAAAGTGACATGACGCTTATGTTGGGCGGTTTTGGCTTGTGTGGTATTCCCGAAAATGCTATTGCGGCTTTGGTGCGTAAAGGAGTCACTAATTTAACTTGCGTTTCCAACAATGCAGGAGTAGATGATTTTGGCTTGGGTCTTCTCTTACAAACTCGGCAAATAAAAAAGATGATTTCGTCTTATGTGGGCGAAAATGCAGAATTTGAACGGCAGGTATTGGCTGGCGAACTCGAAATTGACCTTGTGCCGCAGGGTACATTGTCGGAACGCATACGAGCAGGTGGTGCTGGCATTCCTGCTTTTTATACCGCAACAGGCTATGGAACGGAAGTAGCTGAAGGCAAAGAAGTAAGAGATTTTAATGGCCGTAAGTGTATTATGGAACTTGGCTTGCGTGCCGATTTTGCTCTAGTGAAAGCTTGGAAAGGCGACCATGCAGGTAATTTAATTTTTAAGGCTACGGCAAGAAATTTTAATCCTATGATGGCGATGGCTGGCAAAATTACGATTGTGGAAGTGGAGGAACTTGTGCCAAATGGTACGCTCAATCCAAATGAAATTCATACGCCTGGTATTTTTGTACAACGGATTTTTCAAGGCACAGATTACGAAAAGCGTATTGAACAAAGAACGGTAAGTAAGGCTTAAAATGCTCTTTGCACACATCGAATTTGTTTTTTTTGCTATTGAAAGCTCAATAGCGGTAGGTTTTTAATACCTACTCAAATAAAAAAAGCATTCTATCAGAAATTTGATAGAATGCTTTTTATTTTATAACTAAGTAGTCAGACAAAAATAAATATCATCTCGTTGAAGCTAACACGCTGAAAATCAATGCGTTAGCAATGAAGCGACCGTTTATCAAATAGTGCTTGGCACTTAATTCTTAGCTATTTATTCTTGCTTGTATTAGCTTCAATGCCTCTTGGAATAGCTGCAATCAAAGCTTTGGTATATTCTCGTTGTGGACGATAATAAATATCATCAGCAATACCCATTTCTTCAATTTTTCCTTTATTCATTACTACCATTCTATCGCTCATAAATTTTACTACCGATAAATCGTGTGAGATAAAGATGTAGGTAAATTTAAATTTTTCTCGCAAATCAATCAATAGATTCAAAACCTGTGCCTGCACCGAAACATCAAGTGCCGAAACAGACTCATCGCATACAATAAACTCTGGTTCGAGTGCCAAAGCACGAGCAATACAAATACGTTGTCGTTGGCCACCAGAAAACTCATGTGGATAGCGATTTAGATGCTCTGGCATCATGCTCACAGTTGTCAATAATTCGGCGGCTTTATTTAAGCGGTCTTTGTTGTTGCTCATCATTCCATGAATCTGCATAGGTTCGATAATGCTATCGCCAATAGTCATACGAGGATTGAGAGAAGAGTAGGGGTCTTGAAAAATGATTTGCATGTTGCGTCTCATATCTTTCATGTCGCCTTTGCTAAGGTCGAGGATATGCTTGCCTTTATAAATAACTTGGCCGCCTGTGGTTGGTACAAGTCGCAAAAGACTTCTGCCAAGTGTTGTTTTTCCACAACCCGATTCGCCTACAAGTCCCATTGTTTCGCCTTCATATACATCAAAGCTAACATCATCTACTGCCTTTACCCACGATAGAGGCTTGCCGAAAAAACTCTTTTTGGTTACGAAATGCGTTTTCAGGTTTTTAATTTGTAAAATAGGCTCGCCTTTCATCAAATTGGCATATCGCTGTTGGGTCTCTTCTGGCTTCACTTCCACCGACTTTAGAGCATCTTCTATGGAACTGTGCTTTTCAATGATTTCGCCTTTTTTTCCTATCTCCATAAAGTCTCTTACCGTTGGCAATTTGCGAAGCCTTCTATCGAGCGGAGGACGGCAGGCCAACAAACCTTTTGTGTAAGGGTGTTTCGGATTGGTAAAAATTTCGTGAACGCTGCCTTGTTCTACGATTTTTCCTTTATACATCACCACAACTCTATCGGCAATTTCAGCAATTACGCCCAAATCGTGTGTGATAAACACCACCGACATTCCTTTTTCTTTTTGCAAATCGTTCATCAACTTCAAAATACGCTTTTGAACGGTTACGTCAAGGGCAGTTGTAGGCTCATCTGCAATCAGTAAATTTGGTTTGCAAGACATCGCCATCGCAATCATTACTCTTTGCTTTTGACCACCAGAAAGCTCATGCGGAAAAGCATCGAAAACACGTTCTGGATTAGGCAATTTTACTTGGTCAAATAGCTCAATTGTAATTTTTTTTGCCTCCTCATCGGTTACATTTTGGTGTAAAGTAATGGCTTCTACCACTTGATAGCCACAAGTAAAAACAGGGTTTAAGGAAGTCATTGGCTCTTGAAAAATCATCGCAATATCGTTTCCTCGATATTCACGCATCTTTTCGATAGGCAAATCTAGCAAATTGATGGCTTTGCCTTCTTCGTTGTGATAAATGATTTCGCCGCCAGCAAATTCTCCAGGTGGTGTTGGAATAAGTCGCATCACAGAAAGTGAGGTAACAGATTTTCCTGAACCAGACTCACCTACAATTCCCAGTGTTTCGCCTTTTTTTAGCGTAAAGCTAATATCATCAACCGCTTTTACTGTTCCTTTTTCTACATGAAAATATGTTTTCAAGTTTTTTACTTCTAGCAACAAGTCGCTCATAAGTTGTGTTTTTTTTCAGTTGTTAAGTTATTGTTTATATGGCTATTGCTTGCCTATTACTTTGCAATTTTTTTTGAGAACGTAAGATAAGCATTATGTTTGATTTAACAAATTTAATGTGTTATTCTTGCTTTTTTCTGATAAGAAGTACGATTTATAATTTTATAAACAAGAGATTGGAAATGATATTTTTAGCAAAAAGGCTGTTTTTTTCATTTTTTATCCTTGATTCAGTCAGTGTTTTGAACCTAATTTTTCCCTTCCAAAACAATCACAATTTCGCCTTTTATTTTCGTTTTCTGGCCAAAATGCTCTACGAGTTCGGCTAATGTTCCTCTTGCATTTTCTTCATGCAGCTTGCTCAGTTCTCTCGAAACACTTGCCATACGTTCTTCCCCAAAATAATCTACAAATTGTTTTAATGTTTTGAGCAAGCGATAAGGCGATTCATAAAAAACCATCGTCCTTTTTTCTTCTTTCAAACTCTCTAGCCACGTTTTGCGACCTTTTTTTTGTGGCAAAAAACCTTCGAAGCTAAAGCGATTGCAAGGCAAAGCCGAATTGACTAAAGCTGGCACAAAAGCCGTTGCACCAGGCAGACATTCTACGGTAATTTTTTCACGCACGCACTCACGCACCAACAAAAATCCAGGGTCTGAAATGGCTGGTGTTCCTGCATCGCTAATCAAGGCTATGGTTTTATCTGCCTTTAGCTGTTCGATGATACGCTCCAAAACTCTATGTTCATTGTGTGCATGATAAGCCGATAGTCGTGTTTCTACGCCATAATGTTTCAAGAGTTTGCCGCTAGTTCGTGTATCTTCAGCCAAAATTATGTCTGCTTCTTTCAAAATACGCAAAGCTCGTAAGGTAATATCTTCTAAGTTGCCGATAGGCGTTGGAACGATGTATAACATTCTAGTTTTTAGTTTTTAGTGCTTGGTTTTTAGTTGTTTTTTTTCAATTAAGTAGCCGATTCGTTCAAATATTTTGACACTTAAATTTTAAATCTGGCCAATGGTTTTACGTTTTGTGCTGCAAAATCATTGTTGAGATATTGAAAATAAGCTGTTATCGCAATCATGCCAGCATTATCGGTGCAATACTGAAACTGCGGTATGTAAGTATTCCAATTTGGCTTTTTACCCAAATTATTGATGGCTGCTCGCAAACCAGAATTTGCAGAAACGCCACCTGCAATAGCAATATCGTAAATGTTGTGGTATTTGGCCGCTTTCTGAATTTTTTTCATCAATATTTTGACGATAGTATATTGAACAGAAGCACATAAATCGTTGAGGTTTTCGGCTACAAAATTTGGGTTTTTCTCGCTTTGTTTATGCACAAAATATAATACCGAAGTTTTTAGGCCGCTAAAGCTAAAATTGAATTCGCCATGAGATTTTGGCTGTGGAAATAGAAATGCTTTGGGATTGCCCGTTTGGGCGAGCTTGTCCAAAAGTGGGCCGCCCGGATATTTTAAGCCTAGAGTTTTCGCAATTTTATCGAAAGCCTCGCCTGCTGCATCATCTATGGTTTCGCCTATGACTTCCATTTCTAAATGGCTTGTTACTTTCACAATTTGGGTATGTCCGCCCGAAACAGTCAGACATAAAAAAGGAAATGGTGGCTTTGGCTCGTCGATGAAATGAGCCAAAATGTGAGCTTTCATGTGATTGACCGTAATGATAGGAATGTCGAGGGCAAGTGCAAAAGCTTTGGCGAAAGAAACGCCGACCATCAATGAGCCGATAAGTCCAGGCCCTAATGTGAAAGCAACTGCATTCAAATCTTGTTTGTCGATATTGGCTTTTTTCAAAGCTTCATGTACTACAGGAATAATATTTTGTTGGTGAGCTCTCGAAGCTAGCTCTGGCACAACACCGCCATAGGCAGCATGTATGCTTTGAGTAGCGACAATATTGCTCAGGATTTTGCCATCTTTCAAAACGGCTGCTGAAGTATCATCGCAAGACGATTCGATGGCTAAAATATATGTTGGTGTTGCCATAAACTTATAAGATTGTTGGTTGCTTTTTTTGCCTATTGAAATAAATGTAAAAAACGCACAAAGTTAAAAAAATGTGTTTAAAATATTGTTTTTTCTCCTAAAAAAAAGTAGCCCTTACATGTGTAAATGTAAAGACTACTTTTTTTACCGAAAAAATAACTTCTAAAGTTTATGGCTTTTTTTCCACAAATCTTCTTGAATAAGTTTGCCGACAGATTCTTGAGCAAGGCTAAATTTTAGCTTATTGTTGATGACCATAAATTGAACCGTTGTCTCTAACATAGACATTTTGTCGTTTTTTAATGAGCTAAAAGTAATAATAGCATTTTGATGTGCTATTTGTATTATGCTCTGAAATAACGGTGTGTCGGTATCTCCAATAAAAATGGCGTGATAGTCGCTAATATCTAAGTTTTCATTCCAAATTTCTACTACAAAAGGCAATTTTGAATTGGAAAGTATTAATTCGGTGGAAAGCAAATTTAGTTTTTCAAGCAATTCTTGGTTGTAGTCGCCAACGACAGCTATTTTCAAGCCATTTTCTATATTTTTTTCATTCCAAATTGCATAATTATTCAAAATCTTATACATGTAAATAGCTGTTAGCTTCTGTTCCAAATTGACTTCGATCGATTTGTGGTCATGAGAATGGTCATGGTTGCATGTATTAGGAACATCTCTTTTTCTCTTTTTTTCTTTTTTACAAGTCAACTTTTCGTTTATAACAACCTTACTGTTTTTTTCTTCAGCTATTGCTGTCGAAAATAAGGTGTGTAAACACAAAAATAGAAATGTGAAATATAATATTCGTTTGCAGTAAAACATGTTGCGTTTTTTTGTTATGTAACTTTAGGGTGCTGATAAAAATTTCTTTCAAGTCGAAACTTTATAAATTTGTGACAAAGGTAATAAATTATTAGCAATTAAATAACATTCTAAATGAAATCATTTGGTCAAAAAAAATAAATTAATGATTTATAAATTTGATAAATTAAAGGGCAAACACTTTGAAAATGCTTGCCCTTTTATGTTTTTTTATTGGAAAAGATAAATGTTGGTATTACTTTTCTTTTAGCATAAAAAATAAACTCAAAAAGTAAGCCAAAATAAATGCGAAAATAAGACTACCTGGAACATCGGCAGTAGTCAGTTCGTAGCCAAAAAACTGAATAGCGAAACTAAACATAAGCCATAAGCAAAGACAGACCAAGAGCAAAAGACGAAAGTACAAGCTTTTGTTGAAAGGCAACTCGCTCATATTAATAAAATGTCTAACGGAACTAGCATCGGTATTTACAAACTTAATGTTTAACACACCTTCAGACTGCATAGAAAATAAGCTGCTGAGGGTTAGAAAAAGCAAGCCCAAAATCATTAAACCCCATTGCGACATCGTGGGTATAGGCGAACAAAATGTACAACTATTGCCTATCATCTGGTCATCGGCGGCAACACCATTGCTAAAAGTAGCATTGTAGCCAACATCTGGACTATGGTAAAATTCAAGCTCATAATTGCCAGAGCCAGCAGGTGTCTCTGTCAAAGCGGCAGGCAATGCTAAAGCAACACCATTTATATCTAGTGCTTCTCCGCTATTAAGGAGTGTCAAGTTCCAAGTTTGACCAGCAGGTGCTGTGATACTTACTGTTTCGTGAAATAACACAATTGTTCCAGCAGCATCTATTACATTGAGCGGATTGCCACAACTACAAGGGTCGCTAATGCTGATATCTATGGCACCATTACATACATTGACAATAACGGACTCTTCATAATATCCTATCTGAACAGGAATATTGGAATCAGTAGTACTGCCATTGCCTAACTGACCATAATTATTCCTTCCCCATGCCCAAAGACTGCCATCGGATTGAATACCTAAACTGTGATTAGCTGCTGCTATAACACTTTGCCAGTTGGTGGCACTACTTATCTGAATAGGAATATTGGAATCAGTATTATTGCCATTGCCTAATTGACCATTGCCATTATTTCCCCATGCCCAAAGACTACCATCGGATTGAATACCTAAACTGTGAACATATCCTGCTGCAATACTTTGCCAAGTAGCACTACCTATCTGAATAGGGATATTGGAAGTCGTATTACTGCCATTGCCTAACTGACCATTAACATTCCTTCCCCATGCCCATAGTGTGCCATCGGATTGAATACCGAAACTGTGATTATCTGCTGCTATAACACTTTGCCAGTTGGTGGCAGTACCTATCTGAATAGGGATATTGGAATCAGTATTACTGCCATTGCCTAATTGACCAGAAAGATTCCTTCCCCATGCCCATAGTGTGCCATTGGATTGAATACCTAAACTGTGAACATATCCTGTTTCAATACTTTGCCAGTTGGTGGCAGTACCTATCTGAATAGGAATATTGGAATCATTATTATTGCCATTGCCTAACTGACCACTATTATTCCTTCCCCATGCCCAAAGACTACCATCGGATTGAATACCTAAACTGTGAACATATCCTGCTACAATACTTTGCCAAGTAGCACTACCTATCTGAATAGGGATATTCGAAGTCGCAATATTGCCATTGCCTAACTGCCCAAAAGTATTCCTTCCCCATGCCCAAAGACTACCATCGGATTGAATACCTAAACTGTGGCCTCCTCCTCCTGCTACAATACTTTGCCAAGTAGCACTACCTATCTGGATAGGAATATTGGAATCAGTAGTACTGCCATTGCCTAACTGACTATAAACATTATTTCCCCATGCCCAAAGACTGCCATCAGATTGAATGCCGAAACTGTGAATATATCCTGTTTCAATACTTTGCCAAGCATCAAGACTATAATTGATACTGCCGCCAGCACCTGCCATGCTAGGGTCGAAAACAGCAGTGCCATCTCCATTGTCTGTGATACCTACACCGCTAAAAGTGCCTGAAGGAGCAGCACTACCTGTTAGTGTTACTACGCCATCATCGGAACAGTAAGGGCTAGATAAGCCTGTGAAGTCAAAGGGCTGACCAAAAACTGGTAAGGAAACCAAAAGACTTAGCAGTAAATAAATAAACAATTTGTTTAAATTATGCATAGATAAATATGATTTGTTAAAAAATAATTTTTAAATTTAAAAATTATATGACAGTAGGCAAGGTTTATGCAAAAAAAATAATCCAAAAAACTTAAATAACTAAGCCTTTTGGATTATTTTTGAACAATAACATTGGTATTATTCTTCTTTTAGCATAAAAAATAAACTCAAAAAGTAAGCCAAAATAAATGCGAAAATA
>JBMZCV010000062.1:0-24598 GCA_049613665.1 Chitinophagales bacterium | reverse complement strand
TATTGCCATTGCCTAACTGACCATCAGTATTCCATCCCCATGCCCATAGTGTGCCATCGGATTGAATACCGAAACTGTGAAAACCTCCTGCTGCAATACTTTGCCAGTTGGTAGCATTACCTATCTGAATAGGAATATTGGAATCTGTATTATTGCCATTGCCTAACTGACCATCAGTATTCCTTCCCCATGCCCAAAGACTGCCATCGGATTGAATACCGAAACTGTGAAAACCTCCTGCTGCAATACTTTGCCAGTTGGTAGCACTACCTATCTGAATAGGAATATTGGAATTTGTAGTATTGCCATTGCCTAACTGACCAGAAAGATTCCTTCCCCATGCCCATAGTGTGCCATCGGATTGAATACCTAAACTGTGAAAACCTCCTGCTACAATACTTTGCCAAGCATCCAGGCTATAATTGATACTGCCACCAGCACCTGCCATGCTAGGGTCGAAAACAGCAGTGCCATCTCCATTGTCTGTGATACCTACACCGCTAAAAGTGCCTGAAGGAGCAGCACTACCTGTTAGTGTTACTACGCCATCATCGGAACAGTAAGGGCTAGATAAGCCTGTGAAGTCAAAGGGCTGACCAAAAACTGGTAAGGAAACCAAAAGACTTAGCAGTAAATAAATAAACAATTTGTTTAAATTACGCATAGATAAATATGATTTGTTAAAAAGTTATTTTTTAATTTAAAAATTATATGATAATAGGCAAGCTTTCTACAAAAAAATGAATTGATTTATAACAAATTATCTATTTGTAGAAAAAACAAAAGGCGTAAAGTTTGATTTTGAATGGAAGTACGAAAAGACAGATAAAACATTAAATAATGTGCAACTATTTTTTTTATTATTCATTTGTTTTCGATAAAAAAGCCTATTTTTTAGTTTAACCAATCATTTTTTTGTATCTATGCAGAAAATAATTAGCTATTGTCACATTGTAATAAAAAACATCTGCTTTTTTCAAGCAAAAGATAGTATTCTCCAACTCCTTTATGTTTTCATTAGAAATAAAATGCTCATTTATAAAAACTCACACATTGATTTTCAATATGTGAGCATTGAAATAGAAAAAGGAGACTTTTAGAGTTTGGTTTTGCCCTTCTGAAAATAGCTGAAAAATAATCAGACATTAAATTAGTTGTTTTTGTTTTTAGAAAAAATAGTAACTAAAAACTAAGCACTAAAAATTAAAAACTACAACTTTGGATTTTCACGAATTTCAACTACACTACGACTTATTAGACGGCCTCGATGCTATGGGCTTTTACAAAGCTACACCTATACAAGAACAAGCTATTCCTGTTATTTTGGACGACAAAGATGTGATAGCTGCTGCACAAACAGGCACAGGCAAAACGGCCGCTTACTTATTGCCTATCCTCCACAAAATAGCCAACAATACTACGCCAGATGCTATCAATACTATCATTATCGCACCAACACGAGAACTCGCCAAACAAATAGACCAACAAGTGGAAGCTTTTGCCTATTTTTTGGGTATTAGTTCGTATCCTGTTTATGGTGGAGGCGATGGCATGAGTTTTATGCAGCAAAGACGTGCCTTAGTGAAAGGTGCTGATATTATTATTGCCACACCAGGCAAACTTTTATCGCATTTGAGCTTGGGCTATGTCAAACTCAAACATTTTGAATGCCTCATACTCGACGAAGCTGATAAGATGCTTGATATGGGTTTTCAAGATGATATTATGCGAATTATCAGCTTTTTGCCAAAAAAGAAAAAACGCCAAACGCTGCTATTTTCGGCCACTATGCCACAAAAAATTAAGCAGTTTGCGAAAAAAATATTGACAGAACCTACGCTTATTAGTATTGCAAACTCTAAGACCGCAACGAAAGCAAAACAAGAAGCTTATATTCTTTTCAATGACCAAAAAGAACGCTTGTTGAAACATTTGTTGAAAAACAATGATTGGAAAAGCTTGATTGTTTTTTCCTCTACAAAAAACGGTGTAAAAACGCTATATGAAAGGCTGAGACGAGCCAAATTTGCGGTAGGTAGTATTCATTCCGACCTCAATCAAGAAGAGCGTGAAAAGGTGTTGCGAGCTTTCAAAAACAAGAGTTTAAACATTTTGGTGGCTACCGATATTTTGGCTCGTGGTATTGATATTGATTCTATCGAAGTGGTCATAAATTACGATATTCCTTATGATGCCGAAGATTATGTGCATAGAATTGGGCGTACTGCTCGTGCCGATGCCGATGGTTTGGCGATTAGCTTTGTCAATCAAAGAGAACAGTTTAAGTTTGGGCAAATAGAAAAGTTGATTGGCAATGAAATAGAAAAAATTGCTTTTTCGGAAGAATTGACGAAAATGTTGGGTGAAACACCAACTTATCAGCCTAAAAGACGCTCGCAATCGAAATATGGGCAGAAAAGAAAGGGCAATAGCTATAATAAGAAAAAAAATTATCGGAACAACAAAGGGCAAAATAATAGTTCTAATAGTCCTAAAAAAACGGCTGAACAGGGCGAAAAAAAGTCAGCTCAAAAGCCAAGACCGAAAAATAAGAAAGCAAGACCACCAAAACAACAACAGCCTAAAAATAAATCTGCTCATAATTCGACAGATTCTGCTCATACAAAACGCAAGCCTACATCTCAAAAGGTAGTTAAAAAAGTATCGCCTAAAACGAACACATCGCCCAAAAAAGAAGATAAAACAACTGATAAATAATTTTTTTCTGTAAAAAATAACTTAGCCCAAAGTATTTCAAACTCCAAAACCGTTTGTTTTTACACCTTTTTGGACTAAGTTATTGATTTTTCGCCTCCTCATTACTTCTGTTTATTTCCCAATTTCCTTTCTTTTAATTGCCAAATGCTATTTAATTGAACTGCCTAATTTGTCGCTAAGATATTGATAATCAAGGCGTTAGCTTTCTCTCGAATACCGAAAAACATCTAAACCACTACCTAACACTAAAACGTTTTTTTAGTATATTTCATACCACAGGAACACTCCATTATTTTCTTTTTTCAACAAAAAAAGCTATTTTTACTAATATGTTGAAAAAAGAAAAGCTTGCCTCTTTTGTCAATATATACGGATTGCAAAAAATAGATTTACATATATATTATAAAAAAACAAAACGATGAAAAGAAAATTACCTTTTTTATTCATTGCACTATTGTTGTATTACAGCTTTTCGAGCTTGCAAACACAGCTAATAGCACAATGTATAGATTCGACAACAGGGCCAGGAATATACAATTCTAGCACTGGACAATGGGAAATTGCGTGTGATGCAAGTGGCAGTCCTTTCACGATTTCGGCTACTACTGCTTCCTCTATTTCTGGTGCGGCCAGCCAAATTCAATGGAGTAATGGAGCGGTCGGTTCTTCCTTCAATTTTACGCCAAATTGCGACAACTTAGGCTTGCAATCTTTTACCCCTTGTTTGCCTGCTGGCGTGAGCGTTCCAACACAGTTTTTTACCTTGCCTAATCTTAATGGCAATATTTCGGCCAACAACTCAATTACCGAAACATTTTTTATTCCTTCACTTTGCTTTCAAACAGGAGCAGCTTACAATGGAGAGATTGAAATTTATATCAATGGTGGTGGCCCTGTCAATCTGATTATTGAATTGCCAGATGGTACTACTTCCGAAACAGGAAACTTAGACCCAAGTTTGTTGGAACTCATCAACAATTCTGTTCCTGTTAGCTTTATTCCAGGCCTTGATGGAAATCCTAGCGGAGAGTGGAAAATTACGATAGAAAATAATGGTGGAGGCTCTATGACTTACCAAGTTGTGCAAAGCCAATTGAGTATTAGTGCATTTACGACTAGCTCGTTGGTTTGCTCACCACCTGTCAATATCAATGTTTTTGGCGGCTGTCCAGCTTACAACGGCATACAGACAAGTGCTACTGATGTTTGTTCCAGTGAAGATTTTACTTTGTCTGCAAATATTGAACCTTCTAATGCTCCGAATGTAACCTACAATTGGTCTGGGCCTGGCATTGATGCTTCTAATCAAAATAGTAGTTCACCTATGATTAGCTTCGCAAATTTGAGTTGCGACATTGAAGTTGCTTCTTACAATTTGACGTTGACTTGCACGAATGATGGTTCTGTTTTGGCTAATGGCGGACAAAATTTATCTGTTAATATTTATCCTGCTATAAACGAAAATGATATTGCGATAGATAATACGACAAATATTCAAGACCCAGATTGTTCTATTATCGTTAGTTCAACTGCTTGTCCGAATTTTACGATTGATGCAATGCCACAAAATAATACACAAGTTTTTTCGTCTGGCGACAATGGTAGTACCGCTTCTTTTGTCGTTTCAAATGGCTATTGTGAGTTAGAACTCAATCCTACCATTAACTGTTTGAGTAATTGTAATTTGGCTACGGCTGCCGTAACGGTTGGCGATTGTGATGGAAACGACAATTTTGTTATTACTGTAAATTTGAGCGATTTGGGCGATGCTTCAAGCCTCAATATTGTGCCATCGCAAGGAAATACGCAAACTGCTACCGCAACAGGCAATTTTACTTTTGGGCCATACTCTGATGGCGAAATTATAAATTTAAAAATCCTTGACCCTAGCGACCCTTCTTGTAATCAAAATTTAGGTTTTCATACACAAAACTGTTTGGGGTGTCCTGAATTGACAGGAATTACAAATGTTGTTGCAAATCAATGTGCCGATAGCTATTTGAATTTGTTCGCAAATGTAAATAATGGTGCAGATGGTGTTCATTACAGCATTCAGTGGTATAAAAATGGTATTGCTTTAGCAGATGGAACGAGTGCTTCTTATGCTCATTATTTGAATGTAGCAGACCGTTGCACGCCAGAAGAGCAAATCTTTACAGCAGAATTAACTTGCTTGACAGGAGGCGTACAAATGGGAATAACAAGCCGAAGTACTTCGCCAACAATGGTATATACTGTTCCAGAATTTGGCCGTGATTTTGTGATAGGACAATGTAGCGTAACTCCAACTGATAATTGTGGCAATTTGACCATAGATGTTGGTGGAGCTACTGACCTTTCGGCTGGCGACAATCCTGTAACAGTAAACTATGCCATCGGAATAGCAGATGCACCAGCGAGTTGTCAAGCAACAGGTTCTTATGAAATAACTTGCCCAGATTGCGACAATAAAGCTGGAAATGCTACCTCAACAGCAGTTTCTGTTTGCTTTGGCGAAAGTTTCGATATTAGCAATGTTTCTGCTTTGACAACGCAAGCTGGCTATGAAATTGGTTTGGCTGTTACACCAGAGCCACCATCAACCTATGATAATATGGATCAACTTCTAAATGCAACAACGGTATTAGAAGGGCCTTTTTTGCCTCCTGGAACAATAACGCCAGAAACTTTTATCAATAATGGCTCAAATTTTAATTTTGGAGAAACTTACTATTTTACGCCTTTTGTTTCTTTCACTACAAATCCTGCAACAGCAGGCAGTTTGAGCTATAATGACAGTGGTACATTTACTGCTCCCGAATATCCTAGCTTGGGAGAACCTGGCCTTGGAGGAGGCGTGATTACTATTCCAAATTTACCATTTTGCTCTGGCTATACTTCTTACGATATAGAACTATGCGTAGAAGATGTGACGACAGACACACAAGACCCTATTTCTGAGGATTTTCTTTTTGGAGCAATAGAACTACCAGGTGGTGTTTTTTCCAACTTTCCTAACCTAAATAACTTGCATGATTCTTGCGATGAATTTTTAATTTTTACTTGCGATGAACAATGTTACTATCAAAATAATTGGGGACTTAGTACCAATGAAGGAAATCCTAGTGGTGAAAGTTTTAATATTGTGATGGTAAATGTGATTGCTTTGAGCGATATTGAATTAGATTGGGACATCAATATGGGAATAGATAATGGTCAAAATATCAACTTTCCTTTTCCTTGCGATGATTGCCCAGTATTGGGTGAGCCGATTGCTGTAACAATGATGAAACCTGTGCAGTTGCTAAATGGTATTTCGCCACCAGAAATATGCGAAGGAGAAAGTATCAACTTACTAAATTATAAGCCGCTTGTCGGAAATTTAAGTCCAGATGGCTTTTTTGAATGGTATAATGGCGACCCTAATTCAGATGGACAGCTTATTGCAGACCCAACGCAAGTAGTGCCTAATGATGGCCAACAGTTTTATGCTTATTATCAACCTTATGAAAATAATGCTTGCGGCGAAACTTACAATATTAGCATTGATGTGTATAGTTTGCCGCAATTGTCTGTGCCAACTTTAGCTCCTGTTTGCTCTGGCGAAAGCATTGATTTTACGGCAGTGGAAAGTCAAATCACAAATGAAAATGGAAATATCAAATGGTATATGGGCGAACCAAATAATGGCGGTGCTTTGCTTTCAAATGCTAGTGCTGTTGTGCCTTTAGGTTCTGAACAATATTGTGCTTTATTTACGAATCCCTCCACAGGTTGTTCAAATTATGTTTGTTTGTCAGCCAATTACAATTCAAATCCTGTTTTATTGGCAGCAAATCCAGTATTTTGCCCCGATGAAACCGTCAATTTGCGAGATATAGAAAACCAATTGACAAATGATATAGGAACATTTATCTGGTATGATGCCGACCCAAATCTGGGCGGAAATGAAATTTTGGCCGATGCTCAAAACGATATTTTAGTTACGCCAAATGACCAAAGCACTTATTTTGTGAGTTTTACGGATAATACCACAACTTGTAGTGCGTTTTCGGCTGTCACTTATACACAAAATGAATTGCCTGTATTAAGTTTGCCGACAATTTCAGGCGTTTGCCCAAATACAAGCGTTGATTTAAGCCTTTTAGAAAGCCAAGTAACAAGCGAAACAGGCACTTTTCAATGGTATTTGGGCAATCCACAACAAAATGGAACGCTCATTGATGATGCAACTGATGTTGTGCCAAATGGAGTAGATAGCTATTTTGTAGTATTTACTGCCGACAATACAGCTTGTCGAAATTTAGGTGGTTTTGTTTATCCTGTAAATGATTTGCCAAATGTTTCAGATAATTTACCTACGCCTAATTTGCTTTGTGCCAATGCTGAAGCTATAAATCTAAATGGTTTAGAAAGTCAGCTTTCTAGTGACGATGTTACTTTCGTTTGGTATAATGGCGACCCAGAAAATGGTGGCGAAATTTTAGACAATAATAATTTTCCAGATTTTGAAGACAATCCTGCTGCCCAAATTATTGCAAATGGAACTGATGTCACTTTCTATGCTGTTTTAACAGATAACAATACAAATTGTGTCAATACTTTGAGCTTAGATTATAGTGTTTTTAATGATTTAAGCGGTGCAAATATCGTTTACGATTGTGATTTAGGTTTGCAAATAGACTTGGCAAATGTAATAGGTGGTTCTGAAAATGGTATTCAAATTGCTGCTACTTCGCCAAATCAAACCAACGATATGTTAGCACATCAAGCTGCTTGGACTGTCATTATTGAAGATGATAATGGCTGTTCGCAAACGCTTTCAGGAACGGTAGATTGTCCTGTTTGCGAAGCTGGAAATGCGAATGCCTTAGTCAATAATATTTTGTGTGTGGGCGATGCTATTCAAATAACAAATACGACAGCACAACTTGATGAACCAGGAGATTTTACAATTGGTTGGGCGATTTCGCCATTGCAAGCTGTCACAGATGAAAATGGTGTAAATGAAGCAACTGCCAACGATTTAATTTTTCAATCAACATCTGGTGGCTACAATTTAGACTTTACGCATGATGGAGACCTTGATGCAGGTATTTATTATGCAACACCTTTTATTTCTGAACAGCCTCCGCAAATAGGCCCGCCAACACCTATCGTATATGACCCAGATAACGGTTGTGTGCCTGTTGGCGAAATTTGTCCGCAGTTAGCTGGCGAAGATTGGGCTATTAGCGAACTCATTATTAGCTTTCCAGATGGCAGTTTCCTAAATGTAAATGATGACTTTTTAGGCGGCATAGAAATTACGCCAGCCTTAGTTAGCGGACTTCCAAATGGCCAACTGCCATGTTTGCCGCTTGCAGATTTATATACAGGAGACCCAAATGGCACTTGGTCAATTTCTATTACCAACTCTGGCGTAGGTTCGCTTGATTTTTCAGTACCAGACTTTTTTGTTACAGTAGATGCTGCTAGTTGTGGTTTAATAACTGAAAACCAAGAAAGTTTTATTGCAGGTGCAAGCGGCACAGTTGTCGCAAATACTACTTTTAGCATTAATCTCGAAATTCCTTCTCCGCAGGTGGTTTTGCCTAGCATTACCTACAATCCTACAAATGGCTGTACGCCAGTTGCCGAAATTTGCCCAACAATTAGCGGTGAAGACGGTTGGGAAATTTTGCCTCTAATCGTCAATTTTCCCGATGGCTCGCAAATCAATGTAGCAGAAGAACTCATTGGTTCGCCAGATTTACCTATCAATCAAGCGGCTTTAGATTTGGCTGCTCCAGGCGGCACACTTTGCCTTGTTTTGACAGACCTTTACACAGGAGACCCAAATGGCACTTGGTCTATCGAAGCAACAAATATAGGCACAGGAAGTGTGAGTTTCGACATTCCAGAATTTAATGTTTTTGTTTCGACGGCAGGTTGTTCAGAACTCACGGAAGACGAAATCACAACCATTGATGCGGTTTCTGGTACTATTGCCGTAGGCACTACTGATGCTATCGAAATACTCATTCCACCATTGCCATCGCTTTTTCCTGCTATTGATGCGGCTTGCGAAGACTATGGCGATGCCGTTCAAATTGTGTTGTTAGACGATATTGCTTTTGGCGAAATTAATGCCGAATGTGTCGATAAAGATGCTCAATTGTATAGCGTTTCAGTAGCTAATCTAAGCGGAGGTGCTGCTGCTGTTTTGCCAAATGGCGAATACATTTTTCCAAATGCAGCAAGCTATGACGCTATCGCAAATACTTATACTTTTGAAACGACAATTGATAACTTTCCTTATAATTTTGAAATAACAAATAATGAAAATGCGACAAATGGCACCAACTGCCCTGCGACAGCAACAATTGTAGATGATCCTTGCATTTGCATACCGCCAACGGTTATTTATGCTACACAATGTATTGACCAAAATGGATTTGAAGCGGTTGTAAATATTACCGCTTTTGGCAATTCAGCAACTTACACAATTACAGATAATTTAGGCTCTGCTTCGCAAACGGTTTCAGCGACAGGACTTTATACTTTTGGAAATTATGCAAATGATACCGAAGTGATGATTACTTTGGTAGCCAATGATGATGAGCTTTGCAATGATATGTCAGAAAATTTAACAAATAACTGCTTGCAATGTACGACAGGAAATAATATTCCGTTGGCGAGTAATGTTTTTTGCTGTGACGAAAGTGCCGATATTGCTTTAGGAGGAACAATTATCGAAGACAATTTGATTATTGCTTGGGCTTTTTCTGAAAATGAAATAACGGATACGGCCGATTTAAATACTGCCATTAGCATAGAACCTGCCAACGAAGACAACAGCTTTAGCTTTACAAATGATTGTACTTTGGCAGCAGGAATATACTACGCTACGCCACTTATTTCGCAAGCTCCAGGAGCTATTCCGCAAGCAGACCCAATTACTTATAATCCTGCTTTGGGTTGCAATCCTTTTGCCGAAATTTGCATTACGATTACAGGCGAAGATGGTTGGGAAATTGTGCCTTTATTCATCAATTTTCCAGATGGCTCACAAGTCAATGCCGTAGAATCTTTGGGATTGCCTGGCACTACACCAATCAATCAAGGACTTTTGGGCGTTGCAGCACCAGATGGCATAATTTGCTTGCCTTTGACCGATTTGTATAGCGGCGACCCCAACGGCACTTGGTCTGTGGAGGCGACAAATGTAGGCACAGGAAGTGTCAGTTTCGATATTGCCGATTTTAATGTAGTTGTAAATGCTACCGATTGTTTAGAATTGGAAGTAGATGAAATCACGAATATCAATGCCGTTTCTGGCACAATAGAAGCTGGTACAACCAATCAAGTTGATATCGTCATTCCAAATCCAAATACTGAAATTCCAGATTTTCCAACCATTGATGCCAACTGTAATGATATTGGCGAATCGGTAGAAATTGTTGTTGTAGATGCTATTTCTTACGATTTTTCAGCAAATTGCTATGATAGCGATGGAAATGATGTTTACGATGGAATAGAATTGACAATAAGTAATATTTCTGGCGGAAGCCCAGCATTAGGCATTGGAGAATATATATTGCCAGATGGCTTTGAGCTAAATGGAAATACTTATACGCAAATTGTTTCTACTGATTTGAGCGAAACAAACTTTAATGTAACAATAAGTAGCAGCATAAATGGACAAAATAATGATTGTGGCGTTTCAAAAAATATTACCTTGCCATTTTGCCCTTCTACTTGCATCAACCCAACTGTTTTGTTTGGTGAAACTTGTATTGAAGAAGGCAATTTTTTCTACATCAATATCAATGTCAGCAATTTGGGAAGTGGAAATAACAGCTTTACGGTTGCAAATGATTTTGATAATAGCACCTTTAGCATTACAACAACAGGCGTTTCGCAAGCAGGGCCTTTTCCAAATAACGCAAACATAACCATTAGCGTTATTGGCGATACAGATAATGCTTGCCTTGTCACAAGTAATGTTTTAACAGCAGACTGTTCTGGCTGTTCGGCAGGTACAGGAAACACTTTAAATAACAATATTTTATGCTGCAATGATGAGGTTGTTTTAAGTACCCAAAATGCAGATGTCGATGCAGGTTTTACAGTAGCTTGGGCTTTGGCAAATGATGCGGTGACGAGCGAAAATGATTTGAATAATGCAATAGGTGTTTGGCCAGCAGACGAAAATGGCAATTATGCTTATACAAATGATTGTGATTTAGCGGCAGGTACATACTATTTTACACCTTTTGTCGCTCAAACGCCGGGCGAAGTGCCACAGCCAGACCCTGTAACTTTCAATCCTGCCAGCAATTGTTTGCCAGACGCACAATTATGTCCGCAAATTTCGGGTACAGATTGGGAAATACAACCTTTACTCATCACTTTCCCCGATGGAAATGTCATCAATGTAGCGGAGGCTTTGGTCGGTTTTGATGTCGCCATTACCCCAGCTTTGATTGAAACTTTGGGCGGTTTGCCATGTTTGGGTATTATCGAAACATTAGGCGAGTTTTTCAATGGAAATCCGAATGGAGAATGGATAATTGAAGTCAATAATATTGGAACAGGCGATGTACTTTTCGAATTAGATGCTTTCGATGTGATTGTTCCAGCGGCTGATTGTGCTTTAATTTCGGAAGATGAAATAACAATTGTTCCGCCAGTTTCAGGCACAATTGCAGGCGGTACTAGCGATGTTGTTATTATTCAAATTCCTGCCCCAAATGACGAACAACCTGCTGGCTTTCCAACCATTGATGCAGATTGCGAAGACTATGGCCAAGCCGTAGAAATTGTAGTAGTAGATGATATTAATTTTGATTTTGCGATAGCTTGTTATGATGCTGATGGAAATAGTATTGACGATGGTTTTGAAATGACGATAAGCAGTATTTCTGGCGGAAGTCCAGCATTAGGCATTGGAAATTATATTTTGCCAGATGGCTTTAGTGAAACATTCAATGGTGTTTATACAAGTATTTTGCCAGAAGGAAGTGTAGGAACACAAACGGTTAGTGTAAGTAGTAGCGAAGCAGGCCAAAACGACCTTTGCGAAGCGACAAAAACAGCAACTATTCCAACGGATTGTTTCTTTGGTTGCACATCGCCTACTGCTTTATTTGGCACAAATTGCCCAGATGAAAATACTTCTGATTTTTATGTGAGTGTAAATATTACCGAATTTGGCGAAGGAAATAGCAGCTATACCATAAGCAATAATTTAAATAACAGCACAGAAAATGCCTCCTCAATAGGCGTAGTTAGCGTTGGGCCATTTGCAGCTAATTCAAATGTTACCATTACGATTGCAGGAAATGACGATTCGGCTTGCGTTATTCAAAGCGAGAGTTTAACAGATAATTGTCCATTTTGCGAAGCAGGAACAGCGACAACAAATGACGACAATGTGCTTTGCTGCGGCGATAGTGCCACTTTTAGCACCTCAAACAGCAATATCAATGTTGATGGAAACGTGATAGCATGGGCTTTGGCTGAAAATACGATAACGCAAGCTAGTGATTTAGACAATGCTTTGGGTGTTTGGCCAAGTGATGAAAATGGCAATTATACTTTCACAAATGATTGCAATTTAGAGGCTGGTGTGTATGAAATGACTCCTTTTATTTCGCAAACGCCAGGAGAAATTCCACCAACTGAACCAATTATTTTTGACCCTGCAAACAATTGTATTCCAAATGCAACGCTTTGTCCGCAAATAGAAGGCACAGGCTGGATAATTGACCCATTTTTGATGACATTTCCTGACGGAACGACTATTAATGTCGTGGAGGCTTTAGGTTTTCCTCCTGTTCCAATTGACGAAAATTTACTCGCTCTCATAGGTGGTATTCCTTGTTTGGACATCACAACCTTAGCCGAATTTTACAATGGCAATCCGAATGGCGATTGGGTATTGAGCGTAAACAATACAGGCACAGGAAGTGTCGGTTTTAGCGTTCCTAGCTTCGATGTTGTCGTTTCGGCTTCAGAATGTTCAAACATTATCACAGACCAAGTAGTAACGATTGAAGCTGTTTCTGGCACAATTGCAGCAGGCACAAGCAACGAAATTGTGATTACGATGCCACCTGCCAACACACAGCCTGCCGATTTTCCGAATATCAGCAGCAGTTGCGAAAGCTATGGCGAACCTGCCGAAATTGTAATCGTTGATGATATTGATTTCGACATTTCAGCAGCTTGCAACGATGTGAATAATGATGGCATAGATGACGAAATTTTAGTGACGGTTTCTAATATTTCTGGTGGCGTTCCTGCTATTTTAAATGCAGATTATGTGTTGCCAAATAATTTTAATACTAGTGATAATGGCCAAACTTACACCGCTAGTTTGAGCGTTGATTTGCAAGGTTCGGATTTTAGCCTTAGCATAAATAGCGATGCCAACAGCGATTGCGACAGCGAAAAAACAATCACATTGCCTATCGACTGCGAAACAGATGCTTGCAATCCTGTGGTTAGTTTTGAAACCGTAGCGGTAAACGAAACGGCATTTGAAATAAATGTTATCGTCGATGATTTAGGTGCAGGCAGTTCGTCTTTTACCATTTCAAATAACTTCAATGGCGAAACTTTGATTTTTACAAATATTGGAACTTATACCATTGGCGATTTTGATTGCGAAACAGAAATAATCGTAACTGTTTCTAGTGACGAGGAGGCAGATTGCGAAGTTGTCAGCAATATTTTAACTGTTTTTTGTGCCGAAACTTGCTATATCACAACCGCAAATGTAGGCGTACAAAATGTGTTGTGTTGCGATGAAAGCTTAGATATGAGCGTTTCAGATTTCTTTTTGCAAGAAGAAATGATAATTGGTTGGGCAGTAGCAGATTCTCCTATAACAGATGAAAACGGTTTAGATAATGCTATTAGCCTGAATATTTCAGACGAAAACAATGCTTACCAATATACGAATGCTTGTGATTTGCCTGCTGGAACATATTATTGCACACCTTTTGCAGCAAAAACTACCGATGAAATACCTGTAACCGAACCGATTTTATACAATCCAGAAGAGGGTTGTGTGCCAAATGGCGAATTATGTCCAGTTATTACAGGCGAAGATTGGATTATTCAGCCTTTGTTGATTAATTTTCCTGATGGTTCGCAAATGAATGTAGCCGAAAACTTGCTAGGCACAGACTTACCAATTACGCCAGCTTTTGCAGGACTTATTCCTTGCCTCGAATTGATTTCTTTATATGAAGGAGACCCAAATGGCGAGTGGTCGATAGAAGTCAATAATATTGGAACAGGTGCGGTAAATTTTGAAATTTCTAGCTTTGATATTACAGTTGCAGCAGCCGATTGTAGCTTGACAAATAGCGATATTGTCGTTAGTATTCCAGCCGTAACAGGCACTATCGAAGGTGGCACAAGCGACATTGTCACGCTTACGATACCTCCACTAGACGAAAATGCACAGCCGTCAGATTTTCCAAGTATCAATGCAGATTGTGAAGCTTATGGCCAAGCCATTGAAATGCTCATTGTCGATGACATTAGCTTTGATTTAAGTGCAACTTGTGTTGATAATAACGACGATGGAAACGATGACGAATATCTTGTAACTATTGAAAATATCGGAGGAGGCTCGCCAGCAGTTATCGCTAGTTCAAACTATGTATTGCCAAATGGCTTTGTAGAAACTGAAAATGGCATTTATACACTTGTTTTAGACTTAGAAAATAGCGGAAATTTTGAAGCAACTATAAGCGACGATTTGAGTACTTGTATTTTGACCCAAAACACGATTCTTGCTGAATGTCAAACAATATCAGGGCAAGCACCTGTTATTCAATCGCCAATTATTTTTGAAGCGGAATCAAATGAAACAATTAGCTTCAATTTATTGGATTATGTGACAGATGCCGATAGCGAAACGGTGATATTGGTAAGTGTCGAACAGCCAGCAGTAGGCGAAATTGTTATAGGCGAAAATGGTGAAGTGACATTCAATGCTCCTGCCAATTTTGATGAAACAATTACGGTAAGTTTTACGGTAACAGATGGCAATTTTGAAGTGACAGGCACTTTCGATATTACGAATTGTGCCAACAGAATTGAAATAGAATTGAATTATACGACAGACGTTCCAAACAATACTTATACGATTTATGCTGCTGTTACAGGCGGAAATGGAGTGAACTATACTGCAACTTCTATGATAGCTATTAATGGCGAAGTTGAGGAGGAAACTTACACGCTAAATGCGGATACGATTACAACACTTGGGCCGTTTTTCGCTCCAGACTACGATTTTGTATATCAATTGTTGGTTGATGATGGCGAAAATTGTCAATCTGTGGCAGATATAGCCGTTATCATTGATTTGGTAAGTATTGAATTATTGCATTTTGGTGGCCAAATTTTAGATGAAGGAAACTTGATTCAATGGACGACAGCAGCCGAAAAAGATAATGCTTATTTCACTTTGTATCACAGCAAAGATGGCCAAACTTTTGTGCCAATCGAAAGCCAAAAAGGTGGAGGAACAACGACAACGACACAGCGATATGACTTTTTGCATGAAGCAGCAACAGAAGGTAAAAATTATTATCGCCTAGACCAAACAGATTTTGATGGCACAACGACAAGTTCAACGATTATTAATTTGGTTAGAACCGAAAGAAATGATGTGAGTATTCAAATTGTGCCAGTGCCTGCAAGCGATTTCATAAATATTTATAGTAGCAGCAGTTTTGTAGCAAGCGAAAAAGTAGAGCTAAATGTTTATGATTTGACAGGCCGTTTGGTAGAGCAAAAAATGGTATTGCCAAACGACAATAGCATTACTTTAGATATTGAAAATTATGCGGCTGGCGTATATATCATCAGCTTAAATGATGGAAATACGGTAGCGACCGAAAAGTTTGTGAAGAAATAGATAGTTTTTTCAAAAAAAATCCTTCAAGGTTTTTAAAACCTTGAAGGATTAATTCAATTTTTTATATAAAAACAAAGGCATATTCGATTTTAAATAATTGGGTATGCTTTTTCTTTTACAAAGGAAACTAAAAACTCAAAATTAGCAACTAAAAACTAAATTAACAGCATTTTCCACTACTACAGCAGCCGCTATCACTACTCGCCAATTCCATAAAACTGCTTTCTTTTTCTACTACTTTTTTTATTGGAATAGCACAAGCCTCAAGAGCCAAACAAGCTGTTTTTTTGCTCGTCAAAACCATATTTTCACCATTAAAATCCAAGCCATATTTGCCGATAGTATCCGATTGATATTCTACTTCAATTTCAAAATCTAAAGAAATACCCAATTTTTTTTCGGAAAGCGTGAGAATATTCAATAATTTTTGCGGCTGTAAGCGATGAGACACATCATCAGCAAACCACAACTGCAAATTAGCTACTTTTTCTTCTCTAACTGTGCCTCCACAATCAATAAAATTTTTCGTGACATAACCAACTTCTGTAACATGGTAGTGACTAGGTACTAAATCGCCATTTGGCAATTGAAAATGCAACTCTTCTAGTGTCGCAACGATATTTTTTAATTCTGATAATTTCATGTTATATTTTTTAATTGAACTTAATTAAGCATTTGCTTACGTTAATAATTGATTTTAAAAGACTTTTTATCAAAAGTTTAAACATACTATTTTTCAGTTCAAAAGGCCATTAAATTTGCAATGCTTGGTTACCTTAGCCTAAAAAAAATAGTATGTTTCCCCCTAGCAAAAAAACAGTTCTTTTTTATTTAAAGGTAAAGGCTAACAACATTTTGATTTGTTCAACTGATTGAAAATTTCGCCACAATAAGCGGCTATTTGCTGAAAGCCTTTTTTATCCAAGCAATAGCAAACCCTATTTCCTGTCACGTTTCCTTGTATCAAACCTACATTTTTCAAAGCTTTTAAATGCTGTGAAATTGTAGGCTGCGACAATGGCAATTCATCGACAATATCTTTGCAGATGCAAGTTTCTTGTTTTAACAAATAATCAATAATCGCTACTCTCGCAGGGTGTCCTATGGCTTTCATTAAATTGGCCAACTGATTTTGAGACTTCGTGAAGCCTTCTGTTTTTGATATGCCCATTTTTTATTCATTTTAATATTGCAATATTACGATAAAGAATTTAAAAAAGCAAATTTTTATTTCTAGCAAGCTCATTTTTAACATTTCTAAACACTTGTTAATGCTTTTTTTGAACCAAAAACATTTTTGTGCGTTTATCTCTTGGTATTTCAAAATATTAAAACTTGAGTTTTTCAGTAAAAATTCAAAATTAGAAACTAAAAAATAATATGTCAAACATTATAGAAGATTTGAATTGGCGATATGCCACTAAACGATTTGATGCAGAGAAAAAAATATCTGCCGAAGATGTAGAAACCCTATTAACAGCAACGCAGCTTTCTGCTTCTTCTTTTGGTATGCAACCTTACAAAATTTTGCACATTAAAAATGCAGCAATAAGAGAGTAACTAAAACCAGCTTCTTGGAATCAAACGCAGATTACAGATGCTTCTGATATGCTAGTATTTTGTGCTTTCAATAGCGTAAACGACGAACACGTTGATGATTTTATAGCCAATACAGCAGCAACTCGTGGTATGAAATTGGAAGATTTAGCTCCTTATTCAGGAATGATTAAACAATCTCTTGCACACTTGAAAAGTGCAAATGCCGATAGCTTTTGGTCAGAAAAGCAAGCTTATTTGGCAAGTGGCAACCTTTTGACAGCCGCTGCAAGTTTGAAAATAGATGCTTGCCCAATCGAAGGCTTTGATGCAAATGCTTATAGTGAAATTTTAGGTTTGGCAGACAAAAATTTGCGGCCTTGCTTAGTTGTTACACTCGGCTACCGTCATGCAGAAGATTATTATGCTGGCTTGCCAAAAGTACGAAAAACGAAAGCTGATTTATTTGTAGAAATCTAGTATTTTCTTTTTCAGAAAAAAGTAACACAAACAAAAAATGACATATCTTTGCGGTATGTCATTTTTTATTTATCACAACTTGGCTAAAAAAATATGAAATCAATTTTCCACATTTTTCTTTTTTTCGTTCTACATATTGCCTTACTTTTTTCTGTAAATGCCCAAACCATAGAAAATACCGCTTGGCAAAAAGTTATTCCATCAGAAAATTTGCCTAAAAATATTGATATTCAAGATGCAAACAATAATTTGGATTTCATTTTTTACGAAAACAAATATTATCTCGCTTTTCGCACCGCTCCAACGCATTTTGCTTCTAAAAAAACAAAAATCTATGTCATCAGCTCCAAAGATTTGAACACATGGGATTACGAAACCGAATTTCATTTAAATAACGATTTGAGAGAGCCACGTTTTGCGGCTTACAAAGGCAAATTGTTTCTTTATTTTTTTGAAGGTGGCAAAAAATTTTGGAAATTTGAACCGCAAAATCTCTATTTTTCATACAAAGAAAAAGACACCAAAACATGGACAACGCACCACAAAACGAGCTTAGATGGCTATGTTCCGTGGCGTTTGCGTGTGCATGAAGGCTTATTGTATCTCTCGGCTTATTATGGCAAAAATGCTTACAACAAAAAAGCTGTTGATTTGCGACTGTTCACTAGCAAAGACGGCCAAAATTTCGAGCCTATCAGCGAAAAACCGCAAATTTTGCACGAAAAAGGCATTGGCGAAGGCGAATTTATTTTTGATGAGGAGGGAAATATTTGGGGCGTAGCACGTTCGGAATTTGACGGTTCGCACACTTTTTTTGCTCGAAAAGATAGCCTCCACCAATGGAAAGTTAAACACTCGCCTATAAAATACGATAGCTCTTTGATATTTGAGGAAGGCGGAAATATTTTTTTAATCGCTCGCCGAAATCTCGATAAAGATGGAAAATATGTGCAGAAAATAGGCAGAGATAGACTAAATTTGCTGCGTTATTCTTTCACAAAAAAGAAGACGGCTATTTTTTTGCTCGAAAAAGAAACGATGTCGTGGCGGCACTTGAAAGATTTTGCAAGCACAGGCGATACGGCTTTTCCTGCTTTGGCACAAAAAGAAAACGGCACTTACATTTTGCTCAACTATTCGAGCGACATCCATAAAAAAGATAAAAATTGGATAAAAGGGCAAATTGGGAAGACTTATATTTATATGACGGATATGGAGGTTTTGGAATAACGGCTATCTCCGCCATGTCACATAGCATAGCCGCTATGGACGTATAGCATTTGTTAGGTCTCATTTTTTTATTTGAGATATAATTATTTTGTTATTCCTAGATGCCATTGTAATATTAATTAATTAGACATGTATAACTAATTAATCTCTTTTAAGCCTGTAATTTCTCTGCTTTGTCTAATCTTAATTCATCAAATCTTTCCCATTCTAATTCATAATTGTTAATCATGTATCTTATATTGAGGTGGACATATTTTTCCAATTCTTTAAATAATTCTTTTCTAACTATTAAATCAGGAAATAGTTCTTCGATTCTTTTCCCTACATGAACTATTAATGTTCTTATGCCATCTTTGTTATTCCCACCTGTTAGTTGCTTAAATCTTTGACTTATTTGATGGTATTCAGTTTTATTTTTAGCTAATACTGATATAAGCCTTCCTTTTATTTTTTGAAATTTTTGAAACCCATAAGGATCACCAATAAATTCTAGTAAAGTCATAATTTGAACAAACTTCATTGTTTCGTTATCACTTTCTTGAATTAATGAATTGAGTCTTAATGCATGTTTTGCAATTCTTCCAGTTTCGTTTAAATCACCAACAATTAATCTATGATATTTAATTGTATCTATGTTATCCAATCTTAATCCAATCCCTTTTGCAAAGACTTTTAATTCTACTTCACGTGCTTGAAAAAATCCTTTCTTATATTTTGGAAAATATACTAATGCTGTAGAGTAACGATCGTTATACAAACCTGCTCTAGCTGGCAATAATTCTGGAACTAAATAATTACAATTTTCAAAACGGATTATATCGAATATTTCCTCTGCTTGATTTGAATATTCTTTGATTAATTCGTTATCATCTGAGTGTTTTAAGTTTATATATTTTTCAATAGTTATTTTATTCTTCATCACAATAAGAGGTCTTTCTTTAAAGATTGATTTTTCAATTCCAGTTACTTCATTAATTTGATCTCTAATACTCTTAGATACTGAATCTTTATAGAGAATCTCATTAATTGTGGAAATTTCAATTTTATCTATGTCTAATTCGCCAACTGCAAAAATGCTGAATTTTGATGTATGAATATTCTCAGATAATTCAAATCGACTTAAAGGAAGAATAACTATTTGTTCATCGAATAAGTTAATATCTTTTACTACTTTTTGCTCTGAAGACTTTAATACAATATTCATCCAAGGAAAAACTATTTTAAAATCTTGTAATATTTCATTTTCATCTATTATTGATGGATGATTAAAAGTTAGTCCGTCTCCTTGTGGAAAAAGACTTACCCAATATTCTTTTTCTGTTAGTTGCTGTAAACCTTCTTCTAATTCATTTATAGGGTAAAAATATGGTGCTATCCATATTAAATTACCCGAATAATTTTCATAAGGTATTTTTAAAATGCTTATCATATTTATAGTTTAAATAATAGTTTTTTACAAGGCCACAAGCTGTATTTTTTAGCAAAGATTGAATGTCCTAACTAATGATTGCAATAATAAAACAATTCATTCAAAAAAACAAATGCTAGTCAAGATTTTTTTGCATAAAAAAGGAAATAGAAAAGTTGTTATAGTTTATTTTAACATTTTTAATAGTTCATTAGTTAAGTCTATTCTTGGAAAATTCCCTGTATTACTCAATAGTATAATATTGATGTTTTGTTCAGGAATAGTAGTTATCATAGAAAAGTAACCTAAGCTTGTGCCGCCATAAAAATAGGTAGGGCTTGTTGATTTTAACATTCCCTTATTTATCGCCCAACTATACCCAAAATCAGAATTGTAATATTCATAATATGAAATAGGCGATTTGATTAAAACTTTATCTTTTATACTAAGAAACTTTGTAGCATTAGTAGCATTAATCCATTTCAATAAATCGGTAGATGTACTATATATGCCTCCTCCACCAATAATATTTATTTTTTTCCAATTTGGTTCAGGCGAAAGGTAATTATCTTCAAACACATATCCTTTTGTCACATTCTGTGATGGTAATGAATCGGGGCTATAAGTATGATGTAAGTTTAGCGGATGAAGTATAATGTTATTTAGAACCGAGTAGTAATCTTTCGCTTCAATTTCTTCGATAATCGCTGCTAGAATAATAAAATTACTATTGCTATATTCCATTTGGCTATCTGGTTCAAATTCTAAATCACCGCTACAATAAGAACTAATCATTTCCTTTGTCGTCATTTTGGTATTAAACCATTTAGAATTGTTCAGTTTTGTCTGATAATCAAAAGTGGGAATGCCAGTTCTGTGAGCGAGTAATTGATGTATTGTAATCTGATTTGCATATCTATGGTCTGGTAAATACTTCCCTATTTTATCTTCTAGACTTAATTTGCCAGCCTCTCTTAATTTTAAAATAATGGCAGTAGTAAATTGTTTAGTTATTGAACCTATGTCGAATATACTAGAAGTATTTAAACTCACCTTATTTTTAATATCACTATAACCATATGCTTTATGGTGAATAATTTCCCCATCATATGTAATCAAAGCAACACCGTTAAATGAATTTGATAAATTGTAAATGGTTAGAATACTATCTATTTTACCACTTGGAGTATCTTCGAAATTCTGAAGCAAGCCATTGGTAGATGAATTACTGAAATATTGAATTTCGATGGGCTGATGTTTTTCCAAATCCTCAATAGCTTTTGCAAATAGATTAGAAGGAGGTATTTTTGTTTGATTATTCCAATATCCAAAATTATATGGAAACGGCTTTTTATAAATATCTCCCCATTTCGTTAAAGGATTTGAAATTGTGGAATACTTGTCATTTTGTGTTTCTATAAATAATATCTCATCTTTCAATATGTCTTTGACGATTGTATCATTCGTAACATTGTTAATCACTGTCCAGCCATTGTTATAGCTTAAATATTTTGGTGTATAGTAATTGTCTATTTTTTGATATTGGAAACTGCCTGAAATGAATGAGATATGATACGTTTTATCTTTTAAACTTTGGTTTTTAATTTTTTCATCATCATTATAAAATTCATAATCAGTTTTAATTAAAGCATAATCGTTAGAATTGAAATATGCTAGTGCTTTATAAAGTGGTTTTTTCACATGCTGCTTGGGAGTAAATTCAATTACATAGATTGTTTCATCATTATAGGTAGTATTAGAAAGTCTTTTTAAATTGTAGTTTTTTAAATTTTTGACATCCAAAAATTCAGATAATTTGAGCATTGGATTACTAGCAATTGCATCAAATAGATAATTGTTTTTTTCGCCCCATCGTTCGATTCTGTAATCATTGGATTTTCTACGGTTAGTGATTTCGACTTCAAAAGCTCTCTTCTTTTTATTTTTAAACGCTCGCACATTTATAGTCGCTTCTAACAAATGCTTGCATTCGCCATTCTCAGACAAAGTTGAATGATAAAAAGCATTGGTAAAGGAAGTGCCTTGAAAATAGTTTCTAGCATAGTTTTTATAAAAATTATCTAAAACATCTTTTGCCGATAAATAGGTAACTACTACTTTTTGTAATTCAATGGCAGATTCTTCAAGCTCAACAATCAATTTCGAGTCATTTATTTCTTTCGTAATTTTTGTTTCCAGAGTGCTATATCCAATTACAGATATTACTAATGTAAATTCCTGATTTAGATTTGCCACACTTATCTCAAATTGTCCATCTTGATTAGAAACCGTGCCTACTTGAGTACCCTTAATTAAAATATTAGCATAAGGTATTGGTTTAGTGCTTTTCGCATCTATGATTGTTCCATTAATTACCTGTCCAAATATCGAAATGGAAAATAGGGCAATTACTAAATTGAAAATAATAAATCTTGCTATTCTCATAATATGATAAAAAATCCTTATTATTGTTTGATAATATAATAGTATTTCACAAGATACAACAAAGCAAATATTAATCAAGATTTTTTTGCGTAAAAAGTGCAGAAAAGGAATGAAAACTTACAACATATAACAGTTTCATTAAGCTATACGAAATTAATGTCTATGTGTTTTTTTCAAATCAACTAAATATACACCATGTCCGTAGTATTTTTTGCGATTAATTTCAGATAATGTGGCGACACGTAAAATTTCTTCAGCCACATCCTCACGACTTATACTCATTTTTGCTTTTTTAAGGGGAAGTTCAATATTGTTAAAGCCAGTTGTATCAAAGCAATAACCATAATTCCTTTTTGCTCTACTCGAAACTAAAAAGGCAGGTCTAAACAATATAAATTTCAGTCCTTCTTTTTTAGCATCAGCAAGAATATGCTCACTTTTGAAATAGTTTTGAGTAGCTGGAGTATTTCCCAATAGCTTTAAAAACCACTTTAGTTTAAAATTTGCAGGAAGTTGAAATTTATGTTGCCCTGGAATACCTTCACTCCCAGAACTACCGTGAATAAATGTCTCCACCCATCTACTTTTTCTCATGCCTTCTACGATTGCTCCATAAGTTTTTGTATATAGTTGAAGTTTTTTACTGTATAAGTCTTTGATTTTTTCGGCTACACCTACATAACAGACGATAGCATCAATAGAAGCATCTTTTTCGAGGAGTTCTTTGTAAGATATTGCATCTAATATATTGCTATTTTTAGCAAGTAGTTTACCCGCTTTGTTGGCTGCTGGTACACCGCCAGATGTCAGTTCAGTTTCTTGAAGCAATTTGGTGATACGTTCCAATGCAGCTTTGTCCGATTCGGCACGACATAAGCCAGTTACATTATGTCCTTGTCTTAAAGCTTTCTTTATAAAAAATCTTGCACCACGAGAAGCAGCAGCTACAACGAGAAAATGCCTTTTATTTTGATTTAAATTTTCATCCATCACATCTCATATTTTTGTTAAATAATCTTGTGCAAAATTAAGTGTTGGATAGAAACTATTCATTGACTTAGGTTAAGAAATGAAACATTAATTGCCAAGCACTATTTAAATAAAGGGACGATTCGTTGCTAACGCATTGACAATCAGCGTGTTAGCTTCAACGAAATGCCCAAAAACAATTACTTAAAACGCTTTGGATATACGTTTTTTTATTCGGCTTAGAGATTCAGGCTTGATACCTATATAACTTGCAATATGATACTGTGCAACTCTTTGAGTTAATTGAGGTTTGTTTTTGAGGATATTTATGTACCTTAATTCAGGAGAAGAAATAGTATAAAAATTGAATTTTTCCTGTTGTTGTACGATTTCTTTCTTGATAAATTCATTACACAGGATAAGCATTTTTGGAAATTTTTTTGTGAAGAATTCTTCTTCTTTCCGAGAGGTTCTTAACAAAACACAATCCTCCTCACAAATAATATAATATTTGGAGGCTTTACCATGAACAGGGCTTTCTGTAAAAATGGCATCTTCTTCAAGGTAAAACGATATAGTTTTTTCTATGCCGTCTATCATGTAATAAGCTCTTAAACATCCTTTGATTACAAAATAATTGTATTTTGAATATTCGCCTTCCTTGAGTAGCACAGTTCCTTTGGCATAGGTTTTGAATAAATTCAATTCAATCATATTTTTTTTCTCTTCTTCGGAAAGGTAATATTTGCTAAAGAATGACTGAATTAAATCGTTTTTCATTTTGTATTATTGTTTAAAAAGTAATAGACTTTCACAAGATATTTTGGTTCTCTGACAATTTGGGTGTTCATTTTTAGGTGGTGTAATATATTGAGTGATTGTTGTTTTTCAATACTATTATATTTTGAGAG
>JBMZCV010000061.1:0-25026 GCA_049613665.1 Chitinophagales bacterium | reverse complement strand
AAGACTTATTATTTTGTCATTTCTTACAAAAAATAGGGCGAATGTTTATAAAAAAGCACCACGAAATTCGACACCCCATCTAAAAGCTATATCAAAGCCTTTTTGAGCCTAAATCAAACAGATTAAAAAGTATTAATGTATTGGCAGTTAGGAAAGCGTTTGCAATATTTTTTTACCCATTTTGAAGACCAATGGATATAATCTTTCATAGTATCAGCATCACTTTGGTTAGCTTTCTTAATTGATTATTTCTTATTTATACTGTTATTTTTTATAATAAGTAGCAAGTAGTTGGTGCTTGACACTTATGACTTGTTTAGTTTTTTTTTCGCAAAAAAGTATGTTTTACAATTAGGAGCATAGCTACAAATCTAGCTTTTTTGCTATCTTAGCGTAAAATATAAACAGCTTTTTTATCTAAAAATAGAACCATTTAGTTTGACAGCAGACATTCAATATATCCGACAATTTATAAGTGAAAGCGGCCGCAAGGTGTGGCGTTTTAGCGATTTGCAACATTGGCGACATTTTTATGAGCATCATTTGCTGACGCTTTCTTTGCTCAATGCTGATATGAATTATCGCACCGCAGATTTGAGCCTTCTGAAACGTGGCAAACGCATTATTTCGCTTTGGGTACATCAATTGCAATGCAAAGATTTGATTTTTTTGCTAGATAAAACACACTATTATGGCATTGCGGTAGCTGACATGGAATATCACCCTTTCAATCCCTTGTTGAGTGTTGGTAAAAAGCAGGCAAAACCAGCTATTCGCATTCAATGGGTTCATCTGTTGGAAAAAGGAGAAGCTCATAATTTTGACTTTGGAACTACTTTAGATGCCTTTGCGTCTTTGGAACAAAAAGGTTTGGGACTCGAAAAAACGCTACTATTTTTGCAAGAAAAACACCCAGTTGCTGTACAAAATCTGCTCGAATATTTGGGAAATGAGCAGCAAAAAAGCATTGAAACATATAGCACAACTATCGAAAAACAAGCGGAGGAAATAGCCAATTTTCCAAACCCAAATGTGATATTGTACGGCCCTGCTGGCACAGGAAAAACGTATGGAAGCATGGATTTGGCCGTTGAAATTTTGGGTAAAACGACAGGCGAACGTGAAACAAATCATCATATTTTTAAGCAATATTTGGGCAAGCAAATTGAAATGGTAACTTTTCACCCAAATTATGCTTATGAAGATTTTATACAAGGGTTGCGGCCTGTTTCGGCAGGCAAAAACAAAAATCTGCAATTTGTTTGGCAAGATGGTATTTTTAAGCGTTTGGCAAATCGAGCTACTTTAAATTATTTGGAAAATAAAAGGCAACTAAATATTTTTGATGTAGAAATAAAACAGCTTTTGGAACAAAAAAATAGCAGTTATCAACAGTCTATTTTTAGTGCTAATATGCTCAATGAAAATGCGGTAGCTTATCAGACTAAAAACAAAGCAAATAGAAACGAAACAGTAGGCTTAAAAAATTATGTGTTAATTGTCGATGAAATAAATCGTGCAAATTTGGCAAGTGTGCTAGGTGAGCTGATGAGTTTGTTGGAAAAAGATAAGCGTTATGATGCCGAAAATGCTTTAGCTGTCAATTTGCCTTCGGGCGAGCGTTTTGTAGTGCCTCCAAATTTGTATGTGATAGGCACAATGAATACGACTGACACGACTATTGCGATGCTAGATATGGCTTTGCGAAGACGATTTGATTTTGTGGCGTGCTATCCGAAATACGATTTGCCGAACTTGGCTCATGCCGAAAAATTGAAGGCTATGAATGAAAAAATTGTAGCGTATAAAGGCCGAGATTTCCAAATTGGACATGCCTATTTTCTGAAAGATAAACATGGAAATTTTGACTTGCAGTATGTTTTGGAACGCAAAATTATTCCTTTGTTGATGGCTTATTTTCCTTATGATGTGCAGTTGGTAGAAGCAGTTTTGAAAGCTGGCGATATTTCGTGTACTATTGATGAGCAAACAGGTGAGCTAAAGCTCCGAACAGAGGATAGTTAGTTTTTTTTGAAAAAATGAAAAAGCCTATTTCGTGATGAAACGAAATAGGCTTTTGATTTGTTAAAGTAGCTTTTTAAAAATTTCCACAATCAGGGCCACAACATACTTCAATTGTTATGTTTTCGGTAGCATTAGATTGACAACCATTTGCATCTGTTATGATTACTGCAACAGAACCGATTCCGTTTGTTCCCCAGTTTACAGAAACAGTATTGTCGCTATTTGTTCCACCGCTTGCAATCGCACCACCCACAATTGTCCAATTATAAGCAGCATAAGTGGTTGAAAGGGTATAAGTGATGTTTGTTTCGTTTTCACAAACTAATACATCGGTCGATGCAAAAGTTGGTGCAGCAGGATTGCTATTAATGGTTACATTTTCAGTTACATTTCCATTACAGCCATTTGCATCAGTCACAGTAACCATGACTGAACCACTGCCTATTGCTCCCCAATTTACAGAAACAGTATTATCGCTTGCTGTTCCACCGCTTGCAATCGCACCGCCTGTTATATTCCAGACGTGGGAGGCATAAGTATTTGAAAGTGTATAAGTTACATTTGTTTCATTTTCGCAAACTTGAGTATCTGTTGTGCTAAAACTAGGCGTTGGATTTGCGTTAATGGTTACATTTTCAGTTACACTTCCAATACAATTATTCGCATCTGTTACGGTTACTGCAACTGAACCGCTTCCTGTTACTCCCCAATTTACAGAAACAGTATTGTCGCTATTTGTTCCACCGCTTGCAATCGCACCGCCTGTTATATTCCAAGCATAAGCAGCATAAGTATTTGAAAGTGTATAAGTTACATTTGTTTCATTTTCGCAAACTTGAGCATCTGTTGTGCTAAAATTAGGCGTTGGATTTGCGTTAATGGTTACATTTTCAGTTACATTTCCATTACAACCATTTGCATCAGTTACAGTAACGATGACTGAACCACTACCATTTGCTCCCCAGTTTACAGAAACAGTATTGTCACTTGCTGTTCCACCGCTTGCAATCGCACCGCCTGTTATATTCCAGACGTAGGAGGCATAAGTATTTGAAAGTGTATAAGTTACATTTGTTTCATTTTCGCAAACTTGATTGTCTGTTGTGCTAAAACTAGGTGTTGGATTTGCGTTAATAGTTACATTTTCAGTTACACTTCCATTACAGCCATTTGCATCAGTCACGGTTACTGCAACTGAACCGCTGCCTGTTGCTCCCCAGTTTACCGAAACAGTATTATCGCTATTTGTTCCACCGCTTGCAATCGCACCGCCTGTTATATTCCAGACGTAAGAAGCATAAGTATTTGAAAGTGTATAAGTTACATTTGTTTCATTTTCGCATACTTGAATATCTGTTGTGCTAAAACTAGGCGTTGGATTTGCGTTAATGGTTACATTTTCAGTTACACTTCCAATACAACCATTTGCATCTGTTACGGTTACTGCAACTGAACCGCTGCCTGTTGCTCCCCAATTTACAGAAACAGTATTGTCGCTATTTGTTCCACCGCTTGCGATAGCTGTTTGGCCTCCCAAAGTCCAATCGTGGTTAGCATAAGTTGTAGATAAAGTATAAGCAACATTTGTTTCATTTTCGCATACTTGAGTATCAGTAGTCGAAAAGTTAGGCGTTGGATTGTTGTTAATGATAACTTCGACACATTGATTAGGTCGGCAGGTAGCATCGGCAGGAGTTGGTGTAAGAATAGCACAAATTTGATAAGTGCCATCGGCTAAACTACCACCTATATTGGTCAAAGTAGCACTTTGATTAGGCGAAGTTCCTGTTAAGCTCGCAAAAGCGACATTTCCTAAAGAAGTTCCACCTATATAAGAGTCGGCAGGTACGGCATTTCCTGCACCATAATGCACAAAACCAATACCATAATCTTGCGTACTGTTATCGCTCATAGCCATAGTTGCTAGACCAGAAGCGGTTAAATCAAAATTAGTGTTTTCGCAGACATCGGCAGGGTCAGATAAGCTAGCTATTGTTGGACAAATAGGGCAAGCACAAGTCAATGTTATAGGTGTGCCAAACAAGCAATCATTATAATCTGTGACCGAAGGAAAAGGAATTTCAGGAGTTGCTGCAAACGTAATATCTAAGGTTGTTGAAATGGTAGCATCTTGCATACCAGTACCTGTTTCTTCCCAAACGATAACAGTCATACCTGTTGTTAAAGAAGGGTCGCTTGGGTCGTAGCCAAGCATATCAGTTTCGGTGTAGCAATAAGTACCATTGCCATCACCTATTCCACCTTGCCAGCTTAATACTAAAGTACTTCCATTAGTATTATCATCTCTAATAATGATAGAAAGTTCATTGCCATCGCCTGTATATCCTGTTACCGTGACACATACCGTAAAAGTAGGTGTTCCATTTAAAACACTTGGTCGGCAAATATCGTCTGGGTCAATACTATTAAATTTACCAGGAAAGCTATTAAAAGCAATATTATTAGCTGTTGCATTTGTTACTTGACAATTTGCTTCTGGAATAGCGCCTCTAGAAGAAGCCATCATAGGCGTAGCATAATACGTTTCGGTAGCATCTAAGGTACTGCAATCAAAAGCTAAAGAGAGAGCAGTTTGTGGTGTGCCGCTAGTTGCTTCTATCAAATTATTAACGGGATTTGCAAGCGTGCTATTTACTGTTGTAGCACCTAAAGCAGTAGCCAATGTAGCATCATCAGTTATACTGTTCGCAATAGGATTTGTTTCAGTAATCCACCAGCCAATTACGCCATTTTCGTTAAATTGTGTCGCATCGGTATCAAGTGCAATGTTTTGAGCCGAGCTGCAATTATTAACGGCAACTGCTGCCATTGTATTTCCGCTTCCTGTGCCAGCTTCTGCCAACACTGTAATTGTTATAGGTGTTCTACAATCTGTGTTATATTCGTTGGCATCGCCCAAATAAAAAGTATAAACGCCTACTGTATTTACATCAATTTGAGCAGATGTAGGCGTAAATGTTGTACCAGAGGCCAATTCAGTAGCACCATCTCCTAAACTATCATACCATCTATAACAAGCACTAACGGCTGTAAAAGTAGGAATGGCATCGCCCAAACAAATTTCTTGATAAGGAGAGTTTACATCATTAATAGTCGTGCTTGCAAATTCTTGAGTGACATCACGACTACACAAATAACTCCGACAACCCAATAGCACATCGTGAATTTTTCGGTATTGACAAGGCGAAAAATCAGTACGACACCCACCATAAAAATTATAACTCATAATGTTTTCTTGCAAAATAGTAGAGACACCATTTCCACAATTTTCACCAGCATTTGGGTTTATAGTTAAACTCGTAATAGGCAAGCTATTTGCCACTGCATAACAACCAAAACCAACAGCATCAAAGTCGCATCTAGGAAAAACATCACTAATAAAGCAGTAGTTATCTAAACCTGTACAAGCTCCTAAACCACTACTACAATTAAAACTTAATCGTGGACTAGGCCAAGTATCGCATATTCCATCGCCCGTAGTTCGGCAATCGCAATTGTCGAGCATTCCTGAAGGTTGATTAGTGTTATCATTATCGCCTGTAATACTGTTTATTGGCATTTTTCTGTGAGTGTGATGCAAGCCAAAATAATGCCCTAATTCGTGCGAAAGTGTAGAGCCTCCAACTGCTGCACCATATCTCATAATAGAATAGTCTCTACTGCAAGGATAAGGAGCAAATCCTAAAGCACCACAGCAATCATGGTCGTTGTCTAAGCCTCCTACAAAATAAAGATTAATCACATCTAATATATCATAAGCCTGTGTTTGTGAAAGGTCATCTGTACCATCATTATCGCCAGATGCAGGGTCTGCAATATTATCATAAAAATCATATAAATCTGGATTGGTAACACGCTGTCTGTTTACCTCATAAAATTCCACATTTGCATTAGCATACAAGCTATTGAGTTCTGCTACTTTTGCAGTAATATCAGCATCAGCTAAACTAGCAAACCCTGTACCACCCAAATAATTGTCGCCTGTCCAAGCCGAATTTTCGAAAATAATGATATTTAAAGGCACTCGATATTTGCCACTTGTGCAAGAGCCATCAGCAATATTCGGAATAGTACAAGCAGGGTCTATGTTGGCACACGAGCCGCCGCCATCGTTAGCTGGAGTCCAACAATTTGTGCCATAGCCAGCCGTTAATTGAGTGCAAGGATTTGGACAAGCAGCTTTTTCTTTGTCATCGCTATCTTTTGTATCGACTCCACAGACAAAACCATCAAAAGTGCCATCTTGTTGAGCTTGAGCAACTGCGGCTTCGTATAGTTGTTTTTTGGAAAGCTCACCTTTTAATTGTTGAGCTGAAATTTGATTAAAAGTAGAGCATAGCAATAAAAATAGCAGCATTATTTTCCAATAATGTAGTGCATAAATAGGGATTTTCTTTTTCATGTTTGTTAAAAAAATTAATGAATAATAGAGTGTGTGTTAAGTTGTAGTGTTCTGTTTAGACCAGACAGGTGGGGTATCAATTTTTAGAATAAAAAGGTTGTTTTTCGCTCTAAAAAAATCTAGTCAAAAACGTTAAAGAAGTAGAAAAATATTGTTTATTAAAAAATACGTATTTTAATATTATGAAATGTATATTATTCTTTTGTAAAGAGTAATTAGTTATAATTTTTATAAAAATAATTTGTTAAGAAAGGTTTGTTGTTAAAAAAGAATAAAAACTGCTATTTTAAATTTTTTTGGTAAAAAAAGTAGTTGAAAATGTATTGTCTATTTGATAGAATAATGCCATCAATTTTTAGATGTATTTGCAGTTTTTTGCTAAAAAAGAATGGTTTGTGTTTATATTTTAAATGCCAAAAACGATTGAATAAAAGGCAAGTTCGCTATTTAAGTTATTGAAAAAATCAAGGTGTTAAACTCAAAAAAAATATCATGTTATTTTCGTTTGACTAATTATTAATACTTACTACTAAAAAAAATGGTTGCATGTGTTTTTTTAGATATATGTGATTAATATTTGCAAATATATTAAAATTTGCTAGTCAAGCAAACTTTTACATAAAAAAAAGTTTTTTAATATTTTCGTTATCCTTGTATTAATCAAGCTTTTTTTATCAATAGTTGAAGTCAAATATATTTTTAGTTATATTAAGTTATTTGTTGTTTACATTGTTTTGATATATGAAAAAATACATGAAATTAAATTGAAATGTAAATTTGCTTAGTCTAGCTTTTTTGCAATTTCTAGAAAACTTATTTTAGGAGCTATAAAATATATATTCTTCAGGTTCGTTTTTTAGAAGTTGGATTATCTAATATTTTTTGAACACAAATATTTGTACTAAATGAAGAGAAAATTATTTATTATAAGTCTTGCCTTATTATTGTGTAGCATCAATAACAGTTTTGCACAGTCAAGAAAGTCGAATGATAGTCGTGAGATGCCTTTTTTTAGAAAAAAGCAAGATGAGCAAAAATCAAAAGACAAAGCGAGAAAAAACGAGACCAAAATGGCCAAGTCTTCGGCACGAGTAGCTACTGCAAAAGCACGACTGGCAAAGCGAAAGTCACGCATTGCAAAGCAACAGGCAAAGGCTGCCAAAGCACAAGCAAAAGTAGCACGAAAAGAAGTGCGTTTGTTGCGAAGCGAAAGGAGAGTAGAAAAAAAGGAGATAAAATCTGAAAAACAGAGAGCTTTTATGCGTCAGGAAAGTAGAAAAGCAGCAGAATATGAAGAAAAAAAGCGAAACAAGAAATACAAAGAACAAGAGGTTATAGAAAATTCGAAACCTCGCTCAAAGAATCGAATTAAAGCGAGTGATTTGTTTAAAAAACGGCAACCACAATAAAAAACTAAAAGCTTATGACATATATAAATTTATATGTGTCATAAGCTTTTAGTTTTTTTGCGAAAAAAGAAAGAAACAAAGTTTAAACAGTTTCTAAATAACAAAATGTAATATTCTGTTCATTTAAGATTTCTTCTAACTCACCAACAAGGGTTTTCTTCTTTTCAGTTTTTGTACCTATCAAAACGATGATTAGCTTTTCCTGATATATTCTATGATTCAGAAATATGATTTTTCCGACCAACGACATCGTTTTGCTTGCTGTTAAATCTTTTGCCAAATGACAAAAAATGCCAATTCGATTGTCTATTTCGGCAGTTACTTTTAGTTTTAACTCAGCATCAAGCACCAAACGACTGCTTATTTTCTTAAAATTTGATTTTAATGCTGTTACGATTTGCTTTTCTACCTTGGCTAAACTTGTGGCTTCTTCGGTTGCTATTTGTATTTCGCTGATATAGTACCAGACATCGCCTGTTGCTATTTCAGTGCCTAAAACATTTCTAGAAAACTCTTGAATATTGTGCAAGCTTTTTTCGCTTCCTTTCCGAAACTTTTCCCACAAGCCAGCATATTTTTTTTTCTGTTTTTTTTTCGTTTTTCGTTTTTTTTCTTCCATAACTATTGTTTCAAATGTGCAAAGTTAGGGTCATTATCTATCAATAATTTTTCCATGATATGATATACCTTTTCTTTCAGTTCGGTGGCATCTTCTTGTGTCATGCCTTTGGTGTCTATTGGCTCTGCAAAAATTGCTGTAATAGTAGTTGGTCGCATAGGCAGCTTATCGTTGGGCAACATTTCTCTTGTTCCTGTGAAAACAAAAGGTACAACAGGTAGTTGAGCATCTATTGCGATACGAAAAGCACCAGAATGAAAAGGTAATAGTGGTTTTTCGGTACTTTTATTTCGTGTACCTTCTGGAAAAATCAAAACAGATATATTTTGTTTCGCTCTTTCGGTTACTTGTTTTACGCTATTTTTGCGGCTATCTTTGTCGCCTCTATCTACAAAAACACAAGTTTTGGCAAATAAATATCCTACTAAAGGGTTTTTTTTAAGCTCCACTTTTGCTAAAGGCGAGAAGTAAGTGTTCACAGATTTGCAAGCCATTACTGCATCAATGAGGCCTGTATGATTTGGTGCTAAAATGTATGCTTTTTTTGGGTCAATAACATCTGCGTTTACGGTTTTGTAACGAATGCCAGCTAGAAAACCCCATATTGTTACCCATAGCCAATTGTAGCCTAATTGATAGCGAATGGCTTTTTTGCCTAAAAATAAGGATAGTAAAAAATAAATAGGATGTCCGATAAGAGCAAGTAATGCAAACCAAAAACCTGCCCAAAAAGTGTATAAATAGCGTAATATAATCATGAAAGCTGTAATTTTGAGGAGGTAAAGTTAAGCTTTTTTTGTGAGATATTTTATACATTAGCACAAATTATGCTGTTTATAATAGGGTTTGACATTTGGCTTTTTCAAAAAATAAACCGTCATAAAATACACAATTTATGACGGTTTATAAGTTTTAAGTGCTAAAAATATATTTAGTTTTTAGTTACATTGATATTCAAGCATTTTGTTTCTAAGCATGGTTCGGCAACTGAACAGCTATTTTGCGATACGTCAACTGTTGCATTGCAAGTATCATCATCAATATCTGCAAATATCAGCGTGATAGTTGAGCCATCGGCGACTAAACCTGTAATTGTTCCACCTGTATCATAATCAAAAGTGCCTAAAATTGTTGTTCCATCACTTACTGTAAATTGGCCTGTTGTACCGCCATTAAAGGCACTTGCATTGACAAGAACATCAAAAATATCATCTGAAGCATCGTTAGCTGTTCCATTATCTTGGCAAGCTTGCGGTGTTGCTGTTGGAGTAATGTTGCAAGTGCAAACAAGTCCGACATCAAATTGATGATTTCCACCACCTTGAGCATCGCTAGCAAAGGCAATATAAGGCAAATCATTTGGGATACTTCCACCTAAATTATTTGTTAAAGCGGTAGCATCTATATCAGAATCGACATTATCTCTAGCATTTCCACTAACATTGGCGACTGAACTAATGCCGTATGTATCTGTACCTATGGTAAATTCTCCTGCCGCAAATTGAGCATTGCCAAATACCACGAAGTAATCGGCACTATAATTTAAGCCTGTATAACTACCTGAATTTGGCGAACCATCTGTTGCAACACCTGTTGTGTCAATATTATTTTGGTTGAAATAATATTTTCCGCCGTTTGAACTTGTTGTTGTTCCAATGAGCAAGCCATTTGCATCATATAATTGAATATCAATGCCATCAATACCACGCTCGCAAGCATCTTGAATACCATTTTGCAATGAATCGCACCATACATAATTACCAATTTCGATAGGAGACGAAGGGCAATTTATCGTAATTCCACCTGTTGCACTAGCTTTGTCAAATCCAAAAGTAGGATAAGAATTTCTGTTGAAAAGCATAAAGGAGCGATTTCTTGAGCCATTTTCTGTATCTAAATAAATTAAGCCACCAGAGTCGAATACATTTGTACCACTCGGCAAATTGCCAGAAGATACAGGAGCAGGGTCATAAACGCCTAATACTAATTCGTTTTTACCTCTCAAAATAGAAAAACCGCCATTGCTAATTTCAGTATGATAAGAGCCTGTTAAATCGCAAGCTTCGTGATAGAAAAACTCGCCACCGCCAGGGCCTGCATTGTTATTTGCACCACCACTAGGAGGATTAACTCCATCATTTCCATTGCTTTCCAATGTCCAAGTGCCAGCCAAATTACATGCTTTTAGAATGTCGCCACCTGCATTTCCATTGAGCTGTTCTGGCGGATTGTTTGCACCACTTGATAAGTGGCCAAATCTATCAGTAATGCCCAAAACCATACAACCATCATCAGAAAAATTGATGTCCATAAGCCAAGGCATTGGAAATGACGCATTTTCGGTAGTACCATTCAATGCTGGTGAGCTTGTAGTAGTCGGTTGCGTAGGTGTCCAGGGGAAAAAATCGCCAGCAGCAGCACCATCTAAAATATCTGTTCTATCATAGTTGAAAGGAACATTCAATAATTGAGTGCCAAAAGTTTGTAGAGACATATCAAAAGGATAAACATAACCTTTCAAATCAGCAACATCTTGCGAAGATTCGGCAGTACAAGTTAAGCCTATATAAAGCATACCTTTGTAAATGTGCAAAGCACCTGGCCGAATGTTGTAATTTAACTCTCCTGCTCCTGTCGAAGGGTGATTAGGGCAATCTGTTGGACTAGGTAAGTCGAAACTTTGAACATCGGCAGCAGTTGGGTTGCTACCATCAGCAGGCACATTAATTTGATATAGCTTTCGGTCGCTATCGTCAAGTGTTACTGTATAAAGTGTGCTTCCATCATCTGTTAGCACTAAATCGCCAAAGCTACTTTTCCCTATTGCGTCCCAAACATTGTCGAGTTGATAATTTACACCAGAAGGGCTATGTTCATTTGTGCCAGCAGGTGTACCCGTTACCAAAGTATTTAAATCTACAAAAGTAGAAACAGTATTGTTTTCAACCTTATAAATCGCTCCAACGCCTCCAGGCCCAAAAGGCACATGACGTTTCATAAAAGCTGCTGTATAAACAATCTCTTTTTGGGTATCGAAACTCAAGCCGAAAACAGAGCCAACTTCTCCATTGGTAGCTACTACATTCATATAATCAGCATCTTCGATAGTTGCCAAGCCTGTGGAGGTATTGTCAGTTGTGCCAGATTCATAAGGAATGCGAACAATAGCCGCTTCGCTTGTCCAGTCGGTAGCTGTTGTATCAATAGGTTGTAGGTAGCAAACAACTGTTAAATCTGGTGTGTCATTGCAATAGTCGGCGGGATTGCTGATGGCAAAACTTCCACAGTTTGGTGCTGTAACAAATTGAACATCTGAGGCATTATCAACTCCAACATGAGTAGGGTTTGCCCAGCTATCTATGCTAGGAGGCAAAATGTATTCTACTCTATATTGTTCATTATCGTTCAAATCACAAATTTGCCAATCGCCATTTTCGTCAGTTAAAGCGGTATTGATGGTATTGTTATCGCAATCATATATTGTGACTTCTATACTGGCAACACCTGTTTCGGCATCATTTATGCCATTTGCATTGTAATCTTCAAAAACTGTGCCTCCCACACAATTAGCGGTTTCTGTACAAGCAGGCATAGCTTGTTGATTAAATAAGAACAAGGATAATAAATAAGTATTAAATAAATAATAAATTTTCAATTTGTTTAACATTCTAATCATTTTACTATTTTAGTATTTTATTTAGCTTCAAGTAAAAATAGTGTCAAATTATGTGCCAAAACGAATTTAATAAAGTGCTAGTTTCTTTCAATAAAGAGTTTCAAGGTTAGTTTGAAAAAAAAGTTTTTGTGAATCAATGATTCGGATATTTTTTACAACAATTTTCAGTTGAATAAAAACACATCTTTGGCAAGAGAAACATACTATTTTTCAGTTCAAAAGGCTGTAAAAGTTGCAAATTTTGTAAATAATATCTCTTATAATAAAGGCCTGAAGAGGCTAAAACACTACATTTATTTGATAGTCACTTTCACCTTTTCCCACAAAAAAAGCGACTATCAGATAAAAATCCGATAGTCGCTTTTGCATAAAAATAATAATTTTTCGTGTTGCTTCTTAGTGCTTGAAATGTCTCAAACCAGTAAAAAACATATTTACGCCCAGCTTGTTGCAAGCCTTAATAACATGCTTATCACGAATAGAACCACCTGGCTGTACGATATTTTTCACGCCATAAGTAGCCGCTAATTCCACATTGTCGGCAAAAGGGAAAAAAGCATCTGAAATAAGAATAGCGTTTCCTATCTCCGTTTGCATATATGCCTCCAAATCGTCGGTATTGCCTGTAAACTCACGAGCTAGATTTTCACGACATTTATCTAAAGCCAATTTTGTAGCTACCAAACGATTTGGTTGTCCAGCACCCATTCCCAACAATTGTAAATTGCCATCTTTTTCACGAGCTACCACAATTGCATTAGATTTGATGTTGCTAATTGCTTTCAAACCAAATTCTACAATCGCCGCTTTTTCAGTAATGTCAATTTCGTTTTTCGTCACGACTTCCATTTTGCTGTGCAACTTCGCATCTAAATCTTGAGCCAACAATAAACCATTGAAATAACGCAAATCTTTGCCTGTGCGTGCTGCGGTTGTGTTATATTCAATCACTCGTAGGTTTTTGTGCAATTTCAGATATGCCAAAGCTTCTTCCGTAAAGCTAGGAGCGATAACAACTTCCACAAATTTACGTTTCATTCTATCTTTTGCATCAAGAGCCAAAAATTCTACCGTTTTGCGTTCTACTTTTTGGTTGAAAGCAATGATAGAACCGAAAGCCGAAATAGGGTCGCCTGCCCAAGCTGCTTCAAAAACCTCTGCTTGATTTTCGCCTTCGCACAAACCGCAAGGATTACTGTGTTTGATAATCGAACAAGCTTGTTTTTCAGCGTTCAACACTCGCACCGACTCGAAAGCACCGTTGATGTCGAGCAAATTGTTGAAAGAAATGGCTTTTCCGCTCAAAATATTCATGTCGCACAAAGACTGTTCCGCACCTTCTTCACGATAATACAAAGCTTCTTGATGCGAGTTTTCGCCATAACGCAATACTTTTCCGCCTTTGAAAGACAAACGCATCGATTCTTGCTCGTCTGCTTTGTCCATCGCTACTGCAATTGTCGCATCGTAGTCTGCCGTATGATTAAAAGCTTTTCGCATCAAACGACGACGAGTCGCCAAGCTCAAAAAGCCATCATTTGCGTCTAACTCTTCAATGATAGCAGTATATTCGCTAGTGTCTGTCACAACGGCTACATATTTGAAGTTTTTGGCCGCAGAACGCACCATTGTCGGGCCGCCGATGTCTATGTTTTCAATCAAAGTCTCGAAATCAGCACCTGCATCAAGCACTTTTTTGAAAGGATATAGATTGCAAACTACCATATCAATCGCTTCGATATTTAACGAAGCTGCTTCTGCTGCATCTCTTTCTCTATCGAAGAGCAATGCGGATTCGATGTTGAAAGAAATGGTTTTCATGCGGCCGCCAAAAGCTTCAGGATTTCCTGTTACTTTGCTAATATCTGTCATGACGATATTGGCTTCCTTCAATTTTCGGCCTGTACCACCTGTCGAAATGATTTCACAGCCATGTTTTTTCAAACATTCTGCTAATGGCAATAGGTTTTTTTTGTCGGAAACGCTCATCAAAACACGCTTAATTTTTATGGCCCCAAGCGTAGAAGAGGCTGTTGTTGTTGCTGTTAAATTTTCCATCTATTACAGATTTTAATTTTGAGTTTTTAATTTTGAGTTATTTTTTATTCAAAATTAAGAAACTTAAAAAACGACAAACCTTGCCATTGCTATGTATTATCATCAAATAAGGGCGTGTCGTTTTTTAAAAAATATTTTTTCTAATATCTTATGATTAAACGAAAAGAAAGAAATGACATATTTTTTAGCCAAGAATGCCAAATATAAAAAATATGAACTATCGTATTTTTAGAAATATGTCATTTCTCATATCTTGAAAATTTGAATAAAATTACTTTACTGTATAATTAAACTACGGTTGCTGTTGTTTCTTGTTTTTTTAGCGAAATATGAGAAACGATATTTTTGAAGATTTGCAAACCTTCGCCATCTTCCGAAATATCGCTATTTTGGCGTTTTTTCTGTCCCCAATTTGGATGATTGTAAAGGGACAAATAGGCTTCTGGATGTGGCATAAGTCCGAAAACTTGCCCTGTTTCATCGGTCAAACCTGCACAAGCCATTGCCGCACCATTCGGATTGAGTGGATATGTTTCTGTTGTTTTGCCATCGGCTTCGCAATAAGTGAGGCAGTTCAATTGTTTTTCGATGATTTGTTGTTGCGTTTGTTCATCTTTCACTATGAGTTTGCCTTCGCCGTGTCTGACAGGCAATGCGATAACACCTATATTTTTTAGAAACGGCGTATGTGTATTTTCAGACACTTTGCAATGCACCCAGCGGTCTTCAAATTTGCCAGAGTCATTTTTCGACAAAGTGACTTCTTGCGTTACTGTTCCATCAAGGTTAGGTAGCAAACCGAGCTTTACCAAAACTTGAAAGCCATTGCATACACCTAAAACATACTTTCCATTTTGTAGAAATTGCTTGATTTCGTCTAAAAAAGTGCGACCTGCCGATAAGTATTTATACTTGATTTTGTTGGCCAAAACTTTTCCAGAAGATAAGTCATCACCAAAAGAGAATCCTCCTGGAAAATTGATGATATCGAAGTCGTGAATAGAAAAAGCGTTGAGCAAAATGTCGTTGAGATGAACGATTTGAGCGGCTGCTCCTGCCAATTGATAGGCAGCAGCCATTTCCTCTTCGCAGTTGATGCCAAAACCTGTGATGATTAAAGCTTTAACTTTTGTTGTTGTTACTTGTTGTTGCATAATTTTAAAATGATATTAAAAATATGGTGCAAAGGTACATTTTTTTTAAAAGAAAAAAGTATTTAGGCAAAACACAAAAATAAATAAACCACTTTCACTATTTTATCAACACTTTTTGCGTAGCTACACCTGATTTGCCCACAGCTTCAAAAAAATAAATGCCTGTTGTCAGATTTTCCAAATCAATTTGATGTGTCTTTTGATGTGATACCAACTTTTGTTCCCATATTTTTTGACCATTAATATGATAAATATTCAGTTGTGCAAAGTCTTGTTTAGTTGTTTCAAAGCTTAAAAAGCAATTGTTTTCGGCTGGATTCGGATAAATATTCATCGTTGTTTTAGGGGTTGAAAAATCATTTATGCCTACGGTTTCATCGTATTCAAACCAAAGTAAACCGCCACGATTTGTGCCAACAACCATATCTAAAAAACCATCATTGTTTAAATCGGCAAGAGCTGGACTCGCATTTTTTCCAATATCTACACCAAGCAAGTTTTCTGTTACCAACTCAAAAGCTCCTTCATTTAAATTTTGTTCTACTTCTTTATAATATTGAATATATCCTGCTTCGTTGCCTACCAATAATATATAACTTCCATTAAATTCTACTATATTTGGAATAGCGTGGCCTGTAATATCGCCAAATTCTTGCACATCTACTTCTCCCCAATAATTGCTGACTTGCGTAAAAATTGGATTTTCTGTTGAGCCTGTATTCTCAAAATAATAAATCTCGCCATTTCGCTGTCCAACTAATAAATCTAGCAAGCCATCTCTATTTATATCTACTAAAAAAGGCGAAGCATACTGATTGATGTCCAAATCTTGAAAACGCTCGCCTTCAAAAGCAGCAGGAGGCATTTCGAAATTAGCAATACCATCTACCTCATTGTTTCTAAAAAAATGAATATAGCCATCTCTATCGCCCAGCAGCATATCGCTGTCGCCATCGCCATCTAAATCGCCAAAAGCAGGATTCAAATCTGTTCGATTGATAGTAAATTGAGCCGAAACAGTTGCATAATCTGCCGAAATAAGCGTAAAGGCGGGTTCTTCTGCTGTTCCGATATTTTCATACAAAGCCAAAGTTGATACAAATTCAGGTTCATCTGGTGCAGGATTATCATTTTTGTAGCCTTTGTTTGCTACCACAATATCTATCAAACCATCGCCATTATGGTCGAAAAAAGCGGGATTTGCTCGCTCACTTACATCTATCATTTCATCTATCAAAAATACCTCTTTTTGAAAACTAAATTGTTGGTTTGCTTGTCCATTATTTTCATACAACCAAACACAATTGTAGTGTTGCGACTGCACAACAGCATTTGGTGAAACGAGCAAATCATCTAAATTATCATTGTTTACATCGACCGAAAAAGCGGCAGGAAAGCTTTCTAAAATAGCTGAATTGTTATATGAAGGAAAAAAAACATCTTGTTCTGTCATATCGGCTACTTCTGGCGTTCCGCCATTTGTTACCATCACGAGATTGTCGAAAGAAATATCGCCCAACATCATTTCTTTATCATTATCGCCGTCCAAATCAATAGCCAATAAAGTAGAACCTGGGTGCATTTCCTCTTGTTTCATTTCCACTTGAGGCATATCTAATCCCTCATCACAGCCAACGCCTAGTTCTAATGCTTCTTCGATTCCGCTTTCATAAAAATTTCCCCAACAACTTGTTTCTATCGCAAAATCTAACGTGCAAGGCTCGCCAGTTTCTACGGCTTGATTTTGGAAAAAAATTACATAACCGCCAGAGGTTTGAAAGGTTAAAATATCGGTATCGCCATCATTATCGACATCTGTTATAGCAGGAATATCATAGCTTGCTACTGCCAAAAGTATGGGTTCGCCTTCCAAATTATCAGCATAAAGTTTGTTGTAGCTTATCTCAAAAATCAACTCATTATTTGTGTTATAAGAGCCTTCATATACCCAAATACCATCGCCTTGATGTGAGCAAAAAAGGTCGGCAATTCCATCGCAATTATAATCGTGCATCAAAGCCCAAGCCTCAAAAACAGGAATGTTTTTTGCATATTTAGGCACATATTCATAATCTACTTCGTTTGGCGTTCCATTGTTAATCAAACAAATGGGCAAATTACTGCTTCTATCAAAAATAAATAAATCTTTGATACCATCATTATTGAAATCTGCTGTCGAAAATTGCGGATTATTTAAGCCCCCTAACCATGCTAAATCAGCACTTCCTGTTTCGTCATTGTTTAGCGGAATATCGGTGCGTTGCACAAAATTGCTTTGAGCAGTTAGCATAGTTTGCAAACAAAAAAATGCCATTGTAAGGCACAACCATAAATAATGCTTTGTGTTATGTGTTAATTTCATTATATTTTTTTTATAAAATTTAAACAGCCTCTTCTTTGAGTTTGAACAAAGTTAATTGCTTATTTTCAAAAATAAAGTAAATTTTAGTGTTCATTTTGTATAAAATATGTCTATAATCACTTTTTTTGCAAAAAAAAAATTACACAGGCAACTTTTTTGCTAAAAGCTGCACCAATAAAAATAAACAATACATTAGTTTGCTGGATTCATCTGAACAAAAACTATTGAGCGATTGCCTAAAAGGTGTCGAAAAAGCACAAAAAAAATTGTATGAGCAATACAAAGTGCAAATGTTTAGAATATGTTTACGCTATGCTGCCAATCGGCAAGAAGCGGAAGATATTTTACAAGATGGCTTTGTCAAAATTTTTATGAGCTTGCATCAATACAAAAAAAGAGGCAGTTTGGGTGCTTGGATGCGAAAAGTGATGATAAATGTAGCCTTACAGCATATTCGCAAGCATAAAAATAGTATAAAAACGGCTGACCTTGAAAAAGCTTTATACACTTATAGTACGCAAAAAGATATTTTTTCGGATTTAGGTGCAAAAGAATTGACTGCAATCATACAAAAATTGCCTAAAGGTTATCGGCTTGTTTTCAATTTGTATGTGATAGAAGGTTTTTCGCACAAAGAAATTGCCGAAATGTTGCAAATTTCGGAAAGCACTTCAAAGTCTCAATTGTTTAAAGCTAAAAAAACTTTGCGTAAAGTGTTGAGCTATATTATTTCGCATTAGAGGCTATTTAGATACACTATAAAATATGTTTGTTCAAGTTTTGGAGATATGAGAACAGCTATACTCCGTTTAAGAAAAGAAATTTTTGAGAAAAAAAGTCTAAAAAAATAATCGCTGATATTAGAAATGACATATTTGTAAAAAAAAACTATATTTTTTAAATGCTAAATACTTACTAAAAATTTTAAGACAAAAACGGCATGGAACACAACGAACAACATGACGATTCATTAGAAGCATTTTTTCGCAAAAACTTATCTAATAAGAAAAAAGCTAACTCAAACGAACTTTGGGAAACGCCGTCGGATAAGGTTTGGGAAAATGTACGAAAAAAACTGCAAGAGCAAAAAAAACAGCCGATATTTTGGTTTTGGTGGCTAAAATATGGTGCTTTTGCTGTTGTTGCGTTGTGTTGCGTTGTTCTTAGCTATCAGATATTTGATGACAAGCAAACTATTGGTACATTGAAACAACAAGTTTCGCAGCATGAAAAGGATATTGAAGTATTGAAAAATGAGCAGAGAAAAAACAAGGAAGCTTCACAATATTTAAAAGAAAAAGAAATTCAGTTCAAAGATATTTCAACAGCAAATAATGATTATGAAAATAAGAATAATGTCTTACAAAATGATACTCTAATAGGCGATAACAAAAAACAAACAACAGAAAGTGTCACTATTTCTAATACCTCGCTTTCTACAAAAAAGCAACCAAATAAAAAAGAAAAAGATGGCATTAAAAATGATATTTATAAAACGCCAAATCAAACTTTTTCTTCAAAAAAAAGAAGTGAAAAAGAAGATAATGTCATCTCATCAAAAGAAATTTATGATGTAAACAATGCTTTAAATAGAAGTTTGCGAAAGTCTGAACATAAAGGATTTGAAGGTAATGAAACAAATAAATTTTCATCTTCAAACTTAAAGCAGCCAATAAATAATCTTTTAGATATTTCGCTTGGAGATATGCCTGTTATTTCCAATTCTAATTTATTAGCAGCAGAAAATCAAATAGCCGCAAATGAACAGCAAAATACTATTGGAGTTTCAAATATTTTAGTAGCTCCCTTGCCTTCGCTTTCGGCAGGTTTGTTGGAGCAAAATTTGATACACGAAAACCAAAAGAAAAAAAGGCCTAAAAAACGCAAAAAAACTAAAGGTCATCAGCAATTTCATTTCGGTGTATTTGTGGGCGTTAATAATACCTATCGTCGGCTCATTTCAGACAATGATATGGAAGTAAGGCTCAAAAACATTGAAAAAGCACAAGTTACGCCTGAATTTGGCCTTCGTTTTTCTTATTTATTGGGCAAAAACAAGCGTTTTTTCCTCGAAACAGGTGCGTCGTTTTCGCAATTTGCGCTAAAAAGTGAGCATCAACTAGCACTAGCTTATGATACGGACTTAGTTACTAATTCTTCTATGTTTTACAAGCCAGATATGTCTAGCTGTTTGGGTGATACAAAAGCTGATATTAATTTGAGAACGAAAGAAAATATGCCAGACGAAATGCAAGATGGCGATATGATGGATTGGAACTTGAATACTAAGCAAACGGTCTCTTTTATAAGTGTTCCTTTGACGCTTAGATATAGGTTTTGGCAAGCTGAAAAGGTGCATTTTTCTGTTGCTGCTGGCTTGATGAGCAATTTTATGATTGACCATAAAATAAAAGCGTTAGATTCGCAAACAGAAGGCTACCACCTTTATTTGTCAAGTGTTAGTCTAAAAAGTGAAGCTATGCTTAATCCTGTTTCGTTGGCGGCCTTACTCAATGTCAATGTTGCTTTTCAGCTAAAAAACCGTTTGGAAGTTTGGCTAGAACCAAATATGAGTTATGGATTTACACATATATTCAAAGATGATATGATGAAGACATATCCGCATACTATTGGTTTTCAGGCAGGTATAAATTATCATTTTTTGAAAGATAGAAAACGTATTATTTTCAAATGTTGGTAAAAGGCTGCTTATATCTGTTTTTTCGCAGACTAATTTTTATGTGCTACCCAAATTTTTTATTCAACCACTATACAAAAAACAATAACTATGACTTTTTTAAATCAAAAAATTATTAAAAGCTTTCAATCAGCAATTGCAAAATTGTCGGGTTATGAAAGACGCATTTTTTTAGCAGAGCTTACGCAAAGCCATTTCGACAATTCGTCTCCGAAAGCGGCTGAAATATTGGAAGTTTCGGAAAACGATATTAATTTAGGACAAGAGGAACTTGAATCTGGCTTGCGTTGTTTTGACAAACATTATTCGCAAATTTCAAAAAATCGTTGGAACTAAGTTTTTCGTTTTTTTGGAAAGAAAATATATCATGCTATGTCAAATCTATACGTTTTTTGCCATATTTATATTCCACAAAGAAAATCGCAAAAAGAAGCAACACGCTCAATAATGCAGAGCCTTCTAAGCCAAAATCGCCACCTGTTAGCCAAGTACTGCCCGATATTTTTTGCGTAATAAGGCTATTTAGCTCTATTCCGCTCACTTCGAAGCCGAAAACAGGCCCTTGAAAAAAGTTCCAACTAAAGTGCAAGGCAATAGGAAACCACAAATTTTGGCGATAAATGTAGTATAAACCTAACAAAATACCTGCTAAAAATATATTGAGCATACTCAACATATTGACATTAGGATTGGCGATATGCAATAGTCCGAAACAACTAGCTGTAATGACCAAAGCGACGTATTTATCGGTAGCTTCCAACAAGTTTTTCAAAACATATCCTCTAATAGAAACTTCCTCTACAAGCGACACGCATATCAGTATAACCACATATGTTAATAAGATTTTTGGTGCAAATGTTATGGCTGTTATGCTCACTAATCCTAAACCCAAAAAAAGTATAAATCCCACAACGATTAATGCCAACCCTAAGAAAAAAGCAACAATTGCATCTTTTTTCTGCTCACCTTGCCACTCAAAACCAAGACTTTTAAAAGATTTTCGGTCTATATAAGTACGAAAAAACCATGTTATTGATAAAATACCTATTGTTGCGGTAAGATAAAAAAACATGAGCCAAATGGGTTCGCTTGTAGAATCTAACTTTTCCTGTATCATCAATGGGTCTTCCTTAGTGAGGATACTAGCTATCGCAATAAAAAAAATGCGGACGGCAATCAAGGTAATAAAAAAGCAAACAAGGTAAATAAAGCTTCGCAGCAATGGCCATTTTATCAAAGAAGCCTCTTTTGTATCAAGTGTATTTTTTGTAGTATTCATTTATAAAAACAATAATTTAAAAACATGGCAATAATACGATAATTTTGCGTTATCTTAATAAGATAGCATTTTTTTTAACAGAAAAAAACAATTTATCATTACTATTAAAGTGTCCAGCATTATATTTTAGTAAGTAGTCACAGAAAAGCATCATGCAATATCTCGTTGAAGCTAACATAATAAAATCATTTTGTTAGATTTGGCAATTTGTCGTATGCAAATATTTTTGTAGAAAAACAAAAGCAAAACCTTGACTATTGACAAATTGGTTCATTTTTTGTTACGAATCTTTATGTTTCAATAATATATCTTTTTATTTATCAACTTTATATATTTAAATTAACATCTACATGAATCATACCTCTTTCGCCACCTTATATTTTGCTTTGGCGATTTGCTGTTTAACAATTACCCATACCACAATTTTAGAAGCCCAAACGCTGAGAAATCTGTTTTTCAATAGCAACGAAAATGTTGTGCAACTTGATTTTAGCACCGAACCGCCTACCGTTTTAGGTACAGGCACACAAGGTTCTTTAGAAGGCATTGTGCATTATGAAGATGACAATGGCAATCTTTTGTTTTGGTTCAATACTGATGCTAGTGCTATCGGAAGTGTTTACAATCAAAATGGCGATAAAATGTTGGGTTCAGATGGCATTTTTGCCGACAATTCATCTACCGAAATCTGTGTAGCTCCTTCGCCTAGCAATAGCTCTCAATATTATTTGCTTTATAATGCTGCCAACTGCACAAAATTGTATTATGCCATTGTCGATATGAGTTTGAATGGTGGCTTGGGCGATGTGATAGCTTTAAATACTGTTATTTCGGACAACAACTTTTCGGAAGGCATTGAAGTCATTGCTATTCCACAAACAGATGACTACTGGCTAGTTACTTATCAATGTAATGTCGGTTTCACTCGCTTTCTCATTGATGAAAATGGCGTTGGGAGTGGAACTGTTTTTCACAACTTTGCTACACCTGGTGGCTATCAAGGCCGTGGCGAGTTAGATTATCACAAAGGTTATTTTGGAGCTGCTTTTGATGGCTCAAATCAAGTGGTAATGGGCAGTTTTGACCCAACAACAGGCAATTCATGCAATGAAACAACGCTAATAGGCAATAATGGAAATTTAGGTGTTTCTTTCAATACTAAACCTTATGGCATTGAATTTTCGCCTTCGGCAAACAAGATGTATATTACTTTGTGGCAAACCAATACGATTGATTTTGTGTATCAGTATGACATTGAAAATGCAACTATCGCTGGTTTTGCTCCTACTTTAGATTTGGATAATATTATTAATGGAAATGTTACTATTGGTCAGGTAGAGCTTGGCCGTGATGGTCGTTTGTATATCATTGAGTATGGCGGCACAAATATTTTGTCTATTGATAATCCAGATGACGATGTGCCGATTTTTAACCTTATTCCTGTGCCTGCTACCACAAATCTGGGTATTACCGACCATATTCAATCACATATTTTTCAAGACGAAACCTATGTAGGCGAGTCTATTTGCTTGAATATTGGCGAAAGTGCTATGCTAACACCTCAAAATACAGAAGTCATGTATTCGTGGGCAAATATCAATGATACTAGCATAGAACTTGCAGAAGCCAATACTTTTGAGGTAGAAGCTACTAGCGAAGTGCAACAATTCGTAGCTGTTCCTGTTGATGGCTGTACCAATGAATTGGAATATTTCGTTTATCCGACACCTAGCGATATTTCGGCTGGCCTTGACCAAAATATTGCTCTTGGACAAAGTGTAGTGCTTGCAGCTTCTACGAGCATTAGCGTTGAAAATGTTTTGTGGTTTCCTATTGATGGCTTAGACGACCCAAATAGCCTTACACCTACTGCTTCGCCTACCGAAACAACAACCTACACGCTTTCGTTGCAAAATGGCCCTTGTCAGGTGCAAGATGAAGTAACGGTTTTCGTGTTTGAAGATGGCGTAATCAATGAAACCCATTGTGTCAATTTTGGGCAAACTTATGAGCTATCAATGCCAGATACATTGCTCAATCCTAGCTGGACTTCGCAAAATGAGCCAAATGTTGTGTTGAGTAATGCTCACAATTTTACGATAACTATCAGCGATGAAATAGTAACTTATGTTGGAAATGGCGATAATCCAAATGCTCCAAATGGTGTGCTTTCGCAAATTACGCTTATTCCTCAGCCCAATTTAAATGCAGGAAATGATATGGTTATTACGGCTGGCGATGTCGTTGAATTAAATGCAACAGGTGGCGGTTCGTCTGGTTATAGTTGGGCAGAAAATGCGACTTTGAGCGATATAACTATCAATAATCCAATGGCGACACCTACTGAAACAACAACTTATTATGTGACAAGCAATTATGGCGATGCACAGTGTGAAGCAATGGATTCTGTTAGGTTGGTTGTGATTAATACGCAAGATGCCGTACAACAAGAAATTTGTGCTATCGTAGGCGAAGCTATCAGCTTGAGTGTGAATGAAGGCGATTTTTCGGAAATTAATTGGCGAGATGCCAACGAACCAACAACAATTATTGCGACAGGCGACAGTTATGAAGCTATTGGACAAGCGACTACAACGGCTTATTTTGCAACCGCACAAGATGATTTCGGCAATATTACCATTTTTTCTTTTACCATATATCCCAATCCGACAATTTCGGTAGGCAATGATTTGACGATTTTGGAAGGCGAAAACATTACTTTGGAAGCAATAGGTGGCGACAATTATAGCTGGCAACCTGCCGACTTACTTTTTGATGCTAATAGTGCAAATCCGACAACGAATATCACAGAAACCACGCTTTTTACAGTAACAAATACGACAGAAAACAATTGCAACTTTAGCACAGAAATTACCGTCAATGTAGAGAGTGAAAGTTTTGCTTTGATTCCGAGTGGTTTTTCGCCAAATAATGATGGTGTCAATGATATTTTAAATATTCTTCCATTTAATGTAAGCGAGTTGATTACTTTTGAAATTTATGACCGTTGGGGAAAAATGATTTATCAAACCAATGACATCACGGCTGGCTGGAATGGCGAAATAAAAAATAGAACTGCCGATATGGGCGTTTATGTCTATTTTGTTTCTTTGGTGGCAAAAGATGGCACGCCTTATGCCCAAAAGGGAAATGTGACGCTTGTGCGTTAGTTTATTTTTTCGAAAAATAAGTGCCAAACACTATTTAATAAACGGCAGCTATTTCCATTTTGATGTTTTAATGATAATTAACAATTTGCAATAAAATATTGTATTTAATGTATAAAAATATCGTCAGAAAATCAAAAAGATTGACCTTTTAAA
>JBMZCV010000060.1:0-25064 GCA_049613665.1 Chitinophagales bacterium | reverse complement strand
AGACTAATTTTTAAAAGGTCAATCTTTTTGATTTTCTGACGACATTTTTATATATTAAAATGCAATATTTTATTATTAATTGTCATTAAAACGTCAAAGCGGAAATGGCTGAATAAACGGTCGATTCGTTGCTAACGTATTGATAATCAGTGTGTTAGATTCAACGAGAAGTATCATTATTTCTGTCCAGCTACTTATTACAAGAAATTAAGCACTTTTTCATTTCAATTTTCGCCTTTTAATATGAATCAAAACTTCAAGCAAAACGACTCAAAAATTATCAATGCTTGGGCAATGTATGACTGGGCAAACTCTGCTTATGCACTCGTCATTACATCTGCTATTTTTCCTATTTACTACAACGACATTACGAAAAACGAAAATGGCGATATCGTCAGCTTTTTTGGCTGGGAAATCGTCAATTCAGCTTTGTTTTCTTATGCTATTTCTATCGGTTTTCTGATTGTCGCTTTCATTTCGCCCCTCCTCTCTTCTATCGCCGACTACACAGGAAACAAAAAATTCTTTATGCGTCTTTTTTGTTACTTAGGCTCGTTAGCTTGCATGAGCATGTATTTTTTCGACAGTTCGGCTACCGTCGAAGTCGGAATTATCGCACTTATTCTAGCTTCGGTCGGTTATTCGGGCAGTATTGTTTTTTACAATGCTTATTTGCCCATTGTCGCAACAAAAGACAGGCATGACCAAATTAGTGCAAAAGGATTTTCGCTAGGCTATGTCGGCAGTGTATTATTGCTTTTGTTGTGTCTCGCCATGGTTTTGAAACCTAGTTTGTTTGGCATTGCAAATGGAGGAATGGCCGCACGCTTTTCTTTTGTTATTGTTGGTTTGTGGTGGTTTTTCTTTTCGCATATCTCTTTCTATTTTTTGCCTCGCAACGTATTCAATAAAGCTCCAACAGGAAACTATCTACTCGAAGGCTATCAAGAATTAGGCAAAGTTTGGCAAGAAATAAAACATTTGCCTACCTTAAAAAACTTTTTGCGAGGCTTCTTTTTCTATATGATGGGCTTGCAAACCATTATGTTTTTGGCTACACTTTTTGGCACAAAAGAACTAGAATTGGCCGACGATTTTCTAATTATGGTTATGATTGTGATACAACTTATAGCTATTGGTGGTGCGTATGGTTTTGCGTATAGCTCAAAAAGAATAGGAAATTTGCCCACCTTAATGTATGCACTTTTAGTATGGATGGGCGTTTGTGTATTTGCCTATTTTGTGCAAGGAAAATGGGATTTTTTGGCACTAGCAGCAGTTGTTGGAGTTGTTATGGGTGGAACACAAGCACTTTCTCGCTCCACTTACGCCAAAATGCTACCGAAAACAGAAGACCATGCTTCTTATTTCAGCTTTTATGATGTGTGCGAAAAGTTGGCTATCGTCACAGGAACTTTCGTTTTTGGCCTGCTCGAAACCGTCACAGGCAGTATGCGACTTTCTGTAATGCCACTGATGTTGTTTTTTATTTTGGCTTTCATTTTCTTTTGGCCAATTAGGAAAGAGCAGTTTTAAGTTTTTTTTAGATGCTATTTTTGATTTGACAATGATTCTGACATTTTTTTATAGCAATTTTCAGTTGAATAAAAAAACGCCTTTTGACAAGGAAAACATACTATTTTTCAGTTCAAAAGGCTGTAAAACTTGCAAATAATGGCCACCATAGCCTAAAAAAAATAGTATGTTTAAGCCTTTGATAAAAAAATGTATAAATGTCCGAACTATTGATTTGAAAAAAGTAGAAAATATTTGTTGCAGAATGTTTTATGTCTAACTTTTTCTATTTCGCAGAATAAAATTATCTGAAACATAAAGATAAAAAACGATATGTTACACGAATTTAAAGTAAAAAATTATCTTTCTTTCAAAGAAGAACAGACGCTAAGTATGGAAGCAACTGCCGACAAAACTTACGAAGATTTTTTTTGTATAGAAATGACACCCAAAATAAAATTGTTGAAATTAGGTTTGATTTATGGTGCAAATGCTTCTGGAAAGAGCAATTTATTAAAGGGATTAAATGCTTTAAATGAATTGGTTTTAGAAGCAAAAAATAATAAATCGGAGAAAATAGAGCGTACTCCTTTTTTACTAGATGGTGTTTCAAGAAAAGAAAACACAGCATTTTCCATTTCTTTTTTTATAGATAAAGTACGCTATATTTATGAAATTAGCTTTAATGACACACATATTGATAAAGAAAAATTGCAGTTTTATCCAAAATCAAGAGCAGCTTTGCTTTTTGAACGCACTTTTAATGCTGAAAAAGAAGTTTCAGAAATTAAATTTGGAAATAAATTACATTTAAGCGAAAAAGATAAAAATGTTTTAGAAAGTAATACGATAAAAAATTCAACACTTTTTTCAGTTTACAATAAACTAAATGTTCAGAATGAAGGCTTGGAAAAAGCTCTAGATTGGTTTTCAATGGCATTAGTAAATACTTTAAAACCTAAAGATAATTTGACAAAAATAGCAAATGAAGAAGTAGAAAAATCTGAAAAAAACAAAAATTTTATTTTAGAAATTATAAAAAAAGCGGATTTCAATATTTTAGATGCCTTTTTTGAAGAAAAAGTAGAAGAAATTAGTGATGAGTTATTGGATTTAATTCAAGAATCAGAAACTTTAACAATAAATGAAAAAGAAAAGTTATTGATAGACAGTAAATTAAAGCGAAAAGCATTATTTTTTTTACATCATACTTCTTCTGCTAAATATTCTCTTCCTTATGAAGCTCAATCTGATGGTACAAAGAGATATTATGGTTTTGCAGCTATTTTAACATTTCTTATAGAAGAAAAAACAATTTTGCCCATTGACGAAATTGAAAGCTCACTTCATTTTGAACTCATCAATCATTTTTTGAAAACATTTTTGGCTAATGCTTCAAGTTCTCAAATTCTCTGCACAACACACAACATTCATCTTTTAGACCAAGATTATTTGCGAAAAGATGCGGTTTGGTTTTGCGAAAAAAATGAAAATGGTGCAACAGAATTATTTTCGGCTGCCGATTTTGATTTAAAAGAAAACGATTCATTGTTTAAGTTTTATAAAATTGGAAAACTTGGTGCTGTGCCTAATTTGGGCAGTATTTTATTGAATCAGTATCAGATAGAAGCAGAAAGTAAATAGTTATGGCCAGAAAAACGAAAAAAAGAAGCTTTAAAGGCTATAACATTGGTTTGGTATGCGAAGGCGAAACAGAATGGTTTTATTTTGAACACTTTAAAACCGCAAAAAAATTGCCTTACAAATTGAAGCCAGATTTGCCAAAACATTCTAGCTATATTAGCATTTTTGCGAAAGCTAAACAACTTGTTGATGACGAATACGATAAAGTGTTTTGCATTTTAGATTTGGACGATATAAGAAGCCAAAATTTGACTAAAAAGTATGAAAAAGCAAAAGCTACCTTACCGAAAAATAAGAAAATTGTAGTGATTGAAACCATGCCTTGCTTTGAATTTTGGTTTTTGTTGCATTTTATCAATTACTCTACAAAAGTTTATGAAGATTGGGTTTCCTTAGCACCTGTTTTGAAAAAATATTGGCCAGCTTATGAAAAAGACCAAAACTATTTTAGAAGTGTTAATCTTTACAAATACATAACAATAAACGGTAATGAAGTAAATGCGAAAGAACTTGCCGAAAAATTGAGAAAAGCAAAAGCAGAAAGCAATAACGATTTGTTTCCTTTTACCGATATGGATTTATTGTTGAACAATTTGAACCGTTTGAAACAAAGCCGAGAAGATAAAGATAAGCATAGAAAAAGTACATAGAAACAAAAGGCACAGCTTAAAATTAAGTCGTGCCTTTTTTGCATAAAAAAATGATTTTGAACCAATCATAACTAAAAACTCATAATTCAAAACTAAAAATTATACTATTGATTTCGTAAAAAACGCTGAATAGTCTCGCCATCTGACGTAACGACTTTATAGTAAAAATGATAGCCATTCAAATCGCTCACATCTACATTTACTTGATGCTTGCCTGTTGTTTTCCCTTCATCTAAAATGCTGCGAACAAAACGTCCGCTGATGTCATACAATTCAATTTTGACATTACCTTCCATTTCTTGCACCCACTCAATCGTATTATTTTTGTCGGACGGAATAGGAAAAACTTTGATATTCAACAATTGTTTTCCTTCTTCGGCTGCCAACAAATCGGCAGGATTAGCTTTATAATCTAACATCAAAAACATAAGAGTTTTCATATTTTCTTTGTGGTGGCGAAACTCATGTGCGTGAACAGGCTGCATACGAGCAGGTTTTTCTGTTTCAGCAATATGTTTTTTTGCTATTTTTTTCATTTCCGCTTTCCATACTTTGCGTTCTTCCTTGATTTCCTGATTCAAACGCTCAATATCGGCCTCATATTTTTCTGCCAATTCGTGTGCTTTTTGCATATCCATTCTGCCATTTTCAAGCATTGTATGTCGTTCCTCATTTTGCTCAAATTTGGCATCTTCATCTAAAAAAGTTTGACGTTTTGCCGTTCTTTCCGCCTCTATTTCTTTTCTAAGTTTATAAATCGTAGGGCGCAAATTTTCAACGGCAGATTTATCTATTTCGCTGATTACTTCATCAAGTTTTGCACGCTGTTTTTGCATAACAGGAATTATATTTTCCAGCTTATAAGCACGCAATTCCTCTCTTAACAATTCATTGTTGCCTTTTTTTGCACGTTTTACTACATTTTCTTTGTGTTTTTCGTATCGGCTGGCTATCAATTGCAAATGCGTTTTGTACTGTTCTTCGCTCAACACCTCTTGCAATTCACTAGCTTTTGTCACCTGCAAAGCATCAATATTTGAATTGAGCGTAGCTTTATCTGCCAAAAAAGCTTGCTCTCTATTTTTTTCATATTCAGCGTTTATCAAAATAGCATATTTCAAATTTATTTTTCCAATTTGCTTCGTTTGTTTTCTACTCAATTCCAAATCTTTAGCCATACTTTGCGTCATATATTCGGCTCGTTTTTCTGGCGAAGCAGAATGATTGTGACACGCTATTGTTTGTGCAAAAGTCGTTTGCAAACAAAACAAGCCTATAATAGCAAAGCTGCTTATTTTTGCGATAAATAATTGTTTTTTCATGGTTTTAAGTTTTTAAATTTTTAAATATATATGTCTTTATAAATATTTTAAAGCCTTTTGACTTTAAATAGTTCAGTTTTATACAAAAAATAACATTTTTTAAGGGGAAAAACTATACCATTTTGATAAAAAAAGTCTAGAAAATCGCTCTCTAAAATTGTAAACTTTTGTTTTTGAAGCTAAAACAAAAGTTGGATACTAAGAAAAAAAATACTATTTTACCTGCTTTAAGCCAAACGATAAAGTTTAAGTAGCAAGTTTGATTGATATAAACCTTTTTTGCCTAATTTAAGTGCCAAGTACTATTTAATAAACGGCCGATTCGTTGCTAATATATTGAAAATAAAAATATTAAATTCAACAAGATGTTATGTTATTTTTGTCTAGGCACTCATTTATTAAATACATAATATTTAACATTTATGAAGATAGGAATGATTCTCGACAAGCCCTTTCCACCAGATCCAAGAGTAGAAAATGAGGCTTTATTTTTAATAAGTCAAGGCCATGAGGTTCATTTATATTGTTTGGATTATGAGCATCAACAAGCTAAACATGAACAAATCAAAGGCATTCATGTCTATCGACAACATTTGCCTAAACATGTTTATCGTTTTTCTGCTTTGGCATATACAGTGCCTTATTATTCTTTTTTCTTACAAAAGAGCCTGAAAGCATTTGCTATTACTACTAAAATTGAAGCATTCCATATTCATGATATACAAGTAGCACAAGCAGTTTTTATGGCAAATAAAAATTTAAATTTGCCTATTGTGCTTGATTTACATGAAAATCGGCCTGAAATCATGAAATATTATGCACATGTGCAGTCTTTTTTGGGCAAGTTGCTTATTTTTCCTAATCGCTGGAAGAAGTTTGAATATCGTTACATTAAAGAAGCTAACAATGTAATTGTTATTACTGAAGCAGCTAAACAATATTATCTTGACGAAATAGCTAAACTTGATGCCACCAAATTTTGCGTTGTACCCAATACCGTACGCAAAGCTTTTTATACAAATTATGATTTGGATAATGATATTATAGCCGAATATAAACCATATTTTACCATACTTTATTTGGGCGATACAGGCCTACGTCGTGGCATGATTACTATTATTCGAGCCTTAGAATATATCATTCCTATTATTCCTAATATAAAACTCGTTATTGTAGGTAGCAGCAAAACGGACAATATACTTAAAAAATTAGTTGCTGATTTGGGCTATGAACAATATGTAGATTTGAAAGGTTGGCAAAATTTTAAGTTGTTTCAATCTTTCCTAACAGCTTGTCATATTAGCGTTTGTCCAATACACAAAAATATACATCACGAAACAACATTCGCAAATAAAATCTTTCAATCTTTATCCTTTGGTAAACCCATTGTAGTGAGTGACTGCAAAGCACAGGCAGATATTGTATATGACTATGAATGTGGTTTAGTTTTTGAAGATAGGAATATCAAAGATTTTGCCGATAAAATATTGACATTACATAAAGACAAAGATTTATATAATAGATTGTCAAATAATGCAACAAAAGCTGTTCAAAAACATTTGAATTGGAATATTACGGCTCAAACTTTAAAAAATTTATACGAAAAAATATGAAACATATAGATTTTAATAATAAATATGAACATACACATCAAGAGCGTTTTAGAAAAACTTTAAACTTCATGAAACCTTTAGTACAAAAATCTGATAAAGTGCTAGATTTAGGTCCGAGCAATCCTTTTTCAGAAATGCTTGTAGCAAGAGGATTTGATATTGAAAATACGATTCCTAATATAGATTTAGATTTAGATTATCAAGCAGTATGTCGCAACGATATTGATGTAGTGACGGCTTTCGAAATATTTGAACATTTAGTATCTCCTTTTCCATTGTTGCAAGCAATAGAAGCTCCCAAATTGTTAGCTTCCGTTCCACTAAATTTGTGGTTTGCCAAAGCCTACTGGAACGATAATGACCCTTTTGATAGACATTATCATGAATTTGAGCCACGGCAATTTGATATGCTGCTCGAAAAAGCAGGCTGGAAGATTATTAAAAGCGAAAAGTGGTTAAACAAATCTAAAAAAATAGGTTTTCGCCCATTTTTACGCAATTTTGTACCTCGACATTATATCGTTTATTGTGAACGAGCAACAAATAGTTCTTATTGGCCCATAAAAAAATAAAATATCAATTTGAGTTAAGTGATTATCCAAATAGTTTTAGGAATTTGAAATATAAAATATTTTTCTAAGATTGGATAACTACTTAAATTGAAATCTACCATTTTATCTCTTTCCCCAATAACTCAAAAAGTTGCTCATTGTATGGTGCATAAAATGCCTGCAACTCTGCTTTTGTCGCTGCATTGATAGGCTCGCTATATTTATACGCATTTTTTTGTTGCTTTTCCAAATTGCTCCAATCATAATTTGGTAAATCTACAAAGTTTAAAATTTTGTTGAGTTGGTTTTCCAAATCTGTTTTCAACGATTTATTCGATAAAATCAAAATTTGCTCTTTTGGAAAATGCTTGTAATAACGTGCTATTTGTTCGGCATAAAAACCTCGACGCAAAAAGCTCGGCTCATAATGTAGCGAACCATTTTTTATTTTATCCATTTCATTTGCCACAGCTTCCTCAAAACTTGGATAAGCAGGCACTTCAAAAAGTTCGGTTTTCATGTTTTGCGTAGCAGGCGAGTTGCGAATATAAGCTGGAATGAGATGCCGCACCACCTTGAAGCTTTTGCTATGATATTTGTCATAGTTTTCTTTTAGCATATTCCACGCAGAATAGGCACGAGAAACTGGCTCACGCAACAAAATGATAATTTTCATATCTGACCGATATTTTTTGATGCGTTTTGGCACATAAGGCAAATATAAATTGGCTGGCGTAGCATCAAAAGCAACATGTCGCTCGTTTGGCTTTGGACGAAATGTGAGAAAAAAACGCTCATACCAATCATCACCTTTGCTATATGCAGTATCATTCCAAAAATAAGGCACTTCTTTGAATTGTGGCGAAATGAGTTGCGGATTTTGTGTCAAATAATAATGCAATGAAGTCGTAGCAGCTTTTTCTGCTCCTACAATCAAAAACTCTGGCTTTATTTTGTTGCCAAATAAGGCGAGAAAGGAATATATTTTTAAAATCATCTTAGTTTTATTCAATCTATAAAAAGGGCTAAGTAAAAGTTCAAAAAATGAACAACTAGCAAAAATGACAATGCAGTTTTTTTCTACTTCTAAAATTACCAATTTGGCTGATAACCCAACAATTCAAAAAGCTGCTCGTTGTATGGCTCATAAAATTGCGTCAAATCATCTTTTGTTTTTTCGCTCATAGGTGCATCATAAGCATGAACATTTTTTTGCTTTTGGTCTAAATCTGTCCAATTGTGAGCAGGCAAATCTAGCAGTTTCAAAATGCGATTGAGTTCTATTGTGACATTTTTTTTCAAATCTTTGTTTGTCAGAATCAAAATTTGCTCTTTCGAAAAATGCTCATAATAGCGAGCAATTTGCTCTGCATAAAAACCTCGACGCAAAAAGCTAGGTTCTAAATAAGACGATTTTTCGGCTATAAGTTGCTTTTCTAAGGCCGTAACAGCTTCAAATGTCGGAAAATTGCCATTCTCAAACAGCACTTTTCGCAAATTGCTTGTCGCATTTTTGATGTAAGGAGGCGTGAGCCAGCCACCTACATTTATAAAAGGAATTTTTTGGTACTGCACATACAGTTGTTTATACATATTCCACGCAGAGTAGGCACGAGATACTGGCTCTCTCAAAATGATAACAATTTTTGTGTCAGCATTATATTGTTTAATTCGCTTGGCAACAGCAGGGAAATACAAATTGTCGGGTGTAGCATCAAAAGCTTGATAAGCTACATTGGGCTGCATTTTTTTTCTAAACTTATAGAAATGTTTCGCATACCAATCCGTGCCGAGTTCATACATATCGTCACGCCAAAAAAACTGAATTTCTTTCATTTTTGGCGATACCAAACAAGGATGTTGCCCAAGATAGCTATGCAAGGAAGTAGTGCCAGCTTTTTGCGAACCTACTACCAAAAGGCGTATCGGAATGGCCTCAATAGGCAATATTCGGAACAAAAAATTAGTCAGTTTTTTTTTAGAAGAAGGTCGCATTGTTTCAAATTTTGTGCTAACATTTTATGGTTTGCAAAATACACAATTATATAGAGTTGTACAAAATTTTTGGCTAGATGAGCCTATGAATACGTTTTTTGTTGCTGTAAAAAAAATGTGTGCTGCATATATTTAAGTAGTCGTTCAGAAGTTTTTAGGCATTTCAGAACAATACAACATCTTAATTTTCAAGGCGTGAGCAACTAAACGAACGCTTTATTGAATAGTATTTGGTGTTTAAAACATTTTCGGCGATGTATGACTTTGCACTTCTTTACAATCAAATCTCAAATATATTTGGCATATTTTTATTTACAGTAATTTCATCATACGTTTAGATATGCTATTTTTTCTAGCTTAAAACGGCCAATATTTGCAAACTTCACAGATTTTTGAACTGAAAAGTAGTGTGCCTTTTTTGTCAAAAAAAACATAGCTGCAAAAAAAAGCACGATATATCCTAAAATATATCATGCTTAATCATGTTCCAAAATTCTTTATGTTTTGAGTGGCTTAATACCTTTTCGTAAAAACAGATTTCAAATTGTGTCGCAACTGTTCTACTATATTAACTTGATTTTGTGTAGCTTTATTTTTCAACTCTTGTTGTTTTTTTGTTTCTTTGAGTTCTATTTCTGCCTGTTTCATCGCTTTTTTATAACCTTCCAAACGCTGCAACAAGTCTATTTCTCTGGCCTGCAATGCTTTTCTGTCATTGGAAAGTTTCAACAATTTTTCTTCTTCCCATTTCAATTCTAGCTGCATACCTGTGGCAGATTCCGTAACAGCAAAATCTTGCAAAATATTTGCTGCAACATTAAATTTTGCTTGATTGATTTTTTTGGTCAAATAAACACTATCCAAATCAAAAAAAGCTTTGAGCAATACACCGCCTGAAAAAGCCTCTATCTTTGTATAAATATTTATTGGCGTATCGCTAATGTCTTCAATCATGCTCTTTGTGGCTACAATTTCGTCACGCTTGGCTTTGACACGGCCATCATAGGTTTTGATATATTTTCGCCAATTTGCTGTTACGCTAGCAAGATTTCCATCAGGAATATTGACTTTCAAACCAGGTTTTTGCCCTTGACTCATTGACTCAAAAATTTCGCTTACCGCTATTTTAGGAGCTTTTTTCAATTTAAATTTCAAAGGCTCTCCATTACTTTTTTGAGCAACATTAGTTTTTTGTTTCGTTTTGGTTTTATTATTTTTAGCTTGTTGATTGCGTCTATTTTGGCCATATGTTGTCAAACTCAGCGAAATCAAAAGTAGTAATGTTATCGTTAATGTGGTTTTTGTAAGTTTCATAATACTATATTATTGTTTTTTTACAAAGTAAGCATTTTTTTTATATAGTAAACTAAATGCTTGATGGTTTTGGTGGCAAACACTATTTCATAGAATAGCAAAAAACATACCGTTTAGAAAAAAAAACATTAAAATTTCGCTTTTTTCTAAATAAAACAAATTGTTATATATCAAATAAGTTTTCTGAAAATAAAAAAAACTATGCAAGCTCTAGCAATAATTTTTTGCAATAATCAGCCGTTTTAAGCAAGCGACTGCCATACCACGAAAACATTTCACCATCGACAAGTACGACTTTAACATGAGGCAAAATTGTTTTTATTTCAGCTATATGCTTTTCTTTGAATGGATAAGGCTCTGAAGATAAAAAAATAATGTCTAATTTTAAGTTTTTCAAATTTTCTAACAAAACGACAGGATAACGCTCATAATCAAGGCTTAATACATTTGTGAAACCACAATATTCTAATATTTCATCAATAAAAGTATTTTTTGCGGCAGCCATATAAGGCTTTCGCCAAATAAAATAAGCCACATGCCATTTTTTTATTTTGGGCAAAATAGTCATTTTTTCACGAAGTTTTTTTAGCAAAAAGGTAGCTTCTTTTTCTTTATTTGTCAAATGTCCAATAGCTCGAATCATTTCATAAGCCTGCTCCAAATTTTGAATATCGCTTATCCAAATAGGATATTTTTTGGCTAAAATTTCTATTTTTTGCGGTTCATTTTCTTCTTTGTTAGCAATGATAATATCTGGCTCTAAAGCCTCAATTTCTGCTATTTTAAAGTCTTTTGTGCCACCAACACGCTTTTTTTCACGAAACCAACGGTTCGGATAAATGCAAAATTTGGTAATGCCTACTACCTCTTTATCCAAGCCTAAATCTGCCAACAATTCGGTTTGCGAAGGCACTAAAGAGATTATTCTTTTGGGCGGATATTGTTTTAACACTATTTTTCTTTGCATTTGGTCGATAAAAATCTTTGTTTTTTGCATTGTTTTTTTTAGGTTTAGGTGCTATTTTAAGAATTTTCTAAGACAATAGACTGCATAATTTATTTTTTTTGCAGTCTTTAGAAAAACTATCTTATATTTGTGCTAATGCCTTGAATTTTAGTGTGTTAGATTTCACAATTTGTTGAATAAATTTTTCTGACTATCTAAACATTTATAAAAAAACGAAAACATCATGAATTTATCTATTGTCATTCCTTTATTAAATGAAGAAGAATCTTTGCCTGAATTGATTGCTTGGATTGTAAAAGTCTGTGATAATGAGGGTTATATATATGAAATTGTGATGGTAGATGATGGCAGCACCGACAAGTCTTGGCAAATTATACAGGAGCTTTCGATGAAACATGAGCAAGTAAAAGGTATCAAATTTCGGCGAAACTATGGCAAATCGGCGGCTTTGAATGAGGCTTTTGCGGTGGTAGAAGGCGAAGTAGTGATTACGATGGATGCAGATTTGCAAGATAGCCCTGATGAAATTCCCGAATTGTATCGGCTCATCAAAGAGGAGAATTTTCATATTGTTTCGGGCTGGAAAAAAGAACGACATGACCCACTCACAAAAACAATTCCGACAAAATTGTATAATGGCGTTTCTCGTTGGGTAACAGGCATAAAACTGCATGACATGAATTGTGGTTTGAAATCGTATCAAAAGGCAGTAGTCAAAAATGTAGAGATTTATGGCGAAATGCACCGTTATATTCCTGCTATGGCACGCTGGGAAGGCTACACACGCATAGGCGAAAAGGTGGTGCAACATCGTGCTAGAAAATATGGACATACAAAATTTGGTCTCAATCGCTTTATCAATGGCTTTCTGGATTTGATGACGATATTTTTTATGAGCAAATTTGGCAAAAAGCCAATGCACTTTTTTGGCCTTATAGGAACTGTTCTTTTTGTTATCGGTTTTAGTATCACATTCTATTTGGCAGCTATGCGGCTTTCTTTTATGCACTATGGCATGACAACACGACCACTTTTTTATTTTGGTTTGCTCTTTATTATTGTTGGCTCACAGTTGTTTTTGGCTGGTTTTATTGGCGAGTTGGTGGCTCGAAATTCGCCTTACAAAAATAATTATCATGTGGAAGATAAAGTAAATTTATAGGTTCTTTTATCAAAGGCTTAAACATACTATTTTTTTAGGCTAAGGTGGCCAAAATTTGCAGCCTTTTGAACTGAAAAATAGTATGTTTCTCTTATCAAAAAGCGTTTTTTTTTATTCAACTGAAAATTGTTATAAAAAATGTCAGAATCATTGTTTTATTATTTGAGTAACCAAAAAATAACAAAATAAAAATGTCATTACAAACATCTTTTGCTATTAGAAAAAGATGTTTATAATGACAAAAAAGTCAGTAATATTATTTGCAGTAACAATTAAGTACCTAAACGAAAGCAAGCTGACATCTCATTGAAGTTAGCATTTTACTTTCAATGCCTTAGCAACAAATCGACTGTTTATTGAATAGTGTTTGGCACTTAGGAAACTACAATTGTTATTTTTATCCATTCATCGAAGTCAAAAAATCTTCGTTGGAACGAGTGCCACGCATATATCGCAACAAAAAGTTCATAGCTTCTTCGGTATTCATATCAGCAGTTTGATTACGCAAAATCCACATGCGTTGCAACACATCACGGTCTAGTAAGAGTTCTTCTCGTCGAGTACTAGAAGCCGTAATATCAATAGCAGGATAAATTCTTTTGTTGGCAAGTCGTCTATCGAGTTGTAGCTCCATATTACCTGTGCCTTTAAACTCCTCAAAAATCACTTCGTCCATTTTTGAACCTGTATCAATAAGTGCGGTAGCCAAGATGGTAAGCGAGCCGCCATTTTCGATATTTCTGGCTGCTCCAAAAAACTTTTTAGGCTTGTGTAAAGCATTTGCCTCCACACCACCCGACAACACCTTGCCCGATGTAGGAGCTACTGTATTGTGGGCTCGAGCTAGTCGAGTGATAGAGTCTAGCAAAATAACGACATCATGGCCGCATTCTACTAATCTTTTAGCTTTTTTCAACACAATACCAGACACTTTCACATGTCTTTCGGCAGGCTCGTCAAACGTCGAAGCAATGACCTCAGCATTTACGCTTCGCTCCATATCGGTTACCTCTTCAGGTCGCTCATCTATCAATAAAATAATGAGATATATCTCAGGGTGATTGTTGGCAATAGCATTAGCAATATCTTTGAGCAAAAAGGTTTTACCTGTTTTTGGTTGTGCCACAATCAGGCCTCTTTGTCCTTTGCCGATAGGTGTAAACAAATCAATGATACGAGTAGAATATAAAGTAGCCTCAGTAGCAAGGTTGAAGCGTTCTTCAGGAAATAGCGGTGTGAGATAGTCAAAAGGCACTCTATCTCTGATATCTTCTGGCTGTTTTCCGTTTATGAGAGCCACTTTGAGGAGTGCAAAGTATTTTTCGCCTTCTTTTGGCGGACGAATAGAACCACGGACAGTATCTCCTGTTTTGAGACCAAAAAGCTTTATTTGAGAAGGTGATACATAAATATCATCTGGAGAAGTAAGATAGTTGTAATCGGCTGACCGCAGAAAACCATAGCCATCTAACATCATTTCCAATACGCCTTCGCCAGAAATAACGCCATCTAACTCAATATTGAAGTCTGAACTAGCCCTTTCTTTTCGGTTACTTCTATCGTTTCTATCGTTTCTCTCTTTGCTCATACTTCTTTCATTCTCTCGACTTTCGTTTCTAACAGTCGAAACAGAGCGTTCACTTCGCTGATAATGGTCTTTTTGCTTGTTTTCGTCTTTCGGTTTGCGGTCATCTGTTTTAGCTTCGTCCGAAAAGTCCACAGTTTTATTTTTTGTCTCATCTTTTTCACTGCTCTTAATTTTGCTCTTACTCTTGCTATCGGTTTCTCTTCTTTTGCGAAGTACTGTTTTGGTAGTAATTCGAGTGCGGCTTTTCTTTTCTTCTTCCATATTTTCGCTTTTTTTAGAAGATTCGTTTAATAAAGCTTGGTGGTCTAATATAGTAAAAATTAAATCTTTTTTGTTAAGACGTTTATATTTTTCAATATTTAGGCTATCGGCTATCTCCTTTAATTCAGTAACTAACATTTCATTGAGTTGCAAAATATCATACATACAAGGTGTGAATTTTATTTGGTAATTTTAATAAAAAAGTAATTATTTAAGAGGCTATTTTTCAGGCTGAAAAAAATGCTTTTTGTAAAAAAAAAGATAACATTTATAACCGCCGCTTAATAATAAACAGTAGAATCATGCTAATAAGTGCCAAGCACTATTTAATAAACGGTCGATTCGTTGCTAACGCATTGATGTTCAGTGTGTTAGCTTCAACGAGATGTATATTTATTTTTGTCTGACTACTTATATTGAGAAAATACTTAGATGATATTGTAGCATTATTGCTAATCTGTATCTAACAAACATCGTTTTCATTTCATAAGTGCCAAGCAATATTTAGTGAATAGTCCTTTTTTGCTAAAAAAAATTTCAGCATGTAAGCTTCCATAATTTGTAGAACAAATCTGTCCGAATACTTAAACTATATGATATGGATTAGGGGCATTATTTGTCGAGCTTAGAAAACAATAACAATTAGAGTTGTTATAATTTAACAAAAAATTTAAAACAATTTCGGATTCTAAGAAAGCTTTTAGTAAAAAAATAAAATATCCAAATTTGGAAGCTAACATCTTGATTTTCAACATGTCAGCACAAAATTAGTGCATATATTAAATAGCGTTTGGCATTTCATAGCTTTGCCTAAACTAAATATAATAAACGGTGATATTTGGTTGATTTTTTAAAAACAGAAATGTTCTAAAGTAAATATGATTAGGAAATATATTGAGTGTTGAAGACAAAATATGTCACATTTGCTTTTCTTCAATTATCAATATGTTATAGCAGAATTTGTTTAGTTAAATAAATGACAACTTGCCGAAGTAAATTAAATACTTAGACAAAAACATAGCACAAATTGTGAAATCCAACAGACTGAATATCAACTTGTTAGTAAAAAAATGTCTTTTTATTAAATAGCATTTGATGTTTACTTATCAAAAACTATGCAAAAATAGGAAAAATAACGGTCTAAACCTTTTTTTTGCTTTTTTTTTCAAACTTTTTTAGTCAAAAAAACGTCAAACAAAGTATTTAGGTCTTTAGTGTCTATTCAAGTTACTACTTTTTTTATCGTTTCACAAGCAGAACTATTCCATTTATGAAGCTAACCATTTAGATTTTGCCCTTTGCATATTGCTTAAAAGAAGCATCAATTTAAGCAAAAAAGCATTTTTTTAGTTTCGAAAAAAAACAAATTATCAATAGTTTTTAGCACTTAAAACACTAAAAATACTTCATCTTATATATGAACAAATGTAAAAAAACGTTAAAAGAGAATAGTTTACTTATATTTTGAAGACGCAAACCTACAACAATAGTTACATATAAATATTTAGTTGTAACAAATTTGGCTAAAAAGCTTACATCTAAGAAATAGTAAAAGCATTAAGTCTTACATTTGATTTTATTAAGTAACAAAAATATACCTGTATGAGTTTTTAACTCACACCTATTTGATTATTTTATCACAATTAATTGTTAAGTTGCGAAATGTAACCCTTATTATTTTCACGTTTCTAAGTAGTTGGTAAGGCTCAAAAAAATGAATTCTTTCTTTGATTTTGAAGTTTTTTGACATACTTCGTTGAAAAATGAAGTATTAGTTTCAACTAGCTGTCACATTATTTTTTGTCTGACTACTTACTTCCTATTTTTTTTTCAATACAATAATTTTCTTTTTTTCAACAATAAAAAAATGCTCATGATGCGTATATACTATTTTTTACTTTGTATATTTGCTTGCTATATCGGAAATGCAATGCCAGATTTATTGGCACAACATACCCAACAAAAAATTTCCTTTGCTACTTTTATATCAGGCGTAAAATTTGCTTCTATTGAACTAAACGAAGCAGAACAGAAAAAAGTTGATGAAACAGAAAGTATTTTTTTAGAACATTTCAAAAGTTACTTAAAAGAGATAGGCTTTCAAAAAATAGCAATTACGACTGCCGAAAAGCAAAAGCTATTGCAAACCGTTCCTTCTTTGTGTGATATTGCTCATATATCTATTCAAACGAACATGTCTAAAACTTATTTTACCAATCATTCTATTATTTATCGCTCTTGTTTGGCAGATGAGTTTAAGTTTGCATCTAATGATACCCTTTATAATGATCCTTATCTGCTAGATAAAATATATACGGTTTGGCAAAACATGTATAATGAAAAAAGAACCTACCACAAAAAAAATCGGTTGAGTTTGCCCAAAAAAATGACTGATTGGAATGAGCCTACTTTGAAACAATACTATAAGGCAACGCATGATGTGATAGAAGGCATTTATGAAAAAATGTTGGCTGGCACGGCCAACAAAGTTTCTTACCGAATCGGTGTAGTAAAAAATGATGCAAATGGCTATGACGCTATTTATATGAGTGGTGCAAACAACAAAGAGGATTGGAAACAAGGCGAATTAATTGCTAGTATTGAACCTACCGAAACGCAAAATTTTTATCAAGTCATTTGGAAAAATGCCGACAAAACACCTGCCGAAAAGGTTTATATGGCTTATGACCCAAAAAATATGTTGCATTTTACGTTTGCCGACGATAGGCAGCCAGAAAATTATTTCAAACTATATCCTAAAAAAGTATTTGAAAGCAACAGTATGCCTGTTTTGGCTACGGGTTCTGGCATAGCTATTTCCAAGGAAGGCTATATCGTGACGAATAATCATGTTGTGGCAGGTGGCAACTTTTTTGAGGTTAGTGCCACTATCAATGGGCATCTCAAAAAATATAGTGCCGACCTTATGATAAGTGATAAAATGACCGACTTGGCGGTACTAAAAATTACGGATTGGAACTTTGAAGGTTTGTCAAATATTCCTTATGCTTTCAAATCGAGTATTGCAGATATTGGCGAACCAGCATTTACACTTGGTTTTCCGTTGAGTCGCACTATGGGCGAAAACATAAAACTCACAGATGGCACTATCAGTTCAAAAACAGGCTACAAAAATGATGTTTCTACCTATCAACTAACCGTACCTGTACACCCTGGCAATAGTGGTGGCCCTTTGTTTGATAGAGATGGCAACCTCATCGGTATTATCAAAGCCAAGCACTCGAAAGCCGAAAGTGCTACCTATGCTATCAAAAGCCGATATGTCTTAAATCTCATCGAACTTTTGCCCGAGAGAGTCATTTTGCCTACCAGCAATCAACTCAAAGGAAAAGACAGAACTGAACAGGTAAAAACATTGCAAAATACTGTTTTTTTTATAAAGGTCATGTAAAATAATCCTATTTTGGCCACTTCATAAACTATTTTTTTGTAACATTGTTTGTAACTGAGTGCCAAGCACTCTTGAATAAACGACCAAATCATCTTTGATTTTCAATAAAAAAATATTAATATAATGAGTAAAAAAGCCAATCGTAAGAAATCAAAAAGAATTCAGTTGGAAAGCAAAATTATTACAAAAATATTTAGCGACAATCGAAATACCGTACATTTTGATTATCATGTAAATATTGATGATGAACACAATAGCATTAGTTTAGATTTATATACAAAAAATGCTTTGAATGACGAGATATTTTTGCTACACAAAACCAATGGTACTAGCTCTATTGATGTGTTAGAAAAAATGATGCAATACTTAGAACAAAGTCGCCAGAATGTCGACAAAAACTCTTATACTGTGAGTTGGCGAAACAAAAACGAAAAAAATGACCGCTTACATACGTCCTATTTTTATGAATATACGGAAGCGGATGTGCGTCAAAAGTTTTTTTATAACAAAAATGAAGAAGATTTTGAAATTAGCATTAAGCAAAATCCAATTACTTAAAAACACAATGTATTGAGAAACAAACAAGCTATTATTCGGCTTTTTATAGCCAACACTATTTCGGGTTTTGCTCAAGGTTTGAGTATGCTGGCCATTCCTTGGTACTTTGTCGATATTTTGGAGCAGCCTGTTCTTTGGGGAAGCATTTATTTGGCTGTCAATGCCATTTCTTTGTTTTGGGGTTTGTATGCTGGCACACTCGTCGATAGATTTAACCGAAAAAATATATTTTTGGCCGAAACTTCCATTGGCACCATATGGCTATTGAGTATTGCAGCTTTTGGTTTTTATTTTGGTCATGTACCTATATTTTTGGCAGGGCTTGTGTTTGCTACCACTTTTTTTACCTACAATATACACTATCCAGCATTATATGCTTTTGTGCAAGAAATTACGGATAAAGAGCATTATAGCCGTATCACTTCTTATCTCGAAATTCAGGGGCAAATAACCAATGTAACGGCTGGCGGTTTGGGTGCTATTTTGCTGGCTGGCATACAAAGCGGCGAACAGAGTTTGTTAGGTTGGCAATTTAACATACCTTTTAGCATCGAAGCTTGGAGTTTGCACGAAGTATTTTTGCTAGATGGCTGCACTTACCTCCTCTCTTTTTTCTTGATATTTCCTATTCATTATCAAGCCGTAGCGATTAGAAAAAAAGAAAAAAGCCATTTGGTAAAGCGTTTTAAAGTGGGAGTTCAATTTCTCAAGGAAAATTCACTTGTTTTCATTTTTGGAAATGCTGCCTATTTCGTTTTTGTAGTCACGATGTTGCTCAACTTTGTACTAATGCCCAATTTTGTAAAAAGCTATTTACATGCAGGAGCAGGCGTTTTTGCACTTAGCGATATGGCTTTTTCGCTAGGAGCAGTCTTTTCAGGTCTTTCTATTGCCTACTTTTTTCGAAACGCCAGCAGAGTGCTAGGCAGTATCATAATGACTTGCGTCACGGCTACTTGTTTGTTTGTGCTTGTTTTTTATCGAGGTGAAATGGGATTTTATCTCATCATGGTATTTTTTGGCTTGGCCAACTCAGGCTCTAGAATCATGCGTGTTACTTATATGTTTACACATGTTCCAAATCAAGTGTTGGGTCGTGTGCAAAGTATTTTTCAAATTATCAATGTCTTGTTGCGAATGGCCTTTATCGCTATTTGCTCTAGCGTTTTTTTTATCGAAAACATACATTATTCTTTTGGTCTGCTTGGTGCTTGTTGTTTGGTTGCAGCAGCTATTCTAACATATTATTACAAAGACTTGGTCAATTTGAAAATAAAAGAGCAATCAAAAACAAGTCTTCCATCGTAGGATAAAAGTAAAAATATGAAAATATATTTTGAGTTATTTAATCAGTCGCTTGCAATAAATTTGTGGGTAATTATCGCTATCGTTTTGTCATTTGTGGCAGGCATGGCATTTTATCATTGGCTCACATTTGAAGTCTTGCCAAATAGTTTTAAGCTATATTCGTGGTGGTTTTCGCTTCGCAATCACAAACGATATGGCGAACCCTGCAAAACCGATAAAGTCATCGACCGACGAGGATATAGCTTAGGCTATCATTACGAACATCGCAATGCTTTGTGGGTTTCATATATTGTTTCTCGTTTTTCGGTGGGTGTCGAAATAGATAGACGTGACGAGTTTTATGCCGATGAAGCTATTCCTGAAAAATATAGAGTTTCACCCAAAGATTTTCGTGGTTCTGGCTACGACAAAGGCCATCTTGCACCCTATGCTTCCGTAGATTTCAACCATAAAAGTAGTGCCGAAACTTTTGCGATGAGCAATATTGCTTTTCAAAATAGCGGCTTGAACCGAAAAGGGTGGCGTAGTTTGGAAAATCATATCAGAAATTGGACACACGAAAAAGGTCGTTTGGTCATTGTTACAGGGCCTATTTTTGATAGTAAGCCTCAAAAAATTAAAAATATTTCTGTTCCAACAGCTTTTTACAAGGTCATTTATGCACCCAAACACAAGCGTTTTTTAGGTTTTATTTTTCCAAATGAAGATGTTTCTGCTCGCCAAATCTGGGACTATGCTATGCCTGTCGAAGCAGTAGAACAGCAAATAGGATATACCTTTTTTTCGAGTTTGAGCAATAGAAAACAAGCTCACAAAACTAGCACCGACCCAGAATGGTGGAAACGAAAAGAGGTTTAAGTGCCGAGAATTATTTGTATTTTTTCTTTTTTCTGAAAAAAATCATCAGCAATTAGTTTTTAAGGCCTTTTTTTATCAAAAGTTTAAACATACTATTTTTTTAGGCTAAGGAGACCAATATTTCCTATTTTTATGGCCTTTTGAACTGAAAAATAGTATATTTCCCCTATCAAAAAAAGTTTCTTTTGTTAAACCGAGAATAGTTGTTTTTCCAAAGTTCATAGGCTAAATAAGCATATACTACCAAGTATTCAAAAATAACAAACCATATATTTTCGGCATAATCAGTAGAAATATAAGTGTAATAACTCAATATAACAACTGCCGACCAAACGATAGGAAAACGAAATGGTGTAAAAACAGAAAACGCAACCAACGCACACAAATACCACGGATGAATCGTGGTAGCAAAGGCGAGATATAAAAACAAAGCCCACATAAAAAACTGTAATAAAGATTGCTTTGTTACAGTTTTTTCTTTGTATGCTATCGCAAAAATGCTGAAAAAGGTGCAAAACGCCAATAATTTTCCTGCAATATGAATAATATTGTAATCTGTGATATAAAATCCTATTGCTCTAATCAAGTAATAAATGCTTGCATTAAACTCAAAAGATTGAAAATATAAGCCTACGCTGCTCAATAAATGATTGATTATTTTGAGATTTAGAAAAGAAGAAAATGCTAAAATACTCACAAAAGCCATAATTGAAACATACAAAAATAGCTTTTTTAAGCCTAGTCTTCTGATAAAAAAAGGCAGAAAAATGAGTGGTATCAGTTTTGAGCAAAAAGCCAAAGCCATTGCTATGGCAGACTGAATGAAATGTGAATATTTTTGTGATTCTGTAATGGCTTTTAACGTATAAACTGTATAAAGCAAACAAAAAATCATGGCTGCTTCAAAGTGCAAGTTTCCGCACAACTCTATGATTACCAAAGGATTGAGGACATATAATATCGTATTTTTATAAGGCAAACCAAATTGCAACAAGAGTTTATAAATCAGATAAATGCTGCCACATTCAAAGCAAAAAATACAAAACTTCATCATGCTCACCGCTCCAAGCATATGATTTGGAAAGCACCAAACGCCAAATGCAAATATCCATTGGCAAACAGGTGGATAAATGCTAAAATAATCTGGCGAATTGAGGTTTTCGTATATCGGCAGCATCTGTTCGCAAAAGTTGGCGGAAATGAGCGGTGTAGTAGTTTGGCAGCTTTCGATGAGTTGTGTAGGCGTAGCCAAAAAAGGGCTAATGCCTTCGAGCCAAAGGTGTCCGTCCCACACAAAACGGTAAAAATCGTCGGTGAGAGCTGGCTCGGCAAAAATGAGCAAAAAGCGGATAAAAATGGTAAAACCAACCGTGATGAGGAAAATATTTTTCGTATCGACAAGTTTATAAATGCCTATATAAATGAAAAATAAAATTGCATAACAAGCTATTATTTCATTAAAAGCAGTTCTTTCGACCCAAAAAGCGAGATATGTATGTAGCAGAAAAGTCAATATCAACATTGCACCTAAAGGAAGGAATGTTTTTATTATTTTGGTATCTAGCATCTTTTATTTTTGAAAAATAGTAACGAAAAATAAACAAATATTATCCATCAATTTCATTTGCCCAATCTGCTATTTCGTTCACGTCAATGAGATTCATGCACGCAAAATGTTTTTTCGGACATTTCTGAAAACCTATTTTTGAGCAAGGACGGCAAGGCAAATCTCGCACTTGCACCATTTTCGATTTCGCTGCCTGCGTTTTGTTCAAATACGGATACATACCAAATTCAGGAATGGTATTTCCCCAAACCGACAAAATTGGCTTTTGAAAGGCCGCCGCAATGTGCATCAATCCTGTATCGTGGCTAATCACTTTTGCGGCTTGCTGCACGACAGAAGCCGACTGATTCAACCGCAAATGTCCACACAAATTCACGACTTTTCCACCTATTTTTTGTGCCAAATATTCGCCATCTTTCGCCTCCTCTCTGCCACCCAACAACACAATCGGCCGCTCGATAAGCTCACATATTTCTAGCATTTTTTCTATTGGCAATCGCTTTGTCGAGTATGTTGCACCAATCACAAAAGCGATATAATTTTTTGTGTTTTCTGGAGCTAAATAAGTCGACATTTCTATTTTATCACTTTCAGAAATAAAATAATCTAAATATTTGTTATCATTTTTTATACCCAACTCGGAGGCTGTCGCCAAATATCTATCTACAATATGCTGTTTTGGCAGTTTGTCCCATTTTAGCCTCACCATCAGATACTTTTCTACATTGGCTTTATAAAAAGAATAACTTTTTGCTTTCAATTGTTTTTTGATAGAAAAAGTCCGAAAATTGTGATGCAAATCTATGACATAATCAAAATTTTCTAATTGTAAACCTATGATAATCTTCTTTTTATCTGACTTTTCCCAAAAATGAAGTTTATCTATATAAGGATTGAATCGCAAAACGGCAGCATAGCTTTTTTTGGTCAAAAAATGAATTTCGCTTTCTTTTATTTGTTGTTTCAAACAGCGTATGGCTGGCGTTGTCAATACAATATCGCCAATAGAACTCAATCGAATGATTAGAATTTTCATTTAAATTAATTTGTTATATTTTTTCTTCCCAAAACAATTTGATGCCTTGAAACAAACCTACGATAAATAAAATAGAAGCCATTACTCTGTTTAACAAAACATTGATACCTTGCACTCTTTCGGCCATCATCACGCTCAAGGCTGCATACGAAGTGAGACAGGCCAACTTGCCCAACGAAATGCCTACGATAAGTGCTACGGTGCAGGCTGGCGATAGATAAACTTCAATGATTTCGATGGATTCCAACATAGCAAAAGCAATAGTCCAATATGGCATGGCTTGCGGATTGAGAATAGCGACTAAAAAGCCTTTTGAAAGTGGCGATAGTTCTTTTTTGAGCCACGATTTGCGTTTTTTCGTATCTCGCTTTTTGTAGCTTTTTAGCAAAAAATATAGCCCAAAACCTATCAAAACAGCAATCACTATCAAGCGAAAAATAATGCTATCTTCGAGTTGTGCAGTAAGCATTCGACCAAAAAGAAAAGCGATAGAAGATTGAAAAACTTCGATAATAGCGGCTGCAATGGCCATCGTGAAACCTGCTCGAAAGCCTTTTTCAAAACTCGTATCTATAACTGACAAATTGATAGGGCCAAACGGAACAGTGCCGAGAAAACTGATGACCATACCAATTATGAAATAATATATAAATGCAATTGACATAAAAAAAAGGTTAGCTATAAATAATAAGGAGTTTTCGGTTTATTTTCTCATTATTTATTTTATTAAACCAGACAGGTTTTCAAATAATGATAGAATCATTGTCAAATATACAAGCAAAAATTAGATTTAATGAAAATAAGTTTGTTTTTTTGAATTTTGGAAAGAGAAAAATTATATATCTTACATGAAACCTACATTTTTTATCGCTCAACATATCAAAAACTCATCACATTATTTGGCTATATGCTTCCGAAGCTTTGCCAAACAAGTACCCAAACGACTAAAAAGTTTTTTGCTACATCTGTTTCAAATTCGCTTTTTGCCTCATTTTTCTCTCCAATTCTTACAAAAACCTACCAAAACAAAAGTCATGCTGCCTTTTACGGCTTGGCTATCCAAATTTTTTTTCAAATTGTTTGATATTGTTGGCTTTGCTGAATGGCTTAGTTTTTTTTGGCACTTCGCAAAGCCAAATCTACGAACTCTGACTGAAACCGAAATTGCAGAAGCACAGCTCGTTTTTCACGATAGTTTGCCACTCCACAAAATTCGCATAGATGAAAATTCATTGATAGCAAAATTGGGTGCTAAAAATGCAGGCTCTAAACAGATGGGAATTTGCGTTTTTTATACCATTCATTTTACCAGAAAAATAAATATCAAACAAGGCAATGCAGATATGGCGTGGCTCATTCACGAGCTAGTGCATATTGCTCAAATGGAAAATGGCGGCAGCCAATATATAGGCGAAGCACTCTACGCTCAAGCCACAGATGGCTATTATTATGGCGGTGGAATGGGTTTGAAAGATAAAAATTTTAGCGATTTCAATAGAGAACAACAAGGCAGTATTGCACAAGATTTTTACTATCGTGTTTTGTATCCAAAAGCCGAATATGAACTAGATTGTGATGAAATTTCACATTACGAAAATGTTATTAGTGATTTGAGACAAAAAAAATTATAATTTTGCAAAAAAAGCAGAAAAGTTGAAACTAGAGAAGTATTTTTGCATTTCATGTAGGAGCTATTAGAAATATTTTTCTTTTAGCTTAGAAAAAACAAATTCATCGTATCAT
>JBMZCV010000059.1:0-26696 GCA_049613665.1 Chitinophagales bacterium | reverse complement strand
TTTAAAAACCTGTCACGTCTCAACAAACGACTAATATTTTTCAAAAACCTTAGAAAATTTAAATTACAGTGTACTTAATATATGAATATTTGCATTTTTTTGCAACTATATTTAACTTTTTTTTTCATATTAGTTATTTTTAAATTAAATATAAAAAAGAAAATGATTTTAATGAAATATTATTAATCACGACATTACATATGTTTTTTTTGGATAGAATGCTTTAACATTAAGCTTATTACATTAACAATGTGAAGAATTGAACTTTGTTTTTGCAACATGTTATTGTTTTTTTGAAAGTGTCTCTAAATTACGAAACCTTCAAAGTTTTAGAAACTTTGAAGGTTCAATTTTGTTGTTTAGAGGCTATTTTGATGTTGTGTTTAATACTGAAAAATCAAGTTTTTTAGTAAGCCAAAAGATAAAATTCAAACAAGCTCTCAAACTCAAAATAACTAATCATTCAGCTTTAACACGGCCATAAATGCTTTTTGCGGCACTTGCACCGAACCTACCTGACGCATACGTTTTTTACCTTTCTTTTGCTTCTCCAAAAGCTTTCTCTTACGAGTAATATCGCCACCATAGCACTTTGCAGTCACATCTTTTCGCACCGCTCTAATCGTTTCTCTAGCTACAATTTTCGCACCTATCGCAGCCTGAATAGCAATCATAAATTGCTGTCGTGGTATCAGTTCTTTGAGTTTTGCACACAACTTTTTGCCCAATGGATAGGCTTTTGTGCGGTGTACAAGGGCAGAAAGAGCATCTACTTTTTCGCCATTGAGCAGAATATCCATTTTTACCAAATCAGAAGCTTGAAAACCTGTCACTTGATAATCGAAAGAAGCATAGCCTTTTGAAACAGATTTCAAACGGTCATAAAAATCAAAAACGATTTCGGCAAGTGGCAAATCGAAGCTCAATTCCACACGAGTTTCACTCAAATAAAATTGATTGGTCAAACTTCCACGCTTGTTGATACACAAAGACATAATGCCACCAATATATTCTGGTTTCGTAATAATTTGTGCCGCAATTATTGGCTCTTCTACTCGCTCCAAGTTGGTCGGCGGTGGCAAGTCGGAAGGATTGTTTACCAAGATTTTGGCAGCATGTTTGCCTGTTGTATAAGCATAGTACGAAACGTTTGGAACAGTCGTAATCACGGTCATATCAAACTCTCGCTCTAAGCGTTCTTGCACAATTTCGAGGTGTAACATGCCTAAGAAACCACAGCGAAAACCAAAGCCCAAAGCCAAAGAAGTTTCTGCTTCATAAACCAAAGACGCATCGTTGAGCTGCAACTTCTCTAGCGAATCTCTCAACTGCTCATAGTCATCAGTATCTATCGGATAAAGTCCTGCGAAAACCATTGGTTTCACATCTTCAAAACCATCGATAAAGTCGTTACAAGGATTGGCGACAGTTGTAATTGTATCGCCCACTTTCACATCTTTCGAAGTTTTGATACCTGTAATGATATAGCCTACATCGCCAGCTTTTAGCTCTTTTTTAGGTTCTAAGTCATAGCCCAAAATGCCAATTTCGTCAGCTCCATATTGTGTTCCTAGATTGACAAATTTTACTTTTTCGCCTTTTTGCAAACTGCCGTTCACAATACGAAAATACACAATTACACCACGATAAGAATTGAAAACCGAATCGAAAATTAAAGCTTGCAAAGGTGCATCTACATCGCCTTTTGGTGCTGGTACACGCTCTACGATAGCTTCCAAAACAGTAGAAACGCCTTGTCCTGTTTTTCCACTTGCTTCCAAAATATCTTCTCTTTCGCAGCCCACGAGTTCAATAATTTGGTCGGCGACCTCCTCTATCATCGCACCGTCCATATCAATTTTATTGATAACAGGTATAATTTCAAGGTCTTGTTCTATGGCAAGATATAAATTAGAAATTGTTTGGGCTTGAATGCCCTGCGTTGCATCTACCAATAGCAAAGCTCCTTCGCAAGCCGCAATAGAACGAGATACTTCATAAGAAAAATCGACGTGGCCAGGAGTGTCAATCAAATTAAAAGTATATTTCACTTTATCCTGAACATAGCTCATCTGTATGGCATGACTTTTTATTGTGATACCACGCTCTCTTTCCAAATCCATATTATCTAATAGCTGTGCTTGCATCTGACGTTCTGTAACTGCTTTTGTTGTTTCGAGCAATCGGTCAGCAAGTGTGCTTTTTCCATGGTCAATGTGTGCAATAATGCAAAAATTTCTAATATTTTTCATAGACCGCAAAATTAATTGTTTTTTAGCAAATATAAAAATATTCGTGAGTAGCAAATGAAAGTTTATTTTTCTTTTTTAAGAAAAAACAAGCTTTAGAAGCTCTTTTTGGCAAAAAAACAAAAAAGTATTCTAATCAGATTATCCCATTTCCTATTTCTAGCAGTACATCTGCTTGCAAAAACTTTGCTATTTTGAATAAAAAGCGTACCTTTGCACGCAGTTTTAGCTAAATGTAAAGCATAACAGTTAAAACAAATTTTTAAAAAACCATATTTTTTCACTTTAAAAAAGGCAGTTAATCTTGACAGAAGAACTCCAAAACAATTTGCCAGCGTCGGAAGACGAGCAAATACAAACAGAAACTCCTGCAACGGAAGAGGTAACAGAAACAGTTGTAGTAGTAGCACATGATGATTTTGATTGGAACATCGGCCGTAGAGAAGAGCAAACTTACTCGTCGGAAGAAAGCGGTGTGTTGAGCAAAATGTATAGCGACACTTTCAAAACCATTCAAGAACACGAAATTATTAGCGGACGTGTAGAAGCCATCACTAACTCTGATGTAGTTATGGATATAGGTTTTAAATCTGACGGTTTAGTTCCACGTTCCGAATTTAGAGACACGCCAGACCTAAAAGCTGGTGATGTTGTAGAAGTTTATGTCTTAGAAAAAGAAGACAAAAAAGGACAATTAATCTTATCTCGTAAAAACGCAAAATTATTGCGTGCATGGGAAGGTATTGTTTCAGCACACCAAAATGATACACTTGTTTCTGGTACAATCATTAGCAAAACTAAAGGTGGTTTGATAGCTAATGTATTTGGCTTAGAAACTTTCTTACCTGGTTCTCAAATTGATGTGAAACCTATCATTGACTATGATATATATGTTGGTCAAACGATGGATTTCAAAGTAGTAAAAATCAATGAAGCTATCAAAAATGCCGTTGTATCTCACAAAGCATTAATCGAAAGCGACTTAGAAGAACAACGTCAGCGTATTATTTCTCAATTGGAGAAAGGACAAGTATTGGAAGGTACGGTCAAAAACATTACAGATTTCGGTGCATTCGTCGATTTGGGTGGTGTAGATGGCTTACTTTATATCACAGATATTTCTTGGGGACGTATCAATCACCCATCTGAAATATTGGAATTGAACCAACGACTTAATGTTGTTGTTATCGAATTTGATGATGCTAAAAAGCGTATTTCTTTAGGTCTGAAACAATTAACTCCACATCCATGGAAAGTATTGAGCGAAGACTTAGGCGAAGGTTCTATTGTGAAAGGTAAAATCGTTAATATCGAAGATTACGGTGCATTCCTTGAAATCACTCCAGGCGTAGAAGGCTTAATTCACGTTTCAGAGGTTTCTTGGTCAAATCAGCCAATCAATGCAAGAGAATACTTTACTATCGGCAAAGAATATGATGCAAAAATCGTGACGCTTGACCGTGACGACCGCAAAATGTCTTTGAGTATCAAACAATTGCAAGCTGACCCATGGGATACTATCGAAGATAAATTCCCTCGCAACAGCAGACATTCTGGTGAAGTGAAAAACATCACGCCTTACGGTGTATTTGTTGAGCTTGACGAAGGTATCGGCGGCATGGTTCACATCTCTGACCTTTCTTGGACAAAACGTTTCAATCACCCATCTGAATACACGAAAGTTCGTGAACAATTAGAAGTTGTGATTTTGAGCATCGACAAAGAGGCACGCAAATTGTCTTTAGGTCACAAACAAATTGAGGAAGATCCATGGGATACTTTCCAAAATGTATTCCCTGTTGGTTCATTACATCAAGGTACTATCATTAAGCGTGACGACAAAGGTTCAATCGTTTCTTTACCTTACGGTTTGGAAGCTTATGGCCCAGGAAAACACTTGAGATATGAAGATGGTACTTCTGCCAAATTAGACCAAACGACAGAGTTCTGTATTATTGAATTTGATAGAAACGACAAGCGAATTATTGTTTCTATTACAGAAGCTTGGAAACGTCGCAAAGCTCAAGCAGAAAGAGCTGCTAGAGCAGAGCAAAACGTTCAGGAAGAAAAAACACGCAAAAGAGTAAAACGCAACAATCAATCGAAGCCAGATAATTCTTCTACTTTCGGTGATTTAGATGTGCTTTCTCAGTTGAAAAAAGAAATGGAAGAAAGAGAAAAGAAATAGAATAATATCATTTCTATTGTCTTAATCTAGTTTTCAGAAAACCTTTAGCTAAAACATTCATTTTGTTTGGCTAAAGGTTTTTTTTATATTTGCAAAAAATAAAATCGAAGCAAAAAAACATGAAACGCAAAAAAATAGTTATCTTGACAGGAGCAGGCATCAGTGCCGAAAGTGGTATTCAAACTTTTAGAGGCGCTGGCGGTCTTTGGAATGGTCATAAGGTAGAAGATGTAGCAAGTCCAGCAGGCTTTCGCAAAAATCCTACTGCCGTTTTACAGTTTTACAATGAAAGAAGAAAAGACGCAGCAAAAGCACAGCCCAATTTGGGACATAAAGCTTTGGTAGAGCTAGAAAAAAAGTTTGATGTAACGGTTATTACACAAAATGTAGATGACTTGCATGAGCGAGCTGGCTCGACAAATGTATTGCATTTGCACGGAAAATTGAGCGAAGTAAGAAGCTCAAAAGACAAAAATTTAATTTATGACTATAAAGATAGACCTATTTTCGTAGGTGACAAATGTGAACTTGGCAGTCAGTTGCGGCCAAATATCGTTTGGTTTGGCGAAGATGTACCAATGATTTCAAAAGCAATTCAGATTAGTAGCAAAGCCGATATTTTTATCGTGATTGGCACATCTTTAGCCGTTTATCCTGCCGCTTCACTCATTGGCTGTCCTAGCGATGAAGCCGCCAAAGTTATTATAGACCCAAATTTTCCAGAAGTAGGCAGCTATGTTGCAAATCTCAAATTTATTGGCGAAAAAGCAACTGTTGGTGTGCCTTATGTCGTTGAAAATCTTTTACTAGATGCTGATTTCTTTACCAGATTTGGCTAAAAAACATTTTTTTTCATTTCAAAAAAGGTTTTACCAAAAGAGAAATGACATATTTTTCTAGTGAAAAGAGTCAAATATAAAAAGTTATGTTCTATCGTTTTTTTAGAAATATGTCATTTCTAATACCTGAAAAAAAATGTTTCCAAACAATGTTTCTCAAAAAAAACATTAAGCAAAAAAACATGAGTAAAAACTATTCAGACAAAGATTTTAAAGTAGATTTTATTGGACTTGGAGCTGCGAAATGTGGTAGTACTTGGCTCGCCGACTGTCTGCGACAACACCCAGATATTTATATGTCTGAAACAAAAGAGTTGATGTATTTTAATTCTTACTTGCAGACTTACGAAAAAATCGACAACTATCGCTACGGAAAACCGCTAAAATGGTATCACGACTTTTTTAAAAATGCGAAAACAAATCAAGTGAAAGGCGAAATTACGCCTATGTATTTGATTTGCGAAGGTTCTGTGCATGAAATTTACAAATATAATCCAGATGTTAAGCTTTTCGCTATTCTCCGAAATCCTGTCGATAAAAGCTATTCTCATTATTTATATTATCGTCAAAGAGGTTATATAGACTCTCCTACTTTTAGGGAAGCGATAAAAGACGAACCGTCTGTTTTGGACAATTCTTTGTATTTTGAGCAATTAAAACCGTATTTTGAGCTTTTTCCGAGAGAAAACATTAAAATTGTGTTTTATGAAGACCTAAAAAAAGACAATAAAGCTTTGTTGGCAGATGTAGAACATTTTTTAGGTGTAAAAACTTTTTATCCAGAAAGCATCGAAAAACGCTCTAATGCGACAGGCGAACCACGTCTTCGCTTTGTAAACAAAATGCTCATGCGTATTCGTGCTTTTATTCACACCAATAATTTACAAGCTGCTTTGCCTATTTTGCGAAAAACAGGTATCGTGCCGCTTGCCGAATATATTAGAGACCATCTGAACGCCAAAAAAATGGATAAGCAAGCCATTGAACCAGCTTTGAGAGAAGAATTGAAAGCTTATTTTCGTGAAGATGTGAGCAATTTAGAAAAATTATTGGAAACGGATTTGTCGCATTGGAAGTGAAAAAACTACTTATGAAAAATATAAATCAGCCGCTTGTTTCCGTTTTAGTATGTACTTATAATGCTGAAAAATATATCGCAACAACTTTGCGAAGTATTACTGAACAGACTTATAACAACTTGCAAATTTTAGTGTTAGATAATAATTCTAGCGATAATACTTGTGATGTTGTCAAAAAAATAGGCGATGAACGCATACAACTCATTGCTTCCAAAGATAATTTAGGGCCATATAAAGGTTTCAATTTTTTGTTGGACAATCATGCAAAAGGAAAATATGTGGCTGTGCAAGACCATGACGACCTTTGGCACACTGAAAAAATAGCTTTGCAAGTTGCTTTTCTCGAAAAAAATGCAGAATTTGTAGGCTGCGGTTCGCAAACGATTGAATATTTTGAGGCTTTTGAGGCTTTTTATCTAAAAAAACGAAAGCCAATTGATGTTGTAACTACTCATATTGCTTTGCTTTTTCGCAACAAAAAAGAATATCGCTACGACACAGAATTTCAGTTTGAAGCAGACCATTATTTTATGAAATTTGTGTTGTGCAAAGAGCAGCCGAAAATTTATAGCATTCAAAAATTATTGGCTCTGCATCGTCGTCGCTCTGATAACGCCAACTTGAATACAAAATGGTTTAAAGGTTTTTCGTGGCGACACATCAAGCGACATTATAAAGTGACAGGCAGCCTAAAAGGTACGATTATGTTTAGTTTCAATCGGCTGTTTGTGCCAGATGCTATTTTGATGCCTTTGAAGCTAAAAATGTATGATTTTCAGCCGCTTACAAATATGAAAAACGATGATTTTTTGAAGGTTTTTTATGATTTTTTAAAAGAAACGGAATAATTTTTAGTTGTTGGTGATAACACCAACAATGGCACAAAAGATTATCACAACATTTCTTTTTTCACACCTATAAAAAATCAACACGACTTTTTTCTTTTCAAAACAAACTACAACACAAAATTTTGAAAGCACTCATTTCTGTTTTAATTTGCACTTACAATGCCGAAAAGTATATCGCAAATACGCTAAAAAGTGTGTTGCAACAAAGCTATCGACATATTGAAGTTTTGATTCTCGACAATAATTCGAGTGACGAAACGGTGCGTGTTATCGAAAATTTTGATGATGAACGAATTAGATTGTTTTGCAAAAAAGAAAATCTCGGAGCTTATGGTGGCATCAATTTTTTGCTCGAAAAAGCGGCAGGCGATTTCATGGCTGTGCAAGACCATGACGACCTTTGGCATCCTCAAAAGCTTGCTTTGCAAATAAAAGTTCTTCAAGAAAAAGATAACATTTTAGCTTGTGGAGCAAATCATATTGAGTTTTTTGAAAAAGAGCAGATTTATTATGCCAAACAACAGCCAGAGTTTTTCTATCGCACTTTTCACCCTTCTATTTTGTTTCGCAAAACAAAAAAACGCTACGATACAAGTATCATTTTCGCCTGCGATGTAAATTTTATGACCAATATTTTGTGCGAAAAAGAGAAAAAAATCTATAATGTACAGCAAGTTTTAGTCGCTCATAGACGACGCAATGATAGCAAAAATTTGTCAGAGCAATGGAAGAAAAATATTTCTTGGCAATACATCAAAAACTTTCACGCTGTGTCGGATAGTTGGCTCACGACTGTAAAATTTGTCATTAAAGAAGTGTTTTTGCCAAAATCTATACGCCGAAAGATAGAATTGAATGCTTTTGAGGTAAAAACAATTGCAAGTATGAAAGATGATACTCATTTATTGCCTTTTTATAAATATCTCGAAAGCGAAACTATTTAAAACCTAAAGGTGTTTGATTTTTTTAGACATACTATTTCTTCGAGAAATAGTATGTCTAAAAAAATCAAACATTACATTTTCAATCTTCAACAACCGCTATGAAACAGTTAAATACCATGGACGCTGGCTTTTTGTATGTCGAGTCTCACCGCTCGCCTATGCACATTGGAGGCGTATATATTTTTGAGGGTACAAATCACGAAACAGGCTTTAGTTACGAGACATTCCGTGATTATTTGACATCTCGTTTGCACATTTATCCTGTTTTTCAGCAACGTTTGATAGAAGTGCCGCTAGATTTGGGCTTGCCATATTGGTACGATGACCCAAATTTTGATATTGAACATCATATTTCTTATGTCGCTTTGCCTACTCCAGCAGGAAAAGATGAATTGTTCAAGCTTGCCGCTCAAATTTTTAATCGGCCGCTAGATAGACAACGACCTTTGTGGGAAATTACGGTGGTGACAGGTTTGAAAATAGCAGGTTTGCCAGAAGGTTCTTTTGCTCTCATTCCGAAAGTGCATCATGCCGCTCTTGATGGCAAAGCTGGCGTTGCGATTATGCAAGCTTTATTTGATAGCACACCTATTCCTCGCCTTTTTCCAAAAGAAAAAAAAGAGAAACCAAAACGCATTCCTACCAATATTGAGCTTTTGGCACGTCATACTGGCGATGCTGTAAAAACGCCTTTCAAATTGTTGATGCTGGCAGAAAAAGGCATACAAAGTGTGTTTAAAAGCAATTCTAAGAAAAAAAAGATACGAGATATAGAAGGCTACAATCCTCCGCCTGCACCGTTTACTGCACCAAAAACTTTTTTTAATGTTCCTGTTACACCTCATAGAATTGTGTCGGCAACCGAGTTTTCGCTAGAGCGAGTGAAAGCCATCAAAGACAAGATGAAAGTGACGGTAAATGATGTTATTTTGTCGGTTTGCGGTGGTGCTTTGCGTCATTATTTGAGCGAAAAAGACGCTTTACCAAAAAAATCGCTGATTACGATGGCCCCTGTTTCGGTGCGAACAAAAGACGAAGGTGGAAAATTAGGTAATAAAATTTCGGCAATGTTGGTCGCACTATCGACTGACGAGGCAGACCCTGTGCAGCGGCTCAAAAATATTCATGCTAATGCAGGTGGCTCAAAAGCTTTTCAAAAAGCAGTAAAAGCCGAAAAATTGATGGATTATATTCCTTCGCAAGTAGCGGCTTCGGCAGCACGCATTTATACACGCATGAAAATTGCGAAACTGCACAATCCGATTTACAATTTGGTGATTACGAATGTGCCAGGCCCTGCTAAACCTTTGTATATGAATGGTCATCAGTTGCTCAACAATTTTGCGATAGCTCCGCTTATTGATGGCATGGGTTTGATGATTACGGTTTTTAGTTATGCAGGTATTATTTCTATCGGTGCGACTTCTTGCCGTGAAATTATGCCAGATTTAGATACGCTGACCGATTATATTCATCTCGCTTTGGAAGATTTGGAAAAAGCAATTGCAGAAAGCGATGGACATACGGAAAGTAATACAACAATAAATATTGAGATTCAATAGTTTTAAATTTTTAGTTTTGAGTTGTTAGTTATAAAAATATTGAAGCTTGTAGAAATGACATATTTCTAAAAAAACGATAGTATATACTTTTTTATATTTGAAGCTTTTGGCTAAAAAATATGTCATTTCTTTTCTGTCAATATTCACGGAGAGGATAATAACGTTTTTCTTTTTGAAACAAATACCTCAATTTTAAGTTAAAATTATTTTTATATGCTAGTTGGCCACCGTCTAAATCTTGAAAAATAGGCGTTTGCCAACTTGCTGTAATATTATATTTATCATGCTGCAAGCCTATTTGTGGCGAAACATATAATATTTCACCACTTGTAGCAGCTTGAAAATCAATGTCTCGCTCGTTTTGTCTATCTGATTTTTGCTGTCTAAAGTCAAATGATAAACTAGGCAAAATAGTAAATTTTCCAATATTTTTTTGATATTGAAATTGCGTTGCGAAATGCCAGCTATTGCCGTATTTATAAGTGTATTTGTTGGGTAAAAAGTGTTGATATGTTGCAGAATTTAGCCAAGAAAAGTCGGCAATTTGTAGCAAATAGTCGGCATGAAAAGCGAAATTGGCACTCCCCTTCCCTACTTGAAAACGAGGTTCTACTTCATTTTTTATAAAATTTTGATACTTTCCTGTTGGCAAACTTACGCTGCTTCCAAATAAAAAATGATGGCCAATTTTTGATGAAACTTGCAACAAATCGGAGTTTAGCCATTCGTATTTTGCAGTCAGCACTATATCGCCAATGCCTTTTTCGCTTTTATACAAGGTATCGGCCGCCATTCTTTTATTGTGCAAATACGGTATTTCTATACGCAACAAAGTTTGCCTATTCAAATAATATTGGCCTGTCAATCGCACTTTTTGGTAGCGTTCTACACTTTCCGTAAAAGGCTCATATAAGTAATGTTGGTGGAAAGCAAGGTTTGTCGCTCTGGTGTTGTGAAATAGCATATAACGCAAACTGCCTGCTCGCTGTGTCTCCTCAAAGCTCAATTGCAAGTAGTTTTGCTTTATTTCGTGTGATTTTTGTGCGAAAATATAGCTTGTTTGTAGTAGGAAAAGGAATAAGTAGAGTGCGTGTTTTTTGTTTTTGAGCATATTTTATTAGAATAAGCTGAAGTGATTGGTTTCTTTTTTTAAAGAACGTTTGGAGGAAGGGATTTAGTTGGTTTTGGGTAAAACTTTACGCAATAAAAAGAGGTGGTAGGCACTTTAGAAGTGCCTGCCACCTAGATTTGTCGTTTTTTTCTAAAATTCTACACTTTTGAAATTTTGGTGGTGGCAGGCATTTTAAAAATGCCTACTACCTTATTTTCTTATTATTCTAGTCAGAATATTTTTCTTTCAGAGACATCAAAGTTTTATTTAATTCAACCAAATGACTTTCAAATCAACTATCTTTTATCTCCAAAAATATTATTTGTTATTCATCACAACTCTGTTGGTGCGACAGTATCACAGCATTTAGATATTTAAATTGATATTCTTCTATCTTTTCTTTCTATTTTTAGTCTCTTTTGCACTCTTGTCTTTAACTTCTTTTCGTTTTTCCTGATCTTTATAAATGTCATCTAATGTTTTTTGCGGCATAACCACTAACTTATTTGATTCACAATTCCACATACTTAAATAATCATCAGAGTGAACATTATGCTGTTTCCACTTTGTGTATTTTCCATACAACATTAAAGTGCATATATCTGTTGCTGTTATATGTTGTTCTGTTTCATCTGAATGCAAATGATATGAACTATCTTCTTTTTCATCATCTGAGTATTCTATTGGTATAATATTTTGATGTAAAGCTTTTTTGGTCAGTACCTCATTATTTTTATTAAATGTCAATAAATAATCATTTCCAAAAATTACAATTCCACTTACAGTAGGAGCAGTCATAATATAAACTCTTTTTCTTCCTCCTTCTATAATTGGAATAATATTAGGGCGAGTATTTTGATAAAATTGAAATATAGTATCTTTTTCTAACTCTATTAGAGTATTTTTTCTCAATGTGTAATAACTGTTTTCTAAATCTGTCAATTCTCGTTCTTCCATACTAAGCTCACTATTCTCTAATAATACTTCTCCTTTAAAACTTACCATTCCCAATACTTTAGGTTTTTCTTCTTGAGAAAAGAAAACACATTTTGTGATTTCTCCTTTTGTAAAGGAAAAGTATCCACCCATTTTTTCTGGCGTTTTATATTTTTTTCGAAAAATATCAGTACCATACCAAGATGCCATTTCAGATTTATACAAGCGTTTCCCTTCTTCTACTATCGGTTGGGCCTTTTTTGTTGCTTTATTTTGTCCAACTACAATAGAATTTATCAAAATAAAAATAAATAATACAAGCATTTTATACATGGTTATATGTTTGATTAATATTACATTTTTCACATTAAAAACAATACACATTCAAATAATCCACACTCATTGTCAAGTTTTCCTATTTTCTGCATATCTCAAAAATACATTATAAATATCAAACTTCCAAATCTTTTGTTAATACCTACTTTTCATTTACCCACTCAAAAAAAACAAAAAACCTCACCAAACAAACATTTCATTAAAAATCAGCATTTACTCAATAAGGCTTCCTAAAAAAGCAAAATATTATTTGTTATTCATCGCAATCGGCAAGTCAAACACATTTAATTTTTCCATATGCACTTGCACAAATATATTTCTGTCGCTACTCTACCTAAAACCAATTACTTTCAATAAAATACATCATAAGCAGTACATTTCCAAAAGTTTTATTTTCAAAAGAAATTTCGTTCTGTTTCGTCATTCAAAGATTGCTGCTCCTACTTACATTTAAAGACAAAAAACAAATTCAAAATACAAACACACAGATATATAGCATTAAAATAGCACAATCGTTTTGTTTTACGAAAAGTTTTGTACTTTTACTGTTCAAATTTTATCTTTTGGCTAAACCGAAGATACTCTTTTTAAGCAACTGTTTATATGCTTTTTTTTAAGTTCAAAAAGCTACCTTTTTATTCAACAAAATGTTGTTTTGGGTATCATAACAGAGCAGAAAAGTCTAAAATGAAATTTTTTTTTTAATAAAAAACACAATACTAATGAAAAAAATTCCTTTGTATATACTTGTTTCTTACTTATTGTTGGCGGTAGCTTGCGGCTCTGCTACCAAAAAAACACAAACAACCGTAACAGAAACGGCAGGCGAAACGAGCGAAAAAAAGCAAATTGAAGCTTATTTAGCCGCAAACAAATTAAAGAAAAAAGCTAAAACTACGGAAGATGGCCTTTATTATGTGATTGAAGAAGCAGGAAATGGCAATAGTCCAACTGTTTCTGACCGAGTGAAAGTACACTATCGAGGCACTTTGCTAAATGGAAAACAGTTTGATTCATCTTATGATAGAGGGCAAGCAGCAGAATTTCCTTTGGCTGGCGTAATAGAAGGCTGGCAAAAAGGCATTCCTTTGTTCAAAACGGGCGGCAAAGGCAAACTAATCATTCCATCGGCTTTGGCTTATGGCGAAAAGGCTATGGGCAACGATATTCCAGCCAATTCTATTTTAGTGTTCGACATTGAACTGCTAGAAGTCATAAAAATAACAACACCTGCCGAACAAGCCAAAATTGACCAAGAAAAGATAGCCGCTTATATTCAAGAAAAAGGCTTGCAAAATGTGCAGAAAACCGAATCTGGTCTTCATTATATGATAGAAAAAGAGGGCGAAGGCGAACATCCAACACTCGAAAGTCATGTGAAGGTGCATTATGAAGGCACGCTACTTGATGGAACAAAATTTGATTCGTCTTATGACAGAAGCCAACCAGCTCACTTTCCGCTCAATCGTGTTATACCAGGCTGGCAAGAAGGCATTCCATTTCTCAAAACAGGTGGCAAAGGTACTTTAATTATTCCATCTGGTTTGGCCTATGGCAAGAAAGAAGCAGGCAAAAAAATTCCAGCCAATTCTGTGTTGATTTTTAAGGTAGAACTCCTAGAAGTTCATGCACATCATTAGATAAAAAAAGTAAAAAACGAAACGCAAATAAGTAGTAAAAAAATAAAGAATTTCTATGTTAAATGAGTTATTTTGGAACTTAAAAAGTCTCTATGAATATATTAGTTGCGACCCTATTTTGTTGCAATTGTGGCAAATTGTGATGTCAATGTTTGTGATTGCACTAACATTTTTTTTTGTACGCATATTTCGCTCTTTTTTCGACCGATTTATACTCAATTCTACACGCATTATACACAACAATCCAACAAGCTACCAATTTGCCAAACATATTGTTATTGCTTTTATTTATTTAATAGGCTTTAGTATTGCTATTTATTCCATACCTTCTCTGCGTACGCTCTCAACCTCTTTGTTGGCAGGTGCAGGTATTGTAGCAGTAGCCTTTGGTTTTGCTTCCCAAGCAGCATTTTCCAATATTATAAGTGGTTTGTTTATCGTTATTTTTCGCCCTTTTAGTGTCAATGAACGACTTATTATTGATGGTAATTTTGGCATTGTCGAAGACATCACGCTGCGTCATACCGTGATACGCAACAACGAAAATAAACGGATTATCATTCCAAATGCCATTATTAGCGAAAAAGTCATTATTAATGCCGATTTGGCCGATGAAATGATATGCAAACATGTCGAAATAGGCATTGGTTATGATGCTAATATTGATAAAGCAATGGCTGTGATGGAAGACGTGATTAAACAACATCCTTATTATTTGGACAATCGAACAGAGAAGGAAAAAGAAGATGGACTAGCTTCCGTAAAAATTAAAGTTGTGCGTTTGGGTGAATATGCCGTACAATTGCGAGCATGGGTTTGGGCAAATGATACGAACAAAGCCCTTGATATGACTTTTGATTTGAATAAAATGTTGAAAGAGCGTTTTGATATAGAAAATATTGAAATCCCCTTCCCTTATCGAACTGTTATTTTCAAAAACACTCCCAAACATTTAGATATATAAAAATAATTAGGACGCTGCAAAGCTGTTGGAGTTTTACAGAAATATTATTTATTCAGACATGACAGATTTTTAGAATCTGTCATGTCCAATTTCACTCAAATAACTTGTTATCATTATTATTCACCACCATCTTCTGGCAATTCTTTTTTCGTTTCAAAATATTTATGAAAACGTTTGTTTAATTTAGCAACCTTGCGAGGCCAAAAACGAGTAGTGCTTGCTCTCACATAAAGTGGAAAAGGTCGTTTAAGCTGTTCTAAGTTCTTATCTTTTATCACAATAACCTTATTCAAGGCTTGGTGCTGATACATTTTGTTTTGATTAGCTGCTAGTACGGCTGAATCTGCCCAAATTTTTTCTTCCAACAACACTCCAAACTCCGCAATAAGAAAAAAATCTTTGTCCAAAACAATGGCTTTGTCTTTTTTTAATTTATCATCTAAAAAAATGCCTTTATGTTCGCCCGATAAAAGCCGCTCTGTATCATCGGTATAAAAAAAGTAAATAGGACAAAAATCAAAATATTCATTAAACAAATTTACAATCTTCTGATTTTCAGCATCACGCTCTTTTTTTATCTTCTTTACCAAATAGCTTGCTCCTGCTTTTTCATAAGCTTTGAGCGATTTGCTGCGAGTTTTTAGCCGTACCAATAAAGCTCCTTCTTTCAAATTATTAATATTTGTGATAGCTTCTTCACGTCTCATCTGACGATAATTTTCAGGCATTGTTCCATTATAATTTGAGGGAAAAATACTTGTTGTTTCCTTTTCTTGTGCAAAATTATTTTTGGAAAAGAAAAAACATAACAGAAAAATGGAAAAATAAAGTAAAAATATTTTTTTAGACATTTTCTAGGTTTTTAGGTGTTATATAAATATTTGGACGATAAATAAGTACACAAACGAATTTATACTACAAGTTGCGAAAGCTAACACACTAATTTCAAAGGTGTTAAGTCCAAATCGCCCACTTATTTAAACCATGCTTGGCACTTCAATCTTGTTAAACAATTTGTAAGTTAAGCTTTTTATAGCAAAACGGCTAGTCTTATTCAAGTGTTTTATGTTTTAGCATTTTTTTTCAAAAATGAAAGCATTCACGCCCTTATTGATATTATTACCGATTATTTGTTATGAAAAATAAGACTTAAAACAACTTGTTTACCTTTTTTGTTGCTGGCGATAATACGCAGCAACGGCGAGAGTTCTCGTTTTTTTGTAGAAAATGCCTATCTATCATCTTATATTCAGCCTAATGGTTAAAAGTTATTGAAATTGCCATAAGAAAGTTTTTTCCATTCCTTAAAGTATTTTAAAACAAAAAAAGCTAACTTTGCAAATTATTTTTTTACAAAATACCATTTCAGCAAAAAGGCTGAAAAAGCAAAAATAGCATGGGAAGAAGAAACAGAAGAAATAGGCAAAAACTCGTAACAGACATTAGCATCATCAGAATGGCCGCCGAAGGTAGAGCCATTGCTCACAAAAAAGATGGCAAAATTTTGTTTGTTGATGGAGCGATGCCTGGCGATGTAGTAGATGTTTTGATTACAAAAAATCGAAAAGACTATGCGGTTGGCAAAGCCGTAGAATTAAAACAAGTCTCTGACAAACGCATTGAGCCGTTTTGCAAACATTTTGGCTCTTGCGGTGGTTGTAAATGGCAATTTATCAGCTACAAACAGCAGCTAGAATACAAGCAACACATGGTTGATGAAGCTTTGCGAAGAGTTGGAAAACTCACTTTTCCGCCTTTGATGCCTATTTTGGGAGCAGAGCCAAATGTGTATTATCGCAACAAAATGGAGTTTACTTTTTCTAACAAAAGATGGCTAACGCTAGAGGAAATCAAAAGTGAAGAAAAAATAGAGCGAAATGCAGTAGGTTTTCACGTTCCAAACAAATTTGATAGAATTGTAGATATTGAACATTGCTATTTGCAAGATGAGCCATCTAACAGCATCAGAAATGAAGTGCGAAAATATGCACTTGAACATGAGCTTAGTTTCTACGACATTTATGAGCATCACGGTTTGTTGCGAAACCTCATTATTCGCACTTCTACGCTTGGCGAAGTCATGTTAATTTTTTGTTTTGGCGAAGACCAGCCAGAAAATAGCAAAGCACTTTTAGCTCATACTTTGGAAAAATTTCCAGATATTACATCGCTGAATTATGTCGTCAATACCAAAAAGAACGACACTATTTTCGATTTGGATATTGTCAATGTACATGGAAGGGCTTTTATTTATGAAAAATTGGAAGATTTCAAGTACAAAATCAGTCCAAAATCTTTTTTTCAAACCAATCCATTTCAAGCCGAAAAACTATATCAAGTAGTTCGAGATTTTGCCGAACTAAAAGGCGAAGAAACTGTTTATGATTTGTATGCAGGCACAGGAAGTATTGGTATTTTTGTGGCGAAAAATTGCAAAAAAGTAGTTGGCATCGAAGAAGTAGAAGCCGCTACCATTGATGCGAAATTTAATGCCGAACTCAACAATTTGGATAATACAACTTATCTTTGCGGTGATGTAAAAAATATTTTGCGACCAGACTTTTTGGCTCAATATGGCGAAGCTGATGTATTGATAGTTGACCCTCCAAGAGCAGGTTTGCATGGCGATGTTGTGCAGCAAATTTTAGCTTTCAAACCGCAAAAAATAGTTTATGTAAGTTGCAACCCTGTTACGCAAGCACGAGATTTACAATTGCTTTGCGAAACACATTATAGCATCAAAAAAGTGCAACCTGTCGATATGTTTCCACATACTTATCATGTCGAAAATGTCGTGCAGTTGTTGTTAAATTCTTAATTTTTTATTTTAGAAATGACATATCTTAAAGATATGTCATTTCTTCAAAAAACATCTCAAAATGGTTTCATTGCCAGAAGAAATAATAGAAAATCTGCAAAATGAAGTGCCGCTTTACGAAGCTTATATAAAAAAAGTAGCCTTTGCAGTATTAGACCAAAACATCTCAAAATTTCCGATATTTATCGCTCATCGTGAGACTCAAATTGGCTTAGGACGGCCTGTTGTTGTTGCCGAACTCATGCAAAGTCAATGGTCTGTCAATGCGTCTTTGCTCGAAGAGTTTGCAAAAAAAGGCTTGGTAGAAAATTTGCGTTTACAGCATTTCAAAAGCGTTTATAAAGACCCAAAAGAATATGCTTGCTTTTTTGTTATTTCAGGAAAAGATGCAGGTTTTGCTTTTTATAAATATCGAAATGAATCGGCAGCAAAATTAAATTAGAAAAACAATTCAATATTTTTCTAACTTATTGACAATCAATATTTTATAACATGAAAATTTTAATGGTTTGCCTCGGAAATATCTGCCGTTCACCTTTGGCAGAAGGCATTTTACAACATAAAGCTAAGGAAAAAAACTTCGATTGGACGATAGATTCAGCAGGCACAGGTTCGTGGCATGTTGGCGACTCTCCAGATAGCCGTTCTATACAAATTGGGCGAAAATATGGCGTAGATATTTCGCAACAAAAAGCACGACAATTTCAAGTTGAAGACTTTGATGAGTTCGATATTTTATTTGTGATGGACGCTTCCAACTATCGCAATGTGCAGCGAATAGCACGCAACGAAAGCGATAAAGCGAAAATTAAACTTATTTTAAACGAATGTTATCCACAGCAAAATAGAGCCGTTCCAGACCCATATTGGAATGATGATGGCTTTGAATTAGTTTATCAATTATTGAATGATGCTTGCGAGGCTTTCATACAAAAACATGGTTCATAAAACCTTTTGAGAAACGAAATTGTTTTTTATAAAAAGGTAATTTCCTACAAGAGACCTGACAGGTTTTAAAAACCTGTCAGGTCTAAATATATCGCAGCCGTTGTTGGTGTTATCACCAAGCAACTAAGAGAATATTTTAGCAAACAAAAAACAGCAAAATAAAAATGGCCTTAGTATCCATCAATATAAAAACAGGAACATTAGCGAAAAGCGAAGTAAAAAAAGATGTTATCATAGGCATTGATTTAGGCACAACAAATAGTTTAGTCGCTTATATAGATGCAGAAAAAGACAATAAAGCGATTGCCGTAACAGACAAAAATGGCAAACATACTTTAGTACCTTCTATCATTCATTTCGGCGAAAAAAACGACATCATTGTTGGCGACGAAGCTAAACATTTCTTAATCAGTCAACCGCAAAACACTATTTATTCGATTAAACGTTTGATGGGAAAATCTTATGGCGATGTCGAACAGTTTTCAGATTTTTTTAGCTATCAAGTCATCGACGACAACACCGAAAGCCTTGTTAAAATCAGGCTTGGCGACCGTTTTTACACACCAATTGAGCTTTCTGCTTTAATCTTGAAAAAGTTAAAACAAAGAGTTGAAACGGCACTAAATACTACTGTCTCAAAAGCAGTTATTACCGTTCCTGCCTACTTCAACGACTCGCAACGACAAGCGACAAGAGACGCAGGAAAACTCGCTGGCTTAGAAGTTTTGCGTATTGTAAACGAGCCAACAGCCGCTAGTTTGGCTTACGGTTTAGGGACTCAAAAAGAAGATGCTGAAACAATCGCAGTCTATGATTTGGGTGGTGGCACTTTCGACATTTCTATTTTGAGCATCGACAACGGCATTTTTGAAGTCTTATCTACCAATGGCGATACTTTTTTGGGTGGCGACGATTTTGATAATGCTATTGTTAAACATTGGCTATCGCAAAAAGACACGTCGGAAGAGATATTGAAAAATGATAAATCTTTTGGGCAAAAAATACGTTTAGCAGCCGAAGAAGCAAAAAAATCTTTGAGCAAAAACGATAATTTTTCTTGCCTTATAGAAAACGAAACTTACGAAATTAGTCGTTCTACTTTCGAGATTTTAGCAAAAAATTTGATAGATAAAACCTTGATTTGCTGTAAAAAAGCTTTGCAAGATGCTGATTTAGAGGCTTCGGAAATAGATTCAATTGTTTTGGTAGGTGGTTCTACTCGTGTGCCTTTGGTCAAAAAAAGTGTAGAGCAGTTTTTCGGTAAAAAAGCTTATGACGAACTCAATCCAGATGAAGTTGTGGCTTTGGGTGCTGCGGTGCAAGCCGATATTTTGGCAGGCAATCAGAAAGATATGTTGCTGCTCGATATTACGCCACTTTCATTAGGCATCGAAACGATGGGCGGTTTGATGGATGTGATTGTGCCACGAAATTCTAAAATTCCAAATCGTGCTGGCAGACAATATACAACGCAAGTTGATGGGCAAGTAAATATGCGAATTTCGGTTTTTCAAGGTGAGCGAGATTTGGTAAAAGACAATAGAAAGTTGGGCGAATTTGAGTTGAAAAATATTCCTGCGATGCCTGCCGCTTTGCCAAAAGTAGAAGTTAGCTTTTTGATAGATGCTGATGGCATTTTGAAAGTGAGTGCAAAGGAATTGCGTTCTGGCGTGTCGCAAAGCATTTCGGTGAAGCCTCAATATGGTTTGACAGAAGAAGAAATGGCTTTGATGTTGTTGGACTCAGTAAAAAATGCACAAGCTGATATGAATGTGCGAGCTTTGCAAGAAGCCATTAATGAAGCCAATCAAATTATTGTCGTTTCCGAAAAATTCATAGAAAAAAACGATGCTGATTTGAATGAAACTGAAATTAAAGATACGCAAAAACACATTGATGCACTCAAATCAGCTTTAGACAGCAAGGATAAAGACTTGATTCACAAGCACATAGAAGCATTAAACGATTTTACACGGCCTTTTGCAGAGCGTGTGATGGATAAAGCAATTTCGAACGCTATGAAAGGAAAAGCGATTTCATAGTAGAGACGCAATTTTTTGCGTCTAGTAGCGATGCAATTTTTTGCGTCTTTCATTTATTTTTTAATATCAAACAAAACCGAAAAAATGAAAGATAATTCAGGAATTATAGTAAACAGAGTCGCACAAAGTGGCATTTTAACGCTCAACTTAGAAGATTTTTATCCACAAACAGAAATTGCCTCATTTGATGTGAAAGATTATTTGTTTATGGAAATGATTTTGAAAGAAAAGGATTTTCGCAAGGCACTAAAGGCATTGGATTGGAGTGTTTATGCTGATAAAATGGTCGCTATTTTTTGTAGTGCCGATGCTATCGTACCTGTTTGGGCATATATGTTGGTGGCGACAAAATTGGACGGTGTAGCAAAAAATGTCGTTTTTGGAACGCAAGAATTAGCCAAAAGCTTTTTGTTTCAAGAAATGTTACAACAAGTTGATGTCGAAAAATATAGAGACAAAAGAGTCGTTATAAAAGGTTGTGGCAAAAAAGCTGTGCCTCCGTTTGCTTATGTAGAAATCACTCGTTTGCTAAAACCTGTTGTCAAAACTTTGATGTATGGCGAACCTTGTTCTACTGTGCCGATTTATAAACAGCCGAGGAAGTAGTTTTTAGTTTTTAGTTTAAAATTAGACAGTTTTAATTCTGTTCCAAGCTTTACAGAATATTCACATTAAAAAACAAACTCTATCCATACAGGTACAAGTTAAAAACTCATGCTTGTATCTTTTTTATAAATATGGCTTATTATTTTGCTATTCCTAAATCAACTTCTCTAAACCTTTCTTTTCATAAACTGTTTTAACTTCATTCCGAATCAAAAAACATTGCTTTTTATGAAAAACATTTTAATAACAGGAGGTTCTGGCCTTGTTGGCACTCATTTGACCGAAATTTTGCTAGAAAAAGGCTATCAAGTATCTCATTTGAGTCGTAGAAAAGCTGAAAAAAAAGGCATTACGGTTTATCAATGGAATGTTAATGATGGTTTTATAGAGGAAGAAGCTATCGCAAAAGCAGATTGCATTGTTCATTTGGCAGGTGCTGGCGTGGCAGATTCACGTTGGACAGATGCACGAAAAAAAGTTATTATTGATAGCAGAGTGAAAAGTAGTGCTTTATTACATCAGTATTTGAGCAAAAAAAAGAATAAAGTAACAAGTTTTATCGGTGCTTCGGCAATTGGTTTTTATGGCGATAGAGGAAACGAATTATTGGCAGAAACCGCAAGCAAAGGCAATGATTTTTTGAGCAAAACGACACAGCTTTGGGAAGAAAGCAGCGATAAAATAGAAAGCTTAAATATTAGACGAGTTTTGCTAAGAATTGGCATTGTTTTGAGCCTAAAAGGTGGAGCTTTGCCAAAAACAGCTTTTCCCTTGCATTTTTGCATAGGCAGTTATTTCGGCAATGGACAGCAGTTTTATTCTTGGATACACATTGACGATTTGTGCAAAATGTTTGTTTTTGCGATAGAAAACGAACATCTAAAAGGCATTTTCAACGCTGTTGCACCAAATCCTGTTACTAATAAAACTTTTGTTAGAAATATTGGCGAAGCGATGAATAAAAAAAATATTTTACTTCCAACACCATCTTTTGCGATGCGTTTATTGTTGGGCGAAATGTCTAGCATTGTGTTGAATGGCTCGAAAGTGAGTGCCGAAAAAATACAGAATACTGGTTTTCAGTTTGAACACAAGTTTTTGAAAATGGCTTTGGGAAAGCTTTATGCTTAAAAAAAAAGAGCTTAACATATTTTTGTTAAGCTCTTTTTAGATTCTTTATTTTGCTGCCATCTCATATTGCAATTTTGGTGGTACTTCGACACCATTGGCTATTGCCCATGCATCAAATCCAATTTTTTCCCACGGCAAACCCTTCGTAAAATGATATACCCACGGATAGTAATGTCCTTGAAAATATGGTGATTTTAGTTCTCGAATATCTTTAACACGGCGAGCAGGTGTTCCGAACGCTAAGGAATAATCTGGAATATCACGCGTAACCGTAGCTCTTAGTCCCAAAAGACAATGTTTTCCTATTTTTGTACCTGGAGCCATCAAAATATGTGCTGCTAAGACACTAAAATCGCCAATTTCGACAGGCAAAGCAATATTTGAAGGTGGCAATGGATCATCGGTAACTCCCACATAAGGAGCAAGTAATACAAAATCGCCTACTTTAGTAGCACGTCCAAGCGAAATGTTACTATTGAAACGAGCATAATTTCCAACTTGTACTTCGCCATACATCTCCGAGCGAGTACCTACTCCACAATGATGTCCAAAAACATTATCTTCTCGCAATACGACATAATGACCTGTCGAAAAATGATGTCCTAAACGGTTGCCTGCATATATGATAGTATGGCTTCTAATAAGCGAATTTGCACCAATAATTGTTTCTTTTTGTTGATAGCTGTTTCTATTTTTATAATAAGCATTGGCAGGTTCGCCAATAACACAATCGTTGCTAATAATAGTGTTATCTCCAATGGTTACATTATCATATATAATAGTATTGTCGCCTATCTCTACATTTTTTCCTAATTTTACTTGTTCGCCTATACGAATATTTTTCCCGTTAAATTTCATGTTTGTTTAAGTGTTAGTTGTGAATATAAAATAAAAGTGGATTACTGATTGATATTGTAGGTAGAAATAGATATAATAAAGCATTTGTTTTTAAAAATAACCATTTTTATCAAAAAAAATAAACTTTTAACGATTTTTTCTATAAATTGTTTATTTACTTACAAAAAAAAGACATATAACTTAATTTGAAATTATTATTTCAAAAAAAAGCATAATATTTTGTCACAAAAAAGCTATTTAAGGAGAATAATTATCACATAAATAGTCGAATAGGTTTATAGCTGCAAGCTAACAACTATTCTCATTTCAACAAGGGAAATGCTTTTTTTCTTCACTCAAAAAAGTAATAACACTTGCAAATATTAGATGCTTTAGCTTAAAAAATAGTACGTCTAAACTTTTAGCTAAACATTAGACTCTATTCACAAAATTTAAATACGTCATAAATAACAAAAGAAAGTGCTAACTATCTTTTGTTACTCAATATTTGCTAAAAGCTAGCTAAATTTACTCTTCGAATTTATATTTTAGTAGTATAAAAGTGTTAGCTTCAACGAGATGTCGGCTTATTTTTGTCTAATTACTTGTTTAATAGCAAAGATATATAACTTCTTTGAGAAACTGCATTTATAATTTTCATATTTCAAGTCACTTTTCTTCCAAAACTCTTTTTTTTTTTCTATCTTACCTTTTCATTACATTTTGCTTTTTCGCAAAATATCAAGCTATTATTTTTTACAATATACCTAAAAAATTATGCAAAAACGTGACCCTCAAGACACTTGGTTCAATGGTCTTATAGCTGGTTCTACCACACCATTTATATTCTATTTTATCTTACAACAAGTTAGTAAAGTTGTGGCTTATTTTATAGAAAACTTTAATGGTTTTTCGCTAAAACTCATCTGTATTACTGCTATTTTGATAAATATTTTACCTTTGCAAATTTTTAATAAACAAGATAGAGGCTATGCAATGTATGGTGTTGTGACAATGACACTTATTTTTACTTTTGCGTTGGTTTACTATTTCAGAGTAGATTTTTTTAAAGATTAGCGGCTAACACCTCTTTGATTAAAGTGTTAGCTTTCGCAGTTTCGTAGCATAAATCTATCCGACTACTTAAAGGCTATTTAAATTGTAGCCTTTGGCTTAAAAAAAACGCTATTTCTTATTCTTTCATTTCAAAAAAATTACCTTTTATGTCTGGTCCAAAAGCTCGTATTAAAAAAGGAAATATCGCTTTATTTGTTGTTTTACTTGGCATTTTTGCTTATCTTTTCAACAAACAAAACATTGACAATAAGTTAATTGACATAGGTTTGCTAGAAAAAAATGTGGCAGCAGAAACAACAACAGAAAAAGAAGATGGAAAAACAGCAGATTTTGAAGCAGAAAGCAAAAAAGTAACTAAAGAAAAAAGCTCAAAAGAGACGAAAGAAGAAAAAGCTAACAAAGCTCATATTGCCACAAAAGCAGATGTTTTTTTTCTTGATGAAGACAATCCTATTCAGGTTACCGTTGAAGGTGTTGCAAGCAAAGATATTTCTGTTTTGATGGGGCGTTCCAAAAATATTGAAGTTGAAACAGTAGATAAAAATAGCGGAAAATATAATATTAAAACTTTGCGAAAAGGAAGAGCAGAGCTTTCTGTGATGGCAAAAATAGATAAGAAGATAGACCTTATCAAAACACAGAAATTTGAGGTTGTTTCTCGTGCAGCTTATGCCAAAAAAAATACGTCCAAAACATCGCAAAAAGGCAGTTCACTAAAGCTAGATTATGATTTGCCTAATTCAAACATAATGTATGTAGGCATTGATAATGAGCTACTTATAAATCCAAAAAATGGCAATATTAGTGATTTGCAAATAAAAGCTACTAATGCAAAATTTGCAAAAAGTGGCGAAAAATTTTTAGTCAACCCAAATAACAAAGGCAATGTTTCTGTTCAAGTTTTTGATGGTTCAACCAAGATAGAACACCGCAATTTTGCAGCCAGACATTTGCCTATGCCTCTTCCTGCTATTAGCGGCCGAAGTGGTGGTTCTATTAGTGCTGCTGTGTTGCAACGTGCCAGCCGTTTAGACCTTATCACTGATTATCAAGATGTGCCAAATGCCTCCACTCCTACCATTGTTAGCTATGAAGTCATGCGATATTCGCCTATGTCGTCTAGCACAGGCAAAGCCAAAAATTCAGGCGAAATTTTTAGTGCCGATGTTCGCCGTTTGGTATCGCAAGCTACCGTCAATGACTTACTTTATTTTACCAATATAAAAATAAAAATGCTTAATGGCACAAATAAAGAGCTGCCAAGTATCGCTTTTGATGTAAAATAAAACTGACTATTTAAGAGATTTAGATAGATACTCTAAAGTGCCAAAGTAGTATTAACTAATAGGCATAAAAAACAAACCTAAAACAAAATTTATTTAAGCAGAAAAATAACTGTTGTATATAATTCTATTTAGAAAATAAGCTTAGGAATAGAAAAATAATAAGTGTTACATTTGAGTTTATCTGTAATAAATATATACCAGCATGAGTTTTTAACTCGTACCTGTTTAGTAGTTTTATAGCAATTAATTGTTAAACTACAAAATGTAACATTTATTATTTTTACGTTTCTTACATATTTTGTTTTATAAATTCTTTTGTTTCTAAAGCATATTTATATTTTGCTGCCGCATAATCTGGCATTTTTTTATAAATAGCTATGGCTTTTTCTATATAATATGATGCTTTTGTTTTTTCTGCTAGACCAATATAAGTAATAGATATGTTTTTGTAAATTATTGCTAGATTTGGATGATTTGAAGATAATATTTCTTCTCGAATAGCTAAACACTTTTTTTGATAAACTAAAGCTTTCTTATAAGCTGCCAAAGCATGGTAAGTATTGGCTATATTATTATAAATACTTGCGAGGTCTGGATGATTAGAAGGTAATATTTCTTTTCGAATAACTAAACATTTTTCTTGATAAAACAATGTTTTATTATAAGTTGTTAAATAAGCATAAGTAGTTGCAATATTCATATAAATAGTCGCTAAGTCTGGATGATTTGAAGGTAATATTTCTTCTCGAATAGCCAAACATTTTTTTTGATAAACTAAAGCTTTCTTATAAGCTGTTAAATAAGCATAAATAGTTGCAATGTTTATATAAATAGTTGCTAAATTGGGATGACTAACAGGTAATGTTTTTTCCCAAATAGCTAGGCATTTTTTTTGATAAACTAGAGCTTTCTTATAAGCTGTTAAGTGTAAATAAGTATTGCCTATATTTATATAAACACTAGCTAAATTTGAATGATTTGATGGTAATATTTTTTTGAAAATAGCCAAACATTTTTCTTGATAAACTAAGGCTTTATCATAAGCTGTTAAACCTTGATAAGTAGTACCTATATTCATATAGATAGCCGCTAGGTCTGGGTGATGTGCAGGTAATATTTTTTCTAATATCCTTACTGCTTTTTTATTTTGTTCTAGTGCAATATTATAATGTCCCATAGTTTCATTTAAAGCAGCAATAACATTAGACCTGTTACTTATTAAGTCATTTTGTTTGTTTTGTGTTATTAAACTTGA
>JBMZCV010000058.1:0-26834 GCA_049613665.1 Chitinophagales bacterium | reverse complement strand
TTTCGCCTTGTAGCTCAAAAAATCTCTGCCTCAAATCGGGAACTTATTTTTTTGACATTACTAAGAGACACAAAAAAAACGCAAATAATATGAACAACACCAACCATAAAAAACAACCTTCTATTTCTTTTGCAAATAGCGAAATTGCGTTTGCGACAAAATCTAATTTTGCTTTGCGAAAAATGCAGTTTTTATTCGAAATCATCAATCGGCAAGCTCTCGTAAAAATTGGAACAACACTCACCGAATGGGCTTTGCGTTGGCATTTGCCTATCAAACCTTTGATAAAATATACGATTTTTGAGCAGTTTTGCGGTGGAGAAACCCTTGTCGAAACGCAAAATGTGGTCGATAAATTAGGTAAAGCCAATGTTTTGTCTTTGCTAGATTATGGTGTAGAAGGCAAAAAAAATGAAGCCGCTTTTGATGAAACAGTAAAGCAAATTACGGCAGCCATTAATTATGCTAAAGTACAAAAAAATATTTTGGCTGTTAGTAGCAAACTCACAGGTTTGGGGCGTTTTGAGTTGTTTGAAAAAGTAAATCGAAAGGAGGCTTTGAACGAAAAAGAAAAACAAGAATATAGCCGTGTCAAAAAGCGTTTGCATTTGCTTTGCGAAGCTGCCCAAAAAGCCAATATGTCTATTTATTTTGATGCTGAAGAGAGTTGGATACAAGATGCTTTGGATAGCTTGATTATGGAAATGATGGAGCAATACAACAAATCTGAGCCTGTCGTATATAATACTATACAACTATATAGACACGACAAGCTGGCCTATTTGAAAAAGTGCTATGAAGAAGCACAAGCGAAAAAATACTTGTTGGCCGTAAAACTCGTTCGAGGTGCCTATATGGAAAAAGAACGTTTGCGTGCCAAGCAGAAAAATTATCCCTCGCCCATTCAGCCCACAAAAGCTGCAACAGATGCTGATTATAATGCTGCTTTAACTTTTTGCATAGAAAACATTAAAGATATTGCTTTTTGCAATGCTTCGCACAATGAAGCAAGCAATTTGTATCTGTGTGAGTTAGTCGAAAAGCTTGACTTAAAACCATCTAATAAACGTATTGTTTTTGGGCAATTGTATGGTATGAGCGACAATATTTCGTTCAATTTAGCAGCGGCTGGCTACAATGTGGCAAAATATTTGCCATATGGAGCAGTAGCAGAGGTTGTACCTTATCTGATTCGGCGTGCTAATGAGAATACTTCTGTGGCTGGCCAAGTGAGCCGAGAGCTAAATTTGATTAGGGAAGAATTGAAACGACGACAGCGTTAGTTTCTAATTTTTAAGTGCCAAGCACCATTTAATAAAGCATTGACAATCAAGGTGTTATCCTGTTCTGAAATGCCCAAAAACTTCTGAACGACTACTTAATAAATGGTCGATTCGTTGCTAACGCATTGATGTTCAGCGTGTTAGCTTCAACGAGATGTATATTTATTTTTGCCTGACTACTTGCTTTGGTATTTTTAAGCTTTTTTTTCGCAGTTTGTTTTTAGAAAATAGCTTTTCAAACTAACGTTTGGTTTGAACAAGACAAAATTATAAATGATAAGCACCAAAGTAGAATTAGTTTTGCTCACTAAATGCACTGTAATATAAGTAATTGGCATTTTAGCTTTTTTATTACATGTTATTTTATTCCAAAAAAACGACAATGCTCACCGTTGCTGTGTGTTATCACCAGCAACTAAAAAGATAAATAGCGTAATTTAAAGCTTATTTTTTTTCGTAACAACTTATTGGTGATAACACCAATAAAGGCATGTCGTTCTTTTTTAGTATTTAGGTAGAAGGCACTTTTAAAGTGCCTTCCACCTCGATTATCATAACATTTTTATGAAAAAAACCTTAAAAACTTAGATTACAGTGTGCTAAAATTACGAAAAAATAAAATCCGTGAAACACTTACTTTTACCTTTTCTTTGCTTTTTCCTTACCTTTTTTGCTCAACAAGCAATTGCTCAAGACAATTTTAATTGCGATTCTTTGCTCAAAATTTATCCTAAAGATACTGTTTGGCTCACAAAAATGAGTGAGAAACATATTTTTTGTGCAGGAATGCAAAAAGCTTTTGAAGATACTATTTTGAGCCTAAAATGGAATGCCAATGAGTTTGATATTGACGATTGTACTCGTTTTTCTTATGAAAGATATGGCGTAAAAATCATTGGAACAGGTGCAACGCAAGTGCCTTTTGTGATAGAGACCAATGCTGGCTTTAATTATATGATGATGGTAAAAATTAGGCAAGCTTTGAGTGTAAAAGCCAATAGACTGGGCATAGTAGATGAAACTTTTATTAGTGCGAAAGATATTTTTACAGATGATTTCAATAAAAAAATAAACAAGCATCTGATTGTTAGAGAAAACGTTTTTGGCGGCTTGCGGCTAAAATTGAAAAAAAGTGCTAATTTTCCTGAATATTTAAATGCTTTGAAAGTGGTAGATAGAAGAAGCGAAAAAACTTTTCAGTTTGGCGATTTGTACAAAGGTGTCAATTTGCCTTTGTTGGAAGATGATCAGGAACGAAAAAACAAATTGTTGCGTTTTACTGTTTCCGACTTTGAATACCACAAATTTTGCCGTTTCAAAGGTATGATTGATGGCTATTTGGTTTATATCGAAATTAACGATTTTTTGGACAAATGGATAGAAAATTAAATCGGTGCTTGGCACTTAAAAATATACATCTTCACCTTCTTCAAAGTCATTCGCTTCTTGATTCATGCGTTTCAGATAATCTTGCAACGAAAACCGTTTGATGTTTTCGTCTGTTTTTTTGCCAAAGTCAGAAAAACGTGGTGGCGGTTTTTTCTTTGCTTTCACCCAATGAATACGACTTTTTGTAGTGCGATATATCGCTGGAATATGTAGCATATTTTTGCTCCTCGTCACGGCAACATATAGCAAATTGACTTCTTCATTTAGCTTCGTTGTATCTGGATTTTCGCTTTGACTTTCTTCTAAGGTTTTCCGAATTTTTTCGGGCGTAATGAAATCGTCTTCCAAACTTACTTCGTCATATTCCATGCCTTTGCAACGGTGAACGGTCGAAAAAACCATATCGGCTTCAGATTTTTTTTCGGTAGGCACATGATAGTTTTTCAAGCCTTTTAGCAAAGATGGCAGTTCATTTTTGTATTTCAAAACAATGTCTTTCAGCATTCTTAGTTGCTGGTCTTCTGTTTTTTCGATATACTCTTCCAAAGCTTCGAAATCTGGCAAAGTTCGCAACATTTTGTCTCTAATCCGTTCATTATTAGCATTATACAAACTCAAAACATCATAAATTGATGCTCCTTCTTCGGCATAAGTATAAGAATTGATGTGGCCTTCAAAATACAATTTATCAACTTGTCGTTTCTCAAAAACTAACTCAATGGCTTTGCTCAATAATTTCAAGTTGGTGCGTGCCAAAGTTGCTCGGCTATTCAAATCGGTGTGATTTCCTGCTCCTCGAATAAAAATACTTTCGTGGTCAGAAAACATTTTTTTCCAATCCAAAAACTGTGTTGCTAAGTTGGCCACTTCTCCATCGAAACGAAAACTTTTGGTCAAGTTTAAGTCTTCAAAATCTACTTTTGCCAATGAATTGACGGCATATCGCCAGCTATAAATTTGCTGATGCGTGTCGCCAACAATCACTTTTGTAGCTTGCGTTTGTTTCAAAAAAACATCAAGCATAGCAGGCGAAGCGTCTTGGCCTTCATCAAAAAGCAAGTATTCGTAAGGCAATTTTGGCGAGAGTAATTGAAATTGTTTGAGGTAATAATCATGTGTTATCGCTATTTCTTTGCGATACATTTTTGCCAAAAAAGTGCGTGTTTGCATCAAAATTTCACCATAATAATATCGCACAAAAGTTTTTGCCTTTGCATCGTTTACCACATCAAGATAATTGAGATGTTTTACTCTATGAGCTGCACTATTACAAAAATAGGCCATAAAACGACCAACATGTGTAGCCAAAACATAGTTGATATGGTCGTCTTGATGAATGTTTATTTGCAATATATCTTTGATTTCATAAGCTTTGTAGCCATTGCTTTGCAACTCATAGCCGCCATTTCTGACAATGTAGCGAAACGCCAAAGAGTGAGCCGTTTCTACTTTCACATTTCGCAAACCTTGCACCGCAAACTTTTGTTCTGCTTCTATTTTTACCGATTTGTTGAAAGCCAAATACAAAATGCGTGCTTGTGGTGGCAGTTGCTTGGCATATTCAATGAGCGTTGTCGTTTTGCCAGAGCCAGCTACCGCATTAATTTTCATATTGCCACGATGAGCAATGATTTGTTGTTGTTCTGTTGTTAGTTTCACAAAAAAAAATTAGAGTTGGCAAAGGTATGCTTTTTCTGCAAAATCAATAGAAAAGAAAGTTTGTCCCATTATCTCATCTATCATATCAAATATGAGACTATCTGTTTCTGGTTCATCTTTTTCTAATGGCAATTTTTCGCCTCTTTGTTGAGAGATTTTTCTTTCAATTTCCATGATTGTTCGCTGATGTTCTTGGTTGTCCCACAAGCTCATAAAAAATGCCATAGATGTAGCCGAATATGCAAAAGTCAGCACCTTAGCACCTGATAGAGCATAAGGTTCTAGGCATTTGGCATAATTTAGAAAAATCAAAGTCGCTTTATCCGAAAAATAAACATAAACTTCATCTTCTGGTGTCCAATTTTTGGAAGCTCTATCGAAAGTAACTTCTGTTATACTTTGAAAATGCCAGCCAAAATCAGCATTTAATTTTTTAAGGTCTTTATCAAAATTGTGATTTATTGCAACTCCCGAAATGTTGAAACCCATGTTTTATGATATTTTTTGAGTAAAAAAAAGCAATTTACGTTTTTTTTTGTCAAAATGCAACTATTTTTAGTATAAATAATGTTCTACTTTTTCTTTTGAAACAATTGAAAAATAAACATTTCTACCATCTTTTTCTTCTTTTATCAATGCTATTTTCTTCAATTCATTTATATCTCTTCGTGCTGTTTGTCGCACAACATCGTGTTTTTCGGCAAAACTTGTTAGATTCATTTCAGCATCTTTTTTGGCATACAAATAAGCTATCAGACTTGCTTGTCTTTTGTTCAAGCCTTTTTGCTCCAACTTATAAGCCATCAATTGCTGTTGTTCGGCTTCATTTTTCTTTTTATCTCTGTATTTCAATAGATTTTCAAAAGCAGTATTTAAGGTTTTTATCGAATAAATGATGAAATAAGTTAAATCATTATTGTCTTTTTCTGTTTTCAAAAAAGCCTTGTCATATTGTCTTCTTGTTTTCAGAATGGCTTTTGAAATAGAAATATTTTTCATCAATACATAGCCTTTTTTTATCAAAAACCAATAGAATAATGCTCTAGCAGTTCGGCCATTTCCATCTTCAAAAGGGTGAATATAACCAATCATAAAATGCAAAATAGAAGCTTTCACTATCGGGTGAACAAAAGGTTCTTCGGCATTGGCAAAGTCGCAGAAATCACTCATTAAGTATTCTAGTTCTTCAAAATATGGTGCAGTATGTATTGTTTCGCCTGTAATTGTATCTTTTACAAAAATCGCTTTCTTTCTGAATGAGCCTGCACAACTTTCTGCACTTGTTTTTACAGTCATTATTTCGTGCAATTCAATGATTAAATCAATTGTCAAATCTTTGTCGGCTTGCGAAAGAATAAAATTGATGGTTCGCAAATTGTTGAAAATCATCTGTTCCGATTCATTGCGAGGTTCTCGCTCCGATTTCAACATTTTGACAGCTACTTTTGTTGTTGTGGCCGCTCCTTCCATCTGCGAACTTGCAATTGCTTCTTCTAATAATGATTTTTGGAGATACTGTTTTTTATCAATTTCTGATATTGGATTTTTATATAAGCCTCCCATCAAACTCAAATCAAAATCATGCAACTTCTTTTGAATATCTGTTGTGAGAAAATACGAAAATTTGTCAAGACCAAATTGAATATGTTTGAAATTTGCAGTTCGATATAGTTTCAATAATTTCCATGCTTTTTTAGCATCATCATAAGGCAAATTTCGTTGATATTTTAGTTCACTCCAATACCAATATTTATTCGTGGCTTTTTGCAAAAAATCTTTATATTTGCCATTGTAAAGAGCAAGTCCCATTTCAACACTATCTAATGTAGCAAAGTTAATTTTAGGTGGATTTTCAAGTTTCATAAATAAGATATGTTACTTTTGGCTTCAAATGTAACATGTTTTACCATAAGAAGCAATAAGAGTATTTTGTTTTACGAAAAAATAACATCAAAATAATCGTCATCTAACGCCCAAAACTGTCCTGTGGCACGCAGTTGTTCTATTTCTTTTTGCGAAGCGTACCGAATTTCATCTACTTCTTCTCCTATTTCGCACTCATTCAACTGCACATTTTTTTCGAGCAAATAAACGTCTATCAAGCTATCGTTTTTGATAAAACGTCTGATTCGTTTCACTTCTTCGAGTGGTATTTCATAGCCTATTTCTTCTTTTGTTTCTCGTGCCAAAGCTTGCAAACTCGTTTCGCCACTCACGGCCGAGCCTCCTGTATTTGCCCATAAATGCCATTGCCAAGTTACTTTAGCAGAACGTTTTTGAATGAGAAATTCGCCAGCATTATTTTTTATCCAAAAATGAATGACGAGATGATAGGTATTTGATGGCAAAACTTTGCCTCGCTCAATGGTTTGTCCAATTTTTAAGCCTTTTTTGGTATATAAATCCCAGATTTCCATGTTTTTATTTTTTGTAACTATTAAACTGTTTTTTTAAATAGTATCTCTTATTTCTCCATATTTTTATTCTTTTATTTTCACACGCATATAAACAGGCTGATGGTCGCTGAAAGCAAATTGTTGGTCGATAGTTTGAACAGCAACCAACTCTAAGTTTGGCGAAATGAGATAAAAATCAAGTATTGTTGTAAATGTTTTCGCTGAATTATAAGGTGTTTGCAGTTTTCGATTTGTAGGCACGCTAGGGTCATACACCCATTGCCAATTGGGTAAAAAGTCGTTTTCGATACTTTCTTCTTTGCTAGCTTTCATACCTGCTTTCAAAAAACTATTGCCATCAAAATTTGGCGGACATTGATTCCAATCGCCACCCACAACCACATAATTTCCTTTGCTGTATTCTTTTTGTGCAATATCTTTCAACAATTGCATTTGCACCTTTTTGAACTTTCCGCCATCATAAGCCGATTTGTGTGTATTGATAACGACCAATTCTTTGCCATTTTCTAACTCGAAACGCTCAAATAACATACATCTTTTTAGAAAAAACATAGCGTAAATAAAGTTATATTCGCCAAAAAGACGGTATCTTGTGCTTTCGGTAGCCTCAAAACGGCTATAAGATGCCAAACCACTTTCGACATCGCCCACAGGGTCAAGCAATGGATAAGGAATGTATTTTACTTTTAGGTTGGGCGTAAAAGTGTAGGTAAATTCTGGCAATAAGTCAGCGATTGTTTCAACGTGGTTGGTGTACCAACTTCTTTTGGCGTGTGTATCAATTTCTTGAAATAAGAAAAAATCTATTTGTGGGCTTCGTTCTACAAGGTCGCTAATGCCTTTAAAATTTTTTGCAGACCATTCTTTGGGAGGAGTAGCCATTTTTCCGTCATCTAAAAAAAAGTCAGATTCTGTGCCAAATCCTGCAAAACCAATATTCCATGTCAAAAAAGTAAATACATCGCCAGCTTGTTTTTTTGCCTTTCCTTTTTGCGACAAACTTTCTTTTTCTTTTGGCGTATAGTTTGTTAAAAAAGCATTTAGTATGATAGCACTCAAAATAAGTGATATAAAAGCTATTGAAATTAAAAATAGTTTAGCAAAAAAAAAAGCTATATTTTTCATTATCAAATTAATTTTCTTTTTTTTCTAGTCAAAAATAATAAATATCTGTTAAATGTCATTATTTTTACAACAACCTTACTTACAAAGTTTTACATTGCTTAATAGTTGTAAAATATAGAGTTTGGCAAAATTAGTTTTAAAAAATAAATTTCACTATGAATAAGGTCATTATTTTTTTAGTATCGAGTATAATGTTGCTAGTTTCATGTAGCGATAGTTCAAAAACAAGTCATTCGCAAAATGAACAGCCGCAACAGGTTTATAAAAATACTACAATAAAAAACACAGAACAGGCAACAACAAACTCAAGTTTTCCAACCGATACGCTTGTAGATAATCAAGATACCAAAATCGACAACGAAATAGCACCAGAAACGGAAACATCAAATAGTGCTTTAGCCGATAAAACAGTAGATAAAAGTGTTGAGGAAACAAAACAACCTAAAGTTGATAAAGTACAAGAAACAGTTGTTGAAAATGTGCAGAAGCCCAAAACAACAAGTCCGCCAAGTGTGAATAGTGAAAACAAGCGTTTGTCAAAACCAAATATAACAAATGCCATAGTAGCCGATAATGCTAAGGAGAAACCTAGCACAATTGTATCGGCTAGTGATAAAATAAAAAATATTAAGAAAACAACTTTTCGAGATATACAAGACCGTAGCTCGAGTTTGGGAACAGCTTCTAAAAATTCTTTTGCGACACGAACAGAAAAAAGGCAAGCTCCAAAGGCTTCTCCAACACCTCCAAAAAGTTTTGAAAAAGCAGATGAATTGACTTCCTTTTTTGCGGCTACCGACGCATTTCTGAAAAAATATGTGGCTAATGGACGAGTGGCATACAGCAAAATCAACAAAGGTGAATTAGATGCTTTGGTGGAGCAAGTCGCAAATATGAACTTGGCAAAAGCTAATAGCAATGCCAAACAAGCGTTTTATATCAATGCTTATAATATTTCGGTTATCAAATCTATTTTAGATAACAATTTGCCAGCTTCGCCTTTAGATGTTTCTGGCTTTTTCAAAAGCATACAACACAAAGTAGCAGGCAGTAGTATGACGCTCGACCATTTGGAAAAACAATTATTGTTTGGGTTGAAAAAAGATGCTCGTTTTCATTTTGCTGTCGTTTGTGCAGCCGTGAGTTGTCCACGCATCGAAAGTTTTGCATATATGCCAGAAAAACTAGATGCTCAGTTAGATAGACAGACAAAACGAGCAGTCAATGATGCAAGCTTCACAAAAGTAAATAGTAAGAAAAAGCTAGTAGAGTTGTCGAAAATATTTGAATGGTATAAAGCAGATTTTGAGCAAAATGGAAAAAGCTTGCTTGATTTTGTGAATCAATATCGCAGCGAAAAAATACCTGCAAAATATAAAATTGGCTTTTATGAATATGACTGGAAGTTAAATAAGCAGTAAATTTTAATAGCTATTCTAAACAAAAAACGCACATTTCAACAAATGAAAATGTGCGTTTTTTTGTGTTTTATATCAATCAATTTGAATCTAAGTCTCAACACTCATTGGCCATTGATGAATCTGCGGCGTATCAGATAACAAATTAGGAAGTTTATTGGCTTCTGCATATTTTTCCATAAATATCGTTAATTCATCTCTAAATTTTATCAAAGCAACATTTAGAGCATTAGCTTTTTTGCCTTTGAAAAACAAATTGTCGCCAACACCTGTCAATGGAATAATGGGTTCGTAAGGAGCAGAATAAACAAAAGTATAATAAAATGTTATCATTTCTCCAACCGTACCTGTTTTTGGCATATATTGCAACAATTCTTTTGTGCTAAGTGTGCTACTTGGCTCGGGAATATGCGAACTCTGCAAACACGGAGGATAGTTTCCAACAAACGACATCGCAGGATTTGCAGTATTGTCTAGTCTTGAAATGCCATGAGCCGTAACACGATATAACATACTTCGCAATACTTTTTTCAAGTCATTTTTATCTTTCATTTCTGGCAATCCCTTGATATTTCCCCCTTCCGAATGGCTTGATGCTGTTATCCACTTTTGCAAATGCTTATCCTTTTGAATGGCTTTATCATTCTTGTAGCTGATTTCCACAAACTCATCGACATAGTTTGACACTATATCCCAAATATATAATAAATAAGCAATAATTGGATATTTGTCCCACGGCTTCGTAACCGTAAAATCTGCTTCTACCAAACCTAGCTTTTTTATAGTTGTGTTGGGGTCGTCATCAAAAAAACTGCGTTTTTCTGCAAACTTATCTATCAATTCCAAAAATTGGTGAGCTGTTTTAATAGAGGTTGGCGGTGCTGCTTGTCTCCAAAGCAATACCAAACCGTCATTAAAACCGATAATATGTTGAGATTGAGGAGCAAGTATGCTATATATTGGGTGTGTCGTTGGCAAATTATTGAACATCGTCATTATCATAGCGGCTGGTACTAAGTGCCAATGATACACATGTCCGAGCCATATGCCATATACCGTAACAGAAACTTTTACGGCTTGCAAAGCATATAACCATGCTGATGGTTGAGCTGTTTTTAGGTCATAAAATTGAGCATTCGAACCATTTTGTCCTGAAACATGAACAGCAAAAGGCGTAATTTCTTTTGTAACAGCATCTCTCTTTAGCCAAGTAAAAGTAGCTGGTGTAAAACGTTCAGAACCTTTTACTTCTTGCGGTTTTAGCATCTCATAAATCCGTAAATCTATGATATACAAATTGCCTTGATTAAAAAGCGTATCCATTGCTGTTGTCCACTCATTAGCAAAAGCAGTTTTATATTTTCTTATATTTGCATTCGTTACTTTTTGAAGAATCAACAAATTGTAAGCAACGCCATACTTAGCAATAGTAGGAAAAAACTGTTTTGTGGCTTCGGCCGAATCTAACAATGTTTTTGACCATTTTGGCAATACTTCTTTCGAGGCTTTGCGATGCAAATTGCCCAAAGTTGTCCAAGCGAGAGCAAATTGTTGTGGTGTATCTAGCGATAAATTCGTTAATTGCTTACCAAGCAATCTACGTTCCATTGGATTGTCTGGTGTTGTAGATTTGGGTTCAGCAATATATCCTTCGCTTTTCAATTTTTTGGTAACCAAAGCAGGATTTCGGTAAAAGAGATCTGCACTTTTTCTAGCTTCTGCCAATAAAGCATCAATTGCTTCTTCGGTTTCATCTTGTTTGCTCCTGCCAAAAGCGAAAGCATAAGCATTATCTTCATGTCCTTCAATGGTATATCGAACTGTTAAACCTGCTTTTGCTTGTTTGATTTCTTTTTCTCTTGATTTTAGATTGAGCAAGGTTTCTATCAAAGCTGATAGACTCAATGGATAAGCAGGTACATTGGGAAAACCTATTAAGTTTAATTTGATAATAGAAGCATTTTTGTTTATATACTTTCGATACAAATATAGAAAAACTAAGCCTAATAAAGCAAGGCTTATAAAAAATAACAATAATTTAAACATAGCTGAAATATTAAGTAGAAAAAATATTTAAATGCCAAATACTTTTAGATAAACGGCTGATTCGATGCTTACGCTTTTAAAATTAAGAAGTAAGCTTCTGAAATTTGTAGCATAAATTTGTTCAATTGCTTATTTATATAGATACAAAAAACTGAAAAACTCCTTATTTTTTTGTACTTTTTTGTTTTGTGCAAAAAAACAACTCGTTTTTATTTACTTATATTAATACTTTACTTCAAGTTGTTTAAACTATTGATAATCAATGGCTTTATGAATTGATATTTAATCAATTAGTTTAAAATAAAAAAAGCAATAACTAATTAATAGTTATTGCTTTTTAGAAAATTTATGAGATGTTTTTTTATGTTTACAGTACCAAATATTATTTAAAAATTAAACAATATTTAATATATTTTTTTTGACTACTTACATAAGCATCAAATTATTTTTTACTCATAGCAACTACTTGTATCATCAAAAATAATAGCAGTTAAGCTGGTTCGGCCAACATTTGCTTGATAAGCATTGAAATCAGCATAAGTTACACGGCCATCATAATTTACATCGCCATCTAAATATTCTAAAATACCTGAAGCATCATCGGCATAGCCATCAAAGTCAGCAGCATTTATTGCTTCATCGCTATTGATATCACCTACATACATGCCAAATAGTGCAAAATCATCACCTAAAGCATTTGGATCTGGATCAAAAAACTCAAGCTGTGTCATTTGGTCATATCCCACAATATTGAAAGAACCCACATCTTGGCTTCCAAAGCTTAGGTTGATAGTTTCATGGCTAGACAACCAAGCTGGCAAAGCACTCATTACACTCAAATGATTACGACTTTTCACTACGATATAATAGTTTGTGTTTGGCATAGCACCAAATACTACTAAACCATCTGTTCGGCCACCTGGAGCATCAATAACACGACCATCTTCTAATAAGATACCTGCTGCTGCTCCCATAATTTCTTCTGTATCTAAAGGGTTACGCAACTCTACCAAGACCCAATCTACTGCATTTGCTGGTAAATCGTTATTGGTAAGGCCATTTCCTTCTGTTCCTGCATAATTCCATGGCGGACGATTAAAGGGTTGATTGATAGGCAATATGTTTTCATCTCGCAATTTTGTTGTCATGAGTTCATTGCCGATATATGCACCTTCCAAAAATATTTTTAGTTTCACTAATACTGCCAATGTACTTGGTATAGGTGTATAAGTACAACCTAACTTGCCATGACAACCATTTACTGTTGCTGGGTCATTGTCTTCACAAACCAAAACATTGATACTGTCTAAAACAGACTGACAGCAAAAATCCCATGCAGGTGTAGAGATACCACCACCACAACAAAAACCACCTGCAAGGCCATTAGGGTCACGAAAAACCTCTAACAAACGTCCATCAAGAATATCGACATATTCTTCTACACCCAAGTCATAAACGATAGGTGGATTAGGGCCTGGGGGAGGAAAGTCGCCATCATAAGAAGGACAAGGACTCAGCCCACAAAAGGGAAAAGCAAGTCCAAAATTTTCGGGTACACAGTCGTAAGGCGGCGATTGCGTATTGCCGACACGGCCACAACGCTCTACATAACAATCACCTTCTAAAAAACCATTTGTATCGCAATGTAATCGCATTTGTGTAAGACAAAATTGATCAAATTCTATTTCACAACAAAATTCATTGGCAGGGTCATCAAAAAAACTTTCCATACAAGGGTAGTCTGGCGGATATGGAGGGGGATATATCGAATCGTAAGAGTCACATTGTGCTTGTACTGCCATACTAGCAGACATTAAGCACACTAAAAATAAAAGTATAGTTGTAATTTTTTTCATTGTAAAAATGTTTATTTTGAAGTAAAGACGAATCAAAAAAAATGTTTTTTTAGTGATAAAATTGAGTAGTTGAACAGATTTATACTACAAATCGTTCTAAATTATTAAAAAATAAATTGCTTGAGTTTTGAAAGCTAATAGTTTGCTTCTTAGAAAACCTATATAGTTATCCAACCAAATACCAATATACTATAATGTTGAAAAAAGTGTCAAGCAATGTTTTAAAATCTATGATTTTTAGAATAAAACTGTTAGTTTAGTTCTCTAGCAAATGTTTAAATTCTGGGAAAAGTTCTGGGTTTTCACGCATATATTTTTTGCGAGCCTCCGAAAATTCGTTCCACCATTCTTCAGGCGTTTTTGGAGGAACAACTATTTTTTTGCTTTCCTTGCTTTCTTCCGAATCATATCGTGGTGGCTCGGCATTTGGAATTTCTTCCATATCGGGATAAGCCTTTACCATAGGCAAAAAATAAGTACTTCTATCAGGATTTTCTCTAAAATAATTGCGTCGAGCAGGTGAGAGAGCATTCCAGCGTTCTTCCACATTCATTTTCTTAAATTCAGCATAACCAACAGCTAAATGCTCTTTGCCAATATCGCTAATAATTTGCATATCTTGCTCATTACTTTCCTCAGCTTGGTCTTTTGCTACATTGCAAGCACCAAACAGATTTGGTAGCACAAGTATGATAGTGATTAATTTAATATAATAATTTATTTTCATGATAAAATATAAATATTTTTGTGAATTTCATAAAGTTACTAATTCTTTTTTGATTTGAAAATTGTAATTAGGCAAAAAATCAAAAAAAGTATATCTTTAACAACCTTTTACATCTGTTTGTGAAAAAACTATTTGAAGAAGTTACCTTTACACTAGATACAAAAAAAAATGTTGATATAACCTATTATAAATTCAGAAATTTTAGCAAAATAAATACCCTAAAATAGGCTATAATGTAAGCTAATCCATTGGTTATCAGTATGTTAGCTAATATAATTTGTAGCATATTTTTGTCATTTGCAAGCCTTTTAAAAAATAAAAAAAATAACATGATGCAAAAAAAAATACTATCTTTGCTTGCTTGTAGTATCTTCCTTTTATTTGAAGAAATGCTAACAGCACAAGAAATAAACTTCAACAAAAAATACAATAATGTCGCTTTTCTTACAACACACAATGCCTATAACTATGGCTTAGATGAGACTTTCAACTTTCCAAACCAAACCTATCCTGTGAGTCAGCAGCTCGAAGATGGCGTAAGAGGCTTTATGCTAGATATATATTTGCTCGATAGTGTGCCGCACTTATATCATGGTGCTTCGCTACTTGGCACAGAGCCTTTGTCGCTCGTATTGAGCGATATACACGATTTTTTGATGGCTAACCCTACCGAAATACTCACTATCATTTTTGAATCTTACGTTTCGGCCGATGTCATTGCTACTGCCTTGCAAGATGCTAATTTGAATGACTTTTTGCACGAACAAAGCACCGAAAATCCTTGGCCGAGTTTGCAAAATATGATAGATAATGACCAACGACTTGTCATTTTTTCAGAATCAGAAAACGACTCCGAAACCGATTATCCTTGGTATTTATACGTTTGGGATTATGCCGTAGATACCGATTATTCCAACCATCAAGTAACCGATTTGACTTGCGAATTTAATCGTGGTAGTCCTGAAAACGAGTTGTTTATCTTAAACAATTTTATCACGCATCCTACATTTGGCTTTGGCCTGATAGATTCGGCAATGGTTATCAATGAATTTGATTTTTTGTATAATTATTGTGAAAAATGTATAGTTGAAAAAGGCAAATTACCCAATTTTATTACCGTAGATTTTTATGACGTTGGAAGTGGTTTGGCCGTAACGCAAGCTATCAATGCTTTAAATGTTGGTATCAATTTGCCAGCCAAAGAAGAAGAACAGATGTTGGTCTTTCCAAATCCATTTGATAAAAATATTTGTTTCAACACAAATCATCAAGCAACAGTTTTTCCATTATCGCTTCAGGTTTTCGATATAAAAGGAAAAATTCTCAGAGAGCAAAAAATAGAACAGTTTCCTTTTTGTATGACTGAAATAAACTGGACAGCAGGCATTTATTTTTATGAAATAACAGGAAAAGAACAAATTTTGCAAGGAAAAATAATAGCGAAATAAGTGCTTGGTATTTGCTTACAATGGTTCGGACATTTATACATTTTTTTATCAAAGGTTTAAACATACTATTTTTTTTAGGCTAAAGCGACCAATATTTGTAAATTTAATGGCCTTTTGAACTGAAAAATAGTATGTTTCGCTTGCCAAAAGGAGTTTTCTTATTCAACTGAAAATTGTTATAAAAAATGCCCGAACCATTGTGCTTAAAAAAGAGCTATTTTGGCAAAAACAGTTTTTTTCAATAAAAACAATATTAACAAAAGATATTAAAATACTTTAAGCATGTTTTTTTGTTAAAATAGCGTCTTTCTATTTGAAAAAGTTAATTTTTTGGTCTTAAAAAAAATATCGAAGAAAATGGGAAATGATTTGCTAAATGAAGTAATATGTGTGTCTTGCAAAAAATGGACAGATGGCTCAAAAACACATTGTGGACATTGCAACACTATTTTGGAAGCCACACAGCTAGAAAATGAGCGTCAGGAACGACACGAAAATTATGTCATCGACATTATGCTCATCAAGATAAAACCAACCGACAACATAGTAGTAGTAGGCATCAAAAAGGTGTTGCAAGCTATTCAAATCGTTTATATGGCTATTTTATCTTTTATACTTTGGATAATTGCGATGCTTCCAGGATAGTTTTTTTTGAGGCTTTGAAAAGTGGTTTAAATTTTATGCTTTTTCAGCAACATCGAAAACAAAATTTAAACCACCTCTGATAAAAAATGCTTTTTTATATGTAATTTTGCCAAAACAGTTTTTTTCAAAAAAGATAACTGTTTTGGTATGGATTTTTGAGTTAAAAAAACATCTATTTTTTTAGCTCAAAATTGTCATAACATAAATAGTTACAAAAAAGAAGACTTATGCCAAAAAGAATAATTAGCAATGAAGTCAAGTGTACAAGTTGCAAAGAATGGGTAGATGGAAATGAAATGTTTTGCTCACATTGTGGCGAAAAACTAGAATTTTATAGACATGAGGAAAAGAAGCAAAAACAACAAGAAAACCAAGATTCGCCTTTGTCGTTTATCGAAATTGAGAAAAGTGATTCATTTGTTGTAATGTTGTTCAAACGATTTTTGCATCTTTTCCAACTTATTTATATGTCGCTTTTTTATGTGGTAGTAGCAGTTATTATACTTTTTGCTGTTTCGCTCACACTTACTGTTGTTGCCTTTGTTTTTAGAATGGTTTTCGACTTGTTTTATATGATGTTTTTTCAATAATTTTTTTTTGCTACAAAAACTGTCGCAAATGAAAAGCTTTTGGTTGCACAAATGAGCGAATCCCCATATACGACAAACTCGCTCCTAAACCAGATTGTTGGCGGCCAGAAAAAGGCAAGTTTGGACTAATTCGGTCGCAACAATTCCAATATGTTGTGCCAACTTTTAAGCGTTCTAAGAGGTATAAAGCACGATATTCGTCTTCCGAAAAAACGGCTGCCGTTAAGCCATATTTTGTATTGTTCATTCGTTTTAAGGCTTCGTCATCATTAGCCACTCGCTGAATGCCTACAATTGGCCCTAAACTTGGCTTGCTCATAATATCCATTGTTTCATCAGCATTTGCCAAAATCGTCGGCTCGAAAAACCAACCTTTTCTAGCCGCTTTTTGTCCACCCAAACGCACTTCAGCTCCTTTTTCTACTGCATCAGCCACTTGTTTTGCTAAAAAAGATAAATGTGCTTTCTTTGAAACTGCTCCAACTTTTGTATATCTTTTTGCTGGCAAATCTATTTTCCAATGCTCTCGTACTTCGTGTGTGAGCAAATCGACAAAACTTTCGTAGATATTTTCATGCACATAAATGCGTTCTACTGACGAAAAATGCTGGCCATTATTATAAAAAGCACCTTCGGCAACTACTTGTGCTGCTCGTTTCACATCAACATCATCGGCAATATAAGCAGCATCTTTTCCATTTAATTCTAAATGTAAGGGAACAAATTTTGGTGCAACTTGCTGTGCAATAATTTTTGCTTTTTCGCTTGTTCCTACAAAAAAATAAGCATCAAAAGGCAAGTCCAATAAAATTTCTTGTTCTTTTTCTGTGCAAATAATATTTTGAAAAACTGTTTTTGGAATACCTGCATCATACAACAATTTGCAAATATGTTTGGCTGTCAAAAGTGTATTTTCGGCAGGCTGATACATCACAGTATTTCCTGTGAGCAAAGCTGGAACGATATAATTTGCTGCTGCCAAATACGGATTGCTCCAATGCGAAAGATAAGCGATAATGCCCAAGGGTTCAAATTCTAGACGTTCTTGCGTTGGATAATGCGGAATCATAATTTCATTTTGCAACCAATTTTTTGTGTTATTCAAAAAAAAGTGAATGCGGCCTCTAGCTCCTTGCAACTCATCTAAGGCTTGACTAAACGGCTTTCCAATTTCGGAACTCAATGTTTCGGCAAGGTCTATTTTTTCAATGTCTAGCAAGCGAAAAAAATGCTGAATACATGCCAAGCGTTCATCAAAAGAAGTGGCTGCCCAAGCAGTTTGACCACTTTTTAGTAGCTCAAATTTTTCCTCTATTTCTGTTTTCGTATGTTTTTTTAGCCTTACAATCTTAATTCCTGTTGCTGGATTGACCACTTTTATGGTGCTATCTCGAAGACTTATTTTTTTAGGTGCTTTTTCGTTTTTATTTTCTAACATTTTTTGTTTTTTTATAGGCATAGGTCTTTTCCTAAAAAAATTCTTTTAGGAAAAATTTTTTCTTCTTAGAAAGTTGAAAAAATAAGTGTTACACTTTTCAAATTGGCATTTTTTTATTACATAGCCAATAATAAGTAAATATCCACTAGGTAGATAGTTACCAAAAAAAATAATTTTTATATATTTTAATACATGATAGTGTATTTAGACACAATATTTGACTTTTTTTTGGGTTAAAATAAAAAAAGTTTCTTTTTCTTTTAAACTATCTTTCTTACATCACATCTAAAAAACGAAACTGCTAATAAATAAAGCGTTTCATCTTTATCTAAAAAAATAATAATTAACTTATAAACTAAAATCAAATGAAAAATTTATTGATTGTTTTAATGACTTTTGCTACTATTTGCTTCACACAAAATACTTTTGCTCAAAATGCTAAACAAGCAAAACAAAAAGCTATTCAAAAAACAGCAAAGGTAAAAGCGACTGAAACAGACCGTGAATTTATCACAGCTGAAGACCGAGCACAACAATATACCAACCAATTGGTGGAAAAATTATCTTTAACAAAAGAGCAAACTTCTAAAATTTATAATATTAACTTAAATGCGGCTAGTCAACTTGATGCTTTGCGTGCTAATCGTGCAGGAGACCGCAATTTCAAACGCTCACTTAAATCGGTTCAAAAAGACCGTGACATGAAAATTAAAACGGTATTGAACACTACTCAGTCAGCTAAATATCAAAAAATGAAAGCTGATATGAAAGCTATGAAAGCAAATGCTAAATAAGATAATATTTGCGTCAAAAAAAAGAAATATTAAACATTTTCTTTTTCAAAACACTATGCCTTTTCACAAAGCACTAACAGATTTTTCTGTTAGTGCTTTTTTTTATGAAAAAAATGAATAATTCATAGTATTGTCGGAATAAAATAATTTTTTTACATAGTTGTGCTATGCTATTTTGTTTTTTATAAGAAAAAAACGACATTTATAAAAAAACAACTTGTTCATATTGCAAAAAAAAAAACATGAATTATTATTTACGTTACTACTTTTTATTTTTCAACCTATTATTGTTTTCTAATTTTACGCTACAAGCTCAATTTCAAGTGGCCAATGTATCGGCCGAAGAAATGGTAGAAGATATTTTTCTGGCAGGAAATTGCGTAGAAATTCTTAATATTGATTATACAGGTGATAATAACTCTAAAGGTTATTTTTCGGGAGGTTTAGATAATATTGGTCTCGAAGAAGGCATTTTGCTCACCACAGGAAATTATGGAAATATTGACAATGGGCCAGGTGCTTTTGCAAGCAATGGAACATCTGGTGGTGGTGATGGTAATTTGAATGCTATTATTGCTCCTACACTAACAGATGATGCTGCCGTATTAGAATTTGATTTTATACCAACAGGCAATACCGTAGTTTTCAACTATGTTTTTGCTTCCGAAGAATATCCAGAGTATAGTTGTGCAGCTTTCAATGATGTGTTTGCTTTTATATTAAGCGGGCCTGGCATTCAAGGAGGTACACAGAATATTGCTCGAATACCAGGTACGACCACCGAAGTATCTATCAACAATATTCACCCTGATGATGGGCCTGGCTGTCCGCCTGTGAATGCTCAATATTATGTCAATAATACTTTTGGTGGGCCTGTATTTGATGGTTTTACGCAAGTCTTTGAAGCCAAATCGCAGGTTACTCCATGCGAAACCTATCATATAAAATTAGCAATTGCCGATGCACAAGATGATATTTTTGATTCGGCTGTTTTTTTAGAAGCTAATAGTTTTAGTGCAGGAAATGGAGCGTTGATTAGTGTTGTGCCACCTATTACGGATTTAAATGTAGAAGATACATATGAAGGCTGTGCTAATGGTTCATTTTTGTTTGAGCGTGATGAAGTAAATATTCAAAATGCTTTAGACGAACCTCTTATCATCAACTATACGGTTGGCGGTACTGCCATTGAAGGTACTGACTATGCCAATATTCCAAATTTTGTATTTATTCCAGCAGGCGAATTAAGCTATGAAATTACGGTAGAAGCTTTCTTAGATGGTATTCCAGAAGGCATAGAAACGATTGAACTAAATATTAATGCAGCAGAGTGTCTTTGCGATGGCGGTTCAATAACACTCACAATGAATATTTTAGATAGTGAACCTTTTGCATTTGATACAGGAGATGATGTTTTGCTTTGTGAAGGCGATAGCACTTTGCTCAATCCTATTCCAACAGGTGGATATCCGTATTATTTATATGAATGGAGTGATGGAAATGGCGAACTAAGCACTAATGATAGCCTATGGGTAATGCCTACCGAAGATGCTACCTATTTTGTGACAGTAAGTGATGCTTGCGACAATTCGGCAACAGGCGAAATAAATGTAGTAGTGCAAGCAGCAGCTACTGACCCAACTATTGATGATGTTGGTTCGGTGTGTTCGGCTGATGCTTTTGTACTAACGGCTGCTTCTATTGGTGGCACTTGGGCTGGCGAAGGTATTGTAGGCGATTCAAATATGACAGGCGAATTTGACCCAACTTTAGTAAGTGGTAATAGCACAACGATAACTTATACGGTAGATGGCGATTGTGGCGAAAATCAAGATGATATTGTACTAACCATCAGTTCGATAGAAGCAAGTATCACGCCAACCCAACCTTCTTGCTTTGGAAATGATGGGCAAGCAATGGCAAATAGCACAGGCCAAATACCTTTTTCTTATCTTTGGTCAAATAATCAAACAACGGAAACGGCTTCTTTTCTTTCGCCAAATATTTTATATACTGTAACCGTAACAGATGCCAATAATTGCACCGCAACTGCCGAAGTTACTTTAAATGAATTGCCTAATATTTCAGCCGAAATTAGTGAAACAACACAACCAACTTGTTTAAATAATGATGGCTCGGCTACCGCAAATAGTCCAAATGGTACTGCACCTTTTAGTTATGAATGGTCGAATGGCCAAATGGCTGAAATAGCCGTTTCGCTTGAGCCAAATATTTTATATACTGTAACCGTAACAGATACCAATAATTGCACCGCAACTGCCGAAGTTACTTTAAATGAATTGCCAAATATTTCGGCCGAAATTAGCGAAACAACACAACCAACTTGTTTAAATAATGATGGCTCGGCTACCGCAAACAGTTCAAATGGCATTGCACCTTTTAGTTATGAATGGTCGAATGGTCAAATGACTGAAATAGCCGTTTCGCTTGAGCCAAATATTTTATATACTGTAACCGTAACAGATGCCAATAATTGCACCGCAACTGCTGAAACAACTTTTACAGAATTGCAGCCGATAACTGCCGAAATCAATCAGTTTTCAGAACCTACTTGCTTAATAAATGATGGCTTGGCGGTGGTTTCCTCAAATGGTGTAGCACCGCTTTCTTACCAATGGAGTACTGGCGAAACAACGGCCGAAATACTTTTTTTAGTTCCAGAAGTAAATTATGGCGTTACCGTAACAGATGCTAACTTTTGTACGGCTGTCGCAAATATTTATTTTACGCCACAAGAACCAATTACACTTGTCGCTACGCAAATCACAAATCCTTCTTGTATAGGAAATGATGGAGCTATAACAGTAAATAGTCCAAATGCTACTGCACCTATATTTTATCAATGGTCAAATGGTGCAACGACAGCCTCTATTACAAATCTTGAAGCCGATATTGTATATGGTGTAACTGTTATAGATGCTAATGTTTGTGAAGTAACTACTCAATTTATATTAAATCCACAGCCTCCTATTAGCGTCAATATTATAAATGTTGTTACGCCATCTTGTCAAAATCCTTTGGGTTCTGCTACTGCAAATAGTCCAAATGGTGATGCTCCTTTTTCTTATGAATGGTCGAATGGCCAAACAACTCCAACTGCAACAAATTTGGAAGCCGACAATACTTATACGGTTACGATTACGGATAGCGAAAGCTGTTCCGCAACTGATGAAATTACTTTTGAAGCAGTAAGTGTTTTTTCAGCTACTATTGCAATATTTAATGAACCAACTTGCGGCCAAAATAATGGAACAGCAACAGCAAGTACGGTTGAAAATTTATCTGGTTTAAATTTTATGTGGTCAAATGGCCAAACGACAGCAACAGCGACCAACCTTTCAGAAGGAACAATTTACACCGTAACAGTTAGCGATGGAAACTGCTCGAATACGGCTACAATTTCTTTTATACCTTCGCCTAATTTTGAAGCAGAAGTTACAACAATTGCCTCACCAACTTGCCAAAATAATGATGGCTCGGCCATTGCTCAAAATATAAATGGCGACGCACCTTTTTCTTACGCATGGTCAAATGGTGAACTTTCAGCAACTGCAACAGGTTTGCAAGCCAATCAAATTTATACGGTAACGATAACAGATGCCAACAATTGCGAAGCTACTGCAAATGTAACACTCAATGCTCCAAATCCTATTTCGGCAAGCATCATAAATGTCAATCAATTGCTTTGCCCAAATGCTGAAAATGCAAGTGCTACTGCACAAAGCTTAAATGGAACTCCACCATTTTCTTATTTTTGGTCAAATAATACAACCAATCAAACGCTTTCAAATGTTGGAGCAGGCATATATAGTGTCACAGTTATAGATGCCATTTTTTGCGAAGCTACCGCAAATGTTACGATAGACACGCCAATAGGTATGACTTTATCAGCAAATACAACAAATGCGAGTTGTGGCCAAAATGATGGAACAGCAAGCATTTTAGTGACTAATGGAACTCCACCATTTTCAGGAAGCGGAAACTTCACAAATCTTTCCGCAAATAATTTAGCCGCAGGTTTATATACCATAACTGTTACAGATGGAAATACTTGTATGGAAACGATAAATGTTGTTATTGATAATGATGATGCACCAACTTTAAATGTAACAAATTCAACTGATGCGACTTGCGAAAATGCAAATGGAAGTATTACAGTAGCAGGAAATGGTGGCAATGGAACATTAAGCTACACTTGGTCGCATGACAATGCTTTGAATGCCACAACAGCAACAAATTTAACGGCTGGAAATTATAGCATTACCTTGACAGATGCAAACAATTGTGAAGCGGTGCAAAGCGTCACGATAAACGACATTGCAGCACCGAGTTTACAACTTATTTCTAGCACAGATGCAGCTTGTGGAAATGCAAATGGAAGTATTGAAGTGGAAGCAGTTGGCGGTTTTGGAAATATCATTTATGCTTGGTCTCACGATAATACTTTAAATTCGCCTACGGCAAATGATTTAACTGTCGCAACTTATACCATTACAGCAACTGACGAAAATAATTGTTCAGACATTTTAGAAATCATTATCAATTCATCTTCATCACCTATTTTAGTTCTCGAAAACATAACCAACGAAACTTGCGAAAATTCAAATGCTTCGGCCAATGTTTTAATTTCGGGAGGTGTAATGCCTTTTACTTATTCGTGGTCGCATGACCTTTTGCTCAATAGCTCAAGTATTAGCAATGTTTCAGCAGGAGATTATACCGTAACGGTTACAGGAGGAAATGGCTGTGAAGATGAAATAAGCCTAACGATTACAAATGCAAATGGCGTTTCTTTTGCTTTGCTCGATATTGTAAATGCTAGTTGCAACGAAGAAAATGGAAGTATCGAAGTAACAACTTTGGGAGGCACAAATCCGCTTTCTTATGCGTGGTCTCACGATACAAGTTTGAATAGTAACGAAGCAAATAACTTACTTGCAGGCGATTACACAATTAGCGTTACTGATGGAAATGACTGCGTTTCTACTCAAACTATGACTGTTGGGAGTGAAGCAAGTCCTACAATTTCGCTCGAAAATACTACTGATGCAACTTGCGGCTTAGACAATGGAACTGCCGAAGTGAGCGTAGGAGGTGGTACAGGAAATTTAATAATAAATTGGTCTCACGACAATAATTTGAGTAGTGCAATAGTGACAGATTTAGCGGCTGGTGATTATATCGCTACGGTTTTTGACGAAAACAATTGTGTCGATACTGTAGCTTTTAGTATTCTTAGCTTCGCCTCGCCAACATTATTAGAAGCTGCAAATGTTTCGGCAAGTTGTGGACAAAATGATGGCTCGGCAAGTGTAAACGCTATGGGTGGCACAGGCAATTTAACTTATTCATGGTCGCATGATACAGATTTAAATAGTACAACAGCCGAAAATTTAGAAACTGGCGTTTATACCGTAACAGTTTTTGACGAAAACAATTGCGAAGCTGTTTTAGATATAAATATAAACAATGCAGACGGCCCTATTTTAGAGGTCATTTCAGTTCTACATGAAACTTGCCAACAAGCAAATGGTTCAATAACTGTAGCTATTACAAACGGCATTGATGTTACATTTTTATGGTCTCATAATATGATTTTAGATAGCGAAACTGTCGAAAATTTACCCGCAGGCCAATACACAGTTATAGCAATAGATGCAAACAATTGCGAAGCCATGCAAACAATAATTATTGAAAATCTGGCTTCACCAAGTATTGAAGAAGTATTGACAACAGATGCAAGTTGTGGTGATGCAACAGGCCAAGCAACGGTTGTATTTACAGGCGGAAATGGAAATGATTTGGTTTTTTCATGGTCTCATGATACTACTTTAAATAGCGAAACTGCCGAAAACTTAGACGCTGGCGAATATACAATCACAGCAACAGATACTAATGGTTGTGAAGCTATACAAAATGTAACTATCGAAAATTTAGCTTCGCCAAGCATTAATGAAGTATTAACAACAGATGCAAGTTGTGGCGATGCGACAGGCCAGGCAACAGTTGTATTTACAGGTGGCAATGGAAATGATTTGGTTTTTTCATGGTCTCATGATACTACTTTAAATAGTGAAACTGCCGAAAACTTGGAAGCAGGAAATTATAGTGTCAGTCTTTCAGACGAAAATAATTGCGAAGCTATTTTTGATTTTGAGATAGGAGAAACAGCAGCTCTAACACTTGAAATTGTAGCCGTAAATGACGCAACTTGTGGCGAAGAAAATGGAAACATTACCGTTTCAACTTTAGCAAATAATGTCACTTACGAATGGTCACACGATGAAAATTTGAATAGTGCAACTGCCGAAAATTTGGGAGCAGATGGATATACCGTAACCGTAACTGATGAAAATGGCTGTTTTGCAATAGAAGATTTTACGATAGCTAATGGAGTAGCAGTGAGTTTAAGTATTGACGATATTATAGATGCAGCTTGTGGCCAAAATAATGGTACAGCAAGCATTTTAGCAGCAAATGGAACAGAACCATACACTTTTTCATGGTCTCACGACAATGCTTTAAATAGCAATACTGCCACAGATTTGGCCGCAGGCGAATATACCGCAAGTGTAACAGATGCAAACAATTGCTCTGCTGAAATAACGCTTAGTATAAATAACGAAAACAGTCCTGAAATTTCAATTTCAAGCACTTCTACAATTTGCGGAGAAAACGAAGGAACAGCAAGTGTTTCAACAACAGGAGGAACACCGCCTTATACTTATCTTTGGAATGATAGTGAAGCTCAAAGCGATTCGGTAGCTATTAATTTGGCCGCAAATGCCTATGAAGTGAGTGTAACAGATGCAAATGGTTGTGTAGCTTTTGGCACAATAGAAGTTTTGGGCGAAATCGTGATGCCAGAAATTTTGTGCGAAAATGTGACAAATACTAGCGTAACATTTGCATGGAATGCTATTAGTGGAGCAGAAAGTTATGTTATCAGCATCAATGGACAATCAAATGCCACGACAATAACCGACACGAGCTACACACATACAGGAATAGCTGGCGAAACAGTAGAATTATCACTTTCTGTTATTGGACAAGCTTTTTGCGAAAGCAACGAAACAGTTTCACAAACTTGTACGATTTTAAATGAAGATTGTGTACCTTATGCTGCAACTTTTTTAGATTTAAATGAATTATATTGTAGTGGAAACGAAACAATAAACCTAACAGCCGAGCCTGCTAATGGTGTTTTTAGTATCAATGGTGAAGAAAATAATTTCATTGAAATCGCAAATTTAGGTAGCGGAACGCACACTATTTCGTATATAGGATTAGATGAAAACAACTGCGAGTTTTCGGCAGAAACGCAAATCGAAATTGCAACAATCACGCTTGACGCAACAGCTTCTGCTATGCTTGTCAATGCCAATGAAACTGTATTTTTGGAAGCCAACGCCTTTTCTAGCTTAGGCGATAATATCACTTATGAATGGACAGGAAGCAACAATTTTTCTTGCACAGATTGCCCAAATCCAAGCGTTTCGCCAACAGAAAACACGACTTATACCGTAGTAGCAACTAACGAAATTGGTTGTTCAGCAACAGCACAAGTCAGCATAAATGTAAATGTTCAACTTGGAAACATTTTGACTATTCCAAATGCTTTTTCACCAAATAATGATGGTGTAAACGATAATTTGCGTTTTTATGGCTCAAATATAAAAAGCGTAGATTGGTCGGTTTTCAACCGTTGGGGACAGCAAGTTTTTAGCATAAAAACAGATAATTTGAGCGAAAGCTGGGACGGCTTTCAAAATGGCGAAGTCTGCGAAATTGGTGTTTATGTATATCAAATTCAAGTGACTTTCAATGACGAAACCAGCGAGTTATACAAAGGAAATATTACTTTGATAAGGTAGCTTTTTATACCAAATGTTATTTTCTTTTGAAGAAATAGGTGGAAGGCATTTTTTTGGTTCAAAGTGAAATCATTTGGTCAAAAATTTTAAATTTGCCCAAAAGC